>PFDK01000018.1:20673-24071 GCA_002772645.1 Candidatus Pacebacteria bacterium CG10_big_fil_rev_8_21_14_0_10_56_10 | reverse complement strand
GGCATTTTGGCCTTCAGCTCGTGGATCGTGACTCCACTCAAACGCTTTTTTATTAACTTGTAAATGCTAGTATACAATAAATTTGATAAATGTCAACATGTTAATACGTTAATATGTTATTACCTCTTAGATTCTCCGTAAATCCTCTGGAGAATCGCTGAGTAACCATGCCATGGTTCTTTATAAAGCCACTGAGAAACTCTGGTAACCGTGGTTGTACTAGTGCCAATCTTTTGAGCAATATCAACGTAAGAAAGAGTTGTCGTCCACAGAAGCTTTGCAATCTGAAACCGGCGGGAAAATTCCTCAATTTCCGCAGGAGTTAATAAATCTCTAATGAAGCCAGTGACTTCCTTTTCTCCTTTAAGTTCGGAAATGGCCTGAATTAGTTCTTTATCCTGCTTGGTTGGATATGTTGACATGTTAATAGTTTAACACGATTCAATAGTTACCACTCGTCCACAAAAGTAAACACAAACCACCACAAAGTTTATTGAGATAAATATACGACTCCAGCTAGGCTGAATATAGTTAATTCAATTTTTGAATACCTATGTCGCAGTCACCATATAACTCTTCCCATTACTTAACCAGTGATCTTGCTTTGGTCACAACACTTTCTCTCAAATTTCCCATTGAGGAAATCGACAGGTCCAATCCCAGAAAAGCTACCTTTGTGTTTCGCCGGTCCCCAGAACTGGAAGCATTAGCTGATCAATTTTTCTCCAACCAAATCCAAATCTCTCCCCAGGTTTTCTTTAACCAATTGCGCGACGTTAAGAATCGTCTGTATGCGGAAAGACAACCATGGTAAGCCAAAAATTACTTTTAGAACTAAAGCAGATCATAGAACAGGATTACGGAATTAAGTTAACCATGGCCGAAGTTATGGAAGTAGCCACTACCCTAGTCCAGTTTGCAGAAACGGCTATGAAGATTGAAGCCAAACGCAGTGGTCCTTAAGACCCATTGATAACCAATAACAAATATATGTCGCCAAGAACAAAACCACCTACCGGCAATTTATATCTTCAAATCTGGAGAGATCCGATCTATGTCGATCTCTTATTTTCCCACGTTAATGCCCAACAATGGCAAACCCTCACAGCACTGGCAGTCTTCATCAACAACAAAGGCGAGTGTTATCCCTCCCTGAGCAAACTCAAACAAATCCTAGGACTAAATAGTGTAGCCAGCGTCAGTCGCCGAATCCTATCACTGGAGAAGGTCCGCTTCAAAGGCGCACCACTCATTACTGTGTTTCGCAAAAACAAGAAGGTAAAGAAGGGTAAATTGATTTACTCCAATAACACCTACCGCATTAACCAGCAAATCATCACCATTTTTGCTCCACACCCCTCCCTTTCCATTGATCGTCAACTACAAATGGAAGAATTTGAGCAACGCAAGGCTAAACTCTTTGGTCCAGTAAACGCCGGTGAGCAACGGATCGATGACGAACTAACTAGAAGGAGTTTTTAACGAAAAAATTTAACAACAACTGCGAGACTATGACAAAAAACTTAACCTTAAAACCTACACAGAGGCTGTACAAAAACTGGACAGAAAATCAGGCAAGAGGGCTTGGTCAATTCCTGGTCAAAACTTGGTCAGCTTTTTCTCATAAGGACAGGCAGTCTTCGGGCAAGATGAGGGTAGAAACACTTCAGCAGCGCTTCGGCGCGGCTTCGGTGGTTTTAGAACTCTTCCAGACGAGAAGTGCTGAAAATCAATGTGAGCAAAAGGTGAGCAGAAATGGGGCGGGTTTAGAGGATTTTCAGGCTAAACAGGGTGGACAAAAGTTGGATGGAAATTGGATGAAAATGGTTCACCGGCGCTTCACTAAAACTTCACCGGATTTTGGGGGTCATAGCCTGGAAAGGTGTCGGCAAAGTAACGGCAAAATGTCGGTAGTTTTTACCCTCTTTCCACGTATAGCCGAGTATATATGGAAAAGTCCTATTCAATTTGCTATTCCCTCGAGTTACCTATATGTTGTTGTGTTGAAAGAGCCAGACTTATGAAAAGCGTTATCTTCTGCAGAGTCTCCAGCAAAGAACAAGAAGAAACCGGCTACTCCTTACCGGCGCAGGAGAAGTTCCTCAGAGAATATGGCGATAAGCAAGGCCTGGATGTAACCAAAGTCTTTGCTATTTCAGAGTCTGCGGCAGGCAAAAGCCAGCGCAAGGTTTTTGAGGAGATGATCACCTATGTCAGGAAGCACAATATCTGTGCCATCATTGTCGAAACCACGGACCGCTTGACCAGGAACTTCTCTGATGTGCCAACTATCGACCTATGGATTACCGAAAGTGAGGAACATCAAATTCACCTCGCTAAAGAGGCCTGCATTCTCCACAACTCCTCACGCTCCCATGAATGGTTTATGTGGCGGGTCAAAGTGGCGACAGCCGAGTATTATGTCCGTCTGCTCTCCGAGAACGTTAAGAAAGGACAGAAGGAAAAACTAGCCCAAGGCTGGTTGCCGACCAGACCACCGCTTGGCTATAAAACTGTAGGCGAAACCGGCCACAAAATCCACATTATTGATGAAGGCGCTTCCAAGCTCGTAATCAAGATGTTTGAGCTTTATGCCTCCGGTGACTATTCCATCAAGAAGTTGGCCAACACCATGTACAAAGAAGGCATGAGATCGCCTCAGGGTAATAAGCTTGCAGTCAGCAGAACTCACTCCCTGCTGCGCGATCCCTTTTATATGGGTAAGATTAGATGGAATGATGAGATTTACGAGGGCAAACAGGAGCCGTTAATCAGTAAAGAATTATTCGACAAAGTTCAGAAGTTACTCAAAAGCAAAACAACACCAACTTATATGAAACACAGTTACTTGTTTAAAGGCTTAATTCGCTGCACCACCTGCAAGGGACTAATCACTTGGGAACTACACCGAGGTCATCGCTACGGCCACTGCAACCATTACAACAAATGTCCCCAGAAAACATGGGTCAAGGAGCCGGGGACCGAAGAACAACTTTTGAACGGCTTTGAAAACCTGAGGATCAAGAATAAGAAAGTTACAGAATGGCTCAAAAAAGCTCTCAAAGAAAGCCACCGGGATGAAGTCGAGTATCACAACAGCACTGTGGGCGAACTAGAAACCCGCTACGAGGCAGTGAGCAGAAGAATGGACAAGTTATACGATGACAAACTCGATGAAAAGATTACCCAGGAGTTTTATAACCGCAAATTTAAGCAGTACTCAAAAGAGAAAGACGAATTAACCGAAACCATTAAACGCCACTCCACCGCCAGCACTGGTTACTTGAACTTGGGCATCAACCTCTACGAACTCTCACAAAGAGCCAAACAAATCTACCTGACCGCCAAAAAGAAGGAAATGCTGGATGAACAACGCGCTCTAATAAGGTTGGTCTTCA
>PFDK01000018.1:0-20639 GCA_002772645.1 Candidatus Pacebacteria bacterium CG10_big_fil_rev_8_21_14_0_10_56_10 | reverse complement strand
AAAAAATTAATCTTAGACGAGGGCAAACTCAGCTGGGAGTACTCCCGAGCCTTTAAGATCCTGTCTGAGGCAGTAAGTCAGACAAATTGTTCTAAAGTGGAAAATTTAGAGGATTTTGAAAACAGAACTTTCGAAAATCAAGAAAAGAGCGATGTTGCGGTACAAAAGGGCAATTTATTGCTCTCTCATCCCATCTGGCTCCCCGGGCTGGATTCGAACCAGCAACCTTGAAGTTAACAGCTTCCTGCTCTGCCGTTGAGCTACCGGGGATCGTTAATGTACTTGTCGGGCCGAAGCGCTGAATCATCATCACTCGGCTTGACTGAGCTATTGTAATCTGAGCTCTGGCCGGTTGCAACGCCTGGTGGGTACCCTGGCGAGACCTCGCTCCAAATCAGGTACAATGGCGGTCATGCTGATCGTGCCGCACCAGGTTTGGCCTCGTCATTTGACCAAACTCTGGCCCGGACAGCTGGGCAGTCGCCTGCACCGCCTGGCACACCACCTGACAAACCACCCGGCCCACCGCCACCACCGCCACCACCGCCACAACCACCACCACCTCAAAACCTCACTCACAGCCTTGCTCATTCTACTGACCGCGGTTGGCGTGTTTTCCCACCTGACTAACCCATTCGCTCGGCCCAACATTGTCCAGACGGCTGTCCAGGTGGAGTTTGGCGACGGCCAGTTCCTGGTACACAACTCCAGCCAACCGACCGTTCACCAGGGCTGGCTGTTCAGGGTTTTGGCTACCGTCAAGGCGGCTTGGAACATCGTCAGCGGCCGGGTCATCGGCGGACCGAAAGCTCAGCTGGGCACCGTCGATGAGGTCATCGCCCAGATCCATCGCTTGCGCTTTGATCCCGACCAGCCATTCTTGATCTCCGGTGATCACTTTAGCTCTCTGTATCCGCGCAACTTAGGTATTTTCTACAACGCCACCGTAGACCCGCGGACAGCCCTCGACCGGCAGGACTGGCACAATCGTCAGCTGATGTACCTCAAGTCACTCGGGTACGCTCTCCAGGTGTTTGACCAGGCCGACCAGCTGTCGACGACCATCATTCCCATCGGTCGCAGTTCGGTAGTACTGGCCAATTACTATGCTTACCCTTCCGACAGTCTGTACGGCATGCTGTACGCCGCCGACAAACTGCTCCAGCCAGATGAGCTTGAGGAGATCTATCCGTTCCAAGCCGACCAGCCGGCGGTCCCGCAGACTGCCGCCGCTACCGCCCGACTGCTCGAAGCTCACCGGCCGGCGCTGCGCCGCCACTTCAGAGAGTACTGGCAAACGGTCTATGATCCCGGCACTGGCCTGGTGCGGACCGACAAGCTGCTGTCCGGCGCTAAAGACATCGCCAAAAGACAAGGCGCGTTTTACGACAACGTGGTGGCCTGGAAAACGCACCAGCTGGCCCAGCGGTTGGACCTGACCGGACCTGACCAGGAATTTTTGGACGAGTATCGACAGCGGATCCTGGCCCGCTACTGGCTGACGGCGGCCGGCCACTTTGCCGAAGACGCTTCCCAACAGGCGTTAACCGAACGATGGTACTCTTCAGACTGGCTGGTCGCGTACTTGACCGGCTTACTCGATCCTGAACAGCCCCAGGACCTGCGGATGCTGACCAGCACTGTGGAGTACATCCGGCGCAACGCCATCGACCAGCCGTTCGGTCTCCAGTACCACCCCGACCAGCGCCGCGGTCGGGTGTACCTGCCGGTGTTGATTGGTTCGCCGGCCTACGCATCGACTGCGATCTGGAGCAACTGGGGAATGGAGTACATCAAGCTGTTGGCGCGGCTGGCCCAAGTTACCGGCGACGAGTCATACCTGGCCGCCGCCGAAAAACAGCTGGCCAGCTACGCGTTCAACATCAAGCGCCACCGCGGCTACCCGGAAGTGTACTCGGCTGAAGGCGAGTTCTATCGGACGCCGCTGTACAAAAGTATCCGCCAAACCGGTTGGGTGGTGTCGTTCCTCCAGGCTCGGGAAATGGTTGGCTGGACCAGGGAAGCGTGGCCGGGCGATTTTGGCCGCGATGTTGGGGCGGAACCGGCTGTCAGCGCCGGCGGCTGAGCCGGTGAACAATACCCTGGATGACCGATCGGCTTTCCAAACTGACCACTTGAAAGGTGATCTCGACGGGGACCACTTGAGAGCGGACGTTGAGCAAAAACGTCTCGATAGTTCTTGTCCGTCGGTTATTAATGACTTGGCGAAGCTTGCTTTTGATACTGGCCAGCTCCTCGGGCACCACCATCGACTTGAGGTGAGTGCCGCCCAGTTCGCTCGAGCTGTACCCCAGCAAGCCCTTGATCCCAGGCGTGGCGTAGAGCAGTGTCAGGTCCAGGCTGAGCAGGACGATGGGATCGGATCCGGCCTGGATCAGTAGCCCAAAGTCCTCGTCCACCGGCAGTGACTCGATGAGCTGTTCGATGTTGTTGGCCTGCAGGTCCAAGTCGGCCTTCAGCCCGGCCAGGTTAGTCTGCAGCTGGTTGAGGGTCAGCTGGAGAAGTTGGTTGCTGCTGGGCTGGTGGTAGAAAAAGAACTCGACGGGTACGTTGAGAATCCGGGCGATCTCGACGATGTCTTCAACCACCAGACCGCGCTGGCCGCGCTCGATGTACCCCACCGCCGCGCCAGTCTTGAAGATCTTTTCGCCGAGTTGGTCTTGAGTGAGATTGGCTAACTGCCTGGCGCGTTTGATCTGAGCGCCGATTAGCTGGTTGGTGCTAGGCATGATTTTGACAGGCAGGCAAGTAGTAGGGGTGAGTTTTCCGGACTAACATTTGTGTCGGCTAGAGTAATCTATCACAATTGTTTTAATTACTCAAAACTTAAAGTTGTTTTTGATGGCGAAACCGCCTGGTGACAAGCCGCGTAAAACCGCCGGCCCGCCGAGACAGCCAGTGTATTTGAGTTAAAGTGTTCGATGGCTATAGTACCGACTATGCCTAGTGATAGATTTAGTGACACCGGCCAAGCAGTAATGGAGCTTAACGGACTTCCCGAGCAGACTGCCACCTTGCACCTACTGATGAACGCCTGGATGCAGCTACCGCCCGACAAGCCCGACCTGCGCTCGTACCTGGCGGGCCAGCTGGGCGTGCCCACCACTCCCACTGACCACTACATCGAACAGGACAGCTAGCGGCGGATACTCCTGCACCTTCGATTACTCCTCCGGTTACTCTGACTGGGCTGACCGAGTTGACCGGGCCGGGGTCTGATCAGGACGACCAGGCTGGGACTGATCGGGCCACCACCGCAGCTTGACGCTGATGGCAAACACGCTGGCCATGGCCGCCATGCACAGCAGGCAGATGGGACAGACCACCTTCTCCACAAATATCTCCAGGTAGAGGAGACGCAAGCAAAAAACCAGCCCGAAGGTAGTCAGGGCCAGCGCCGCCCGTTTCCAGTGATGAAGACTGCTCACAAAAATGGCGATGTAACCTGCCAAACCAATCAAGGCCACCGGAATACCCAACACGTAGGCCAGGTTGCCTTTGGTGATGGCCAAGCAGTTGATGGTAGAGCTAACATGGCAGACTGTCGGCCCCGACGGTGCCCAGGTGCCGTACAGTAAGTAGGTTGCTAAAAAAATGCCGATGATAGCCAAGGCGGTCATCACTCGCCACCACGTTTGATCAGTTACGGTCACTGCTGACATGGCATGCCTTTCACAGTAGAGTACTCAAGCCTATCTTAGCACTTATTCCGGGAGGTGGGACACTGGGCGGTGGGCAGCCAGGCCCACGGACGGGGGGCGGGGACAACCGGTACCCGCGGCTGATATAATGACTGCCTGATGAAAATCAAAAGTTCGCTCAAAGCAGACAAGAAAAAAGGTGACAAACTAGTCCGCCGCCGCGGCCGCCTGTATCGCGTCAACAAGCGCAACCCCAGGCGTAAAGCTCGCCAGGGCTAGTGGCTAAAGAGTTGCCACTAAACGAAGACTCGGCATCGCTGAACGAAGGGCCGCCGCTTGAGCTCCGACCAGTTCTCCTACAAAAAGCGGTCGATGACCTGCTGGAACTGCTGTTTGGGCAAGGCACCTGGGATCAAGCCCTGGACCTGGCCGCCGGCCACCAGGATTGTCCCCGGTGTACCGCTGACGCCCAGCTGACGGCCGGTCTGCATATCGGCAGCTACTTTGGTGGCCATCCGGCCGCTATCCAGGCAACTTTGGAACTCAGCTCGGTTGGCGCCGACTTCTTCGGCCAGGTCCGGCAGACCGCTCAGCGGAAAACCGCGACCGTTTGAGGTGGTTCGCTGGTAGTAGATATCGACAAACTGCCAAAAAGCGTCCTCACCAACCAGCTCGGCTACGCACTCTGAAGCCTCGGCTGCTTTGGGAGCGTTTTGGTGGCTGGGAACAGCAAAGTGGCGAAACACCCAGGCCACTTGTTCGTCGTTTTCTTCCCTGAGATCGGTCATGGTGGGGTGGAGGCGCTTGCAGAACGGGCACTCCAAGTCACCGTACTCTACCAGTACCACTGGCGCGTCGCGGTCACCGCGGATGTGATCGGTGTCACGAATAGCGGTCCCGATGGGGCCACCGTTGCCGCTACCACTGTCCCCGTGCCCGCCGGCCTCTCCTGCCTGACCAGCAGAGGTGACGCTTTGGGACTCGGCCAGCTGATCGATACCGCCAGCTCCCCCAGCCCCTCCAGCCACGCCGCCCCTGCTAACCGAGCTGTTAGACTGGGAAACCGGCGACTGGCCACGGTTTTGGCGCAAGAACAGTAAGCCCAGGATTGATACCACCACTAACACCGCCACCACGATCGGGCCGGTAGCCTGGGAAAGGCTTTGATGAGAATCATCCGCCATGTTATGTATGGTACCGTAGCCAGGATTTGGTTGGTCAACTGTCGGCTGGCTGACGTTGGCCACCGTGAAATTTTGCACGTGAAATTTTGCTCTAGTCGCGGCCGGCGCCTTTGAGCTATCATTGGCTTGCGTCCGGTCAGTAATCCGGGCCACTGTCAGCGCATGATTGAGCCTAACCAGCCTAACACTGGCATTGGTGACGTCCAGCTTTTTTTGTCTTTTAACCGAGACGATAACTCGTTCAACTTGACGGTCACTAATGTCAAAGAAGTGTCGTACACCATTTTTTATACCGCTCGGGTTGATGATCGTCAGACCAGCGAGGCAATTGCCCACGCCGGTAGTGGCGAAGAGGGCATTTTTTCAGCGGCCCACGTAGCCGGCACCGAGTCGGGTGAGGATCAAATCTTGCACGACGTCGAGCGCGGCGGCATCGAGCTGATCGCTACCGGTGAGGACAACGTAGTTACCAAGATCACTCAAAGCTTTACCATCGATAGCGATGGTAAGTTGGGCCTGATCTCCAGCAAACGCGTCCGCGATTTCCAGGGTGAGATCCCGCGGGTATTGGGCAAATCGGACCAGCAGTCGCCCAGTCCCAGCCCGCTCCAGCCGGCCCAGCTGGGACCGAGCCAAACTGTGGAGGCCCAACAAGCTCAGGCGGGGCCAACGCCAGCCGGTGGCTTGCGCCAGTTACTGCCGGAAGTGACACCGGCCACCGCTTCGCTGGCGATTGGCGGTACCATCGGTCTGTTGTTAGTGATGTGGTTGCTCAAAAGTATTTGGAGAGGCTTGTTCGATGGTAAGCCTTGGTTTGGTCCCAAGTCCAGGCAGGATGTCGGGCGCAATGACAGCCACCGTCAGCCGGCCCAGCAGATTGAGGAAGTCAACCCGCGCATCACCATCCCTCAGCCGGCCGGGGCCGGAGAGTAACCGCCCTGAAGCTCAAAGAACAGGAAGCTCAAATAAACGGGCAAGCTAGCTGAGCAGCCGAGCTTGGTGATGTTTAGGGGGGGGGACTGGTGACCGCGGTTACCATTGGTGCCGGTACGGCTAGTGGTGCTGGTGAGTTTTCCAAAAATACTTCAACACCAACGGCACCACTCCCATCAGCGGCAAAAACCGCCTGGCAGGGGTTTGGCGCAGGCTTTCGATCAGCGCCCGGGACTGGGCCTCGATCGTCATTTGCCGGAGCGAGTGACGCAGCCGCCTGACTTTGAGCACTACTACTACCAACGCCGTCGCTACAGCCAGTAAAAAAACCAGCAGGATGCTAAACACCGCGATACCAAGGACGTAAAACACCGTAGCCAGGCCCATAGCTAGATAGTATCATGAGTGGTAAGCGCTCACCATCACTCGCGCTATAACCCGCGTCATCACCCATGTCATCACCCATGTCACCGGCCGTGCCATCGTCCTCTCACCATCCAGTCTCGGAGCAAACTGTTCGGGAACTCAATCGACAGCTTGTCAAGCTCGACCGCCGGCTGCGCCGCCGCGTCTCGGTCCGGTTCAACTTGGCCATGGCAGTGGCGCAAGGAGCGGCAGCGGCCATCGGCGCTACCATCGTGGCCGGTATCTTGGTAGCTTGGCTGGCTCGATCAGTCCGGACCATCGAGGACGTGCCGGTCCTCAACCTGTTGATCACGCCTGAGCTCAAAGAGGCCATCGACACCAACTACCCGGAGACGAAGTAGCCACCAAGCGCGCCCACCCACCAGCGGTTTTCCGCCCGCCCCACCAGCGCCCAGCCGCTAAAAAGGGCAGCTGGTATACTTACCCGACCTATCAAGTTACCTAAGACAAGGTTTTAAAACAGCAGTTTCATGTCTGACACGTACAGCGCGATTTGGGTGTCCCACTCGTCTATCGAGGCATTTCTGGCCTGTCCGCGCGCCTACTTCTTGCGCCACCTCTACAAAGATCCCCACACTAACCGCAAAATTTCGCTGATCACTCCGGCCCTGGCCCTGGGCCAGGCCGTTCACGAAGTAATCGAGTCACTGTCCAAACTGCCGGTTGAGGAGCGGTTCAACCGGTCGCTGCTGCAAAAACTCGACGATGCTTGGCAAAAAGTGACCGGCCGCCAAGGTGGCTTTCACAGCCAGTCCCAAGAAGAGCACTACCTGGAACTGGGCCGGCAAATGCTGCGCCGAGCCGATACCCACCGCGGCCCGCTGGAGCGCAAAGCGGTCAAGATCAAGACCAAACCTTCGCTCGACCTGCCGTACTTTTGGCTGTCTCAAGATGAAGAGATTATTCTCTGTGGCAAGATCGATTGGCTGGAGTACCTGCCTGATGACGACAGTGTTAAAATCCTCGATTTTAAGACCGGCGTTAAAGAGCAGTCGCCTGACTCGCTGCAGCTGCCCATCTATTATCTGTTGGCCAGCCATTGCCAGCACCGGCCTGTCACCGGCGCCAGTTACTGGTACTTGCGCCATCATAATTTGCCCAGCGAACAACAACTGCCTGACTTGGACCAGGCCAGTTCCCAGGTGCTGGCTATCGCCAAGCGGATCAAGCTGGCTCGCAAGTTGAGAAAGTTCGACTGCCCCCACGGCGGCTGTCGCCACTGCGATCCCTACGAGGCCATCATGGCTGGCCGAGCTACCAAGGTGGGCATCAGTGACATCGGCCACCAACTCTACGCTTTATTTGAAGGCTCGCCGGATGATAAACCCGAGGGGAGCGCCGAGGCGGACAGTCAGATCTTGTAGCCCATGCTCCTTCTTGGCGGTGGGCAAAACCCTCTTTTTTTCGTTGGTGAGCCGCGGCTCTTGTTGACCGCTTAACTCCAGTTTTTGGCGACGATTCTGCAAGGCTTGCCATGAGCGCTCGTGCAAGTCTTTAAACTGAACATGAAGTGTTTCGAGCTCGTCATCGCCCAACTCCTCGATGTTGATCAAGCTGGAACGGGCCCCTCTGACTGCCCGGAGGAGCTCATCAAGCTTGAGATGAACTGCCCGGGTTTCTCGGTTCTGGGCGTTCTGGATCAAGAACACCATCAGGAAGGTGATTAAAGTGGTAAAGGTGTTGATGATCAACTGCCAGGTGTCGGAAAAGCCTAAGGTTGGGCCGGTCAACGCCCACAGCAACACGATCGTCACCGCTAGCATAAAAGCTTTGGCCGAACCGGCCAGAGTTGATAACTTAGCGGCAAAACGCCGGAACAAGTCGTTTATCATGGTCCGGTCCATTGTACAAGTAGTCTAGGCCGCTGGGCAACTGGGAAGAACTGGCACCCAACTTTCGCGAATTAGTAACCACTTAATTTGCTGACTAGTCCCATAGGGAACAATTTCTTTGGGGGTGTTTTTTTGGCGGACATTTTCCGTGGGCCATTAGTGGGCCATTAGTGTGCCGAAAGTGGGCCGTTTTGGCCCACGCGCTTAAGTGAGTTTTTTTTAGATATGCCAAGAAAATACTGCCAATGCCAACTAAAAAACATCTTTGGTGACCACACTGGCTTGCCCTTAGCCTGGAAAATCAAAAAGCGTGAAAGTCGGGCTCCAAGCGCACCACCACCTCCCCGTACCAAAACCCCCGTCTCACAACGGGGGTTTTGTTTCAGACGAGTGCTGAACTACGCTTAAAGCTTACTTAAAAACTTAGCGTGAGGCCGACACTGTTTGGTTCTCGGCGTTAAGGGCCGAAATGGTGACGATACCGGCTGAGTTTACCGAGATTGAGTACCCGGTATTGGTAGCGCTACCGACTTGTGGGTCGGTTGGCATACTCAGCAAGTAAGCCGACAGTGAACCGCTCAGGTCGATACAGCTGGCACACGTACCCAACTCAGTGGGTGTAGCCGTGATGTCCGTGGCTGTGGTACCGCCGTTGGTGTCCACCGGCAAGACGCCGCCATCATCAACGATCGATTGCTGGACCGCGGTCAAGATGCCTTGAACATCTTGTTGACGCCGAGCGTCGCGCGAGTCCGCAAACCTGGTCACCGGATCAAGAGCTACGAAGACGACCACTGCCAAAATGGAAATAATGGCAATGACCACCAGCAACTCAATCAGGGTGAAACCTCGTTGTCGAATGTCAGACAGTGAATGCATAGCAGGCTTTCTGGTAATTGGTACTGTCAAGAATTGGTACTGATATTACTACACCACATTCACCAGTTCACGTCAAGTCGCCAATGTGTCTCCACCTGGGCCGCCACCTGGGCCACCTTGAGTGGTCGTGCTAACCCTGTGGTTAACCGCGCTGGAAGTAGGGCACCAGCACTAGCGCCACTACCAGGATAAGGACTATCACCAGCCCGGTCAGCACGATCAGGGTACGCCGCTGCTTGCTGTTGGCGAGAATCTCGGCACTGACCGCTCTACCGGCAGTATCGATGCCACTAACACCACCGGCGGAGCCACCACCGACAGAGTTGCCACCGGCAGGGTCACCGTCACCAGCGGCACCTCTGCCATCACCGCCACCATCAGCCGGCCGGCCCGCAGAGGCCAGCAACTCTGGCAGGTTGGTCGGCCGTTGGTGCTGGTGGGAAGCGATGGCCGGCACCTCCTCCGTCAACAGCTTGGCGTAGTCTTGGGGCGAACGGTCGGCCAAGCTAAAGGGAGGGTAGATGTGCTGTTGGGTGCTTTTGGCCTGCAAACCGGCCGGCAGCATCGAGTTGTTGTCAAACCCAAACAGCCAAAAGTATGGTTCGGCAGTTTGCAGTTGGTGCTGAGCGTAGGACACCAGCGGTTGAAGGACTTCCTGTGTTAGCTCGCCCGCCAACTGCTGGACGTGAACGATCACTCCCTGGTGGATGATGACCGCCAATTGGCGGACCGAGTCGCGGTGGAGGATGACGCCCGACGTCTTGGCCCCTTCCAGTTCGTGGGTAAGCGTTAGCGAGATCGGCTCGACCACTTCGATTAGTTCCGCAAACCGAGCCATCATTGGCTTAAACAAGGTGTGGAAATTGTACGTTAGCACAAAAGCGTTCAGCTTTTTTGAGGACTGGTCGTAGGGCTCCAGTCGGTAGCTCCAAGCCGTTTGCTCAAGATCTTCGGGTACCAATCCGGCCACTAATGATTTGATCAGGACGTACAAGGCGTCGGGGCTGGGCAGAATACAGCCGATCACGTAGCAGAAAGCGTCGCTCAACAGCACCGAAACTTGGTGGCCGCCGGTGGTCATGATCAGCTGTTCGAAAACGTTGGCAAACGTTTCAGGCTGCCACTGGTACGAACCCACAGCCTTGCTGTCGGGCTGTTTACCAAGCTTGATCTGTTCGGCATACATCAAGCCCGGCTCGATACTGATGATCGTTTTTTTGGGGCCAAGCAACATCATTTCATGGTATCACGGCGCGGCCGGTATCACTGGGACGTTCTCAGCTCGACGCTCGATGTGAAGTCTCCCGAAAACTCGAACTCGGCGCGGCCGGAACTGCTTTGAGAAAAGACAGTCAGCGAAAACTCCACGTTTTGAGAGCCGGCTGTAGACAGGTCCTGGAACGAGACAACTGACGTTAGGGCCGGGTCGCTCAGCACTTCATCTTGCTGCAAGCCGGTGCAGTCTGAACTGCCGCCGCCCCAACCGATCCCAACTTGGTTGTTTTGCTGGTAAATAAATGTTGGGTCGCGATCGGCTTCAGTCATGTCCAGACAGAGCTGGTCGGCGGTCAAAAAATGGATCGCCCGAGCGGCTCTCAGCTCGTGAGTTAGCCGCTTAGTGACGAAGTTTAACGAGTGGTTGACGGCTTGTTGGGACTCGCCGCGCACCCGGTTAATGACGATATCACTGGCGAACATGATGACGGCGGTACTGATGACGGCCACCAGCAGTACGTAGATAACGATCTCGATCAAGGTGAAGCCGGCTTGGCGACGCTGACGCGCCGTGTAACTTAAGCAGCCAGTATCAGTAGTAGTATCGGCGGTCGGCATCGTTTAAATCGGCAACTATTAACTATATGTCAGTAAATTCCTCCGGCGGCATTGACGGTGATTTGTTGACTGCTCAACGGCGAGGTGATAGTCACAGTGACGGCAGAAGATGGCTCGCCGCGCAGGGGAGTAAACCAGATGTCGCCCAGCCCGGTTACCTCTACCGAGTCCGGCAGGTCATAGTCTTCCTGCTGGGTGGGAGCGGCACAGCTGTCGGCGTACAGCCTGACTACCCGGCCCTGGAGGCAGATGCCCCAACCGGAGTTGAGCCGCCGGTCCATGCTGTAGGCTTGGGCCTTGCGCAGCTTACCCCTGATCCGGCCGAGCGCGGCGTCGTGCTGGTTGGTTTGGAAAAAGCGGGAGCCAAATGGCAGAGTGGCCAAGGTCAGCAACAACAGTAGTCCGACTACCAGCATCAGCTCGAGAAGAGTCAGCCCGGACCGGCCGTTAGCGCTGGCGGTGGCAGCAGTAGTGGCGGTAGCGGTAGCGGTTGTGCTCGGTAGTGGGCGCCGACCGTCTCTTAAGCTGGTACTAGGCACGGTGTTGACCATCATGGCGGCGTGATCTCCTTCCAGGAAGTGATAGTGACAGCGTCACTGCGCACAGCGGTTACCTCTGCTGCCGCCGTGTAGGCACTGTCGGTGGCCACCAGAGTGAAAGTAACGGTTAGCTCATCAGAAGTCTGCGATTGGTCAACAATATCGGCAGCACAGCTGGCGCCATTGGGCAGTGTTTGGACAGTGGGAATGGTTTTGAGCAGGTTGAGCTCCAGTAGAGCGTTCTCGATACAGCTGTCGAGACTGCTGTCGGTCCGCTCCACTTGTTCACTGGCTAGTTGCAGCAGGCCGATATCGATCGACAGCAAAGCAGAACTGGTGCCGACGATCAACAGCACCCCCATCACTACCAGGACGGTGGTAGTGGTGATGAACCCGGACCACTCGGTTTTCCCGGCCAGCTTGCTCCCCGAACGGACCGGCCGTAAGGGTGATATTGGCGGTGATGATGGCAGCAGCAGCGACAGACGGATCACGGCCCCGGATTCTCCAGCTGATCTTTTTTCCACAAGGTAATGATCGCCGGGTCGGCCGGCGACATCAAGTCCTGGTCCGCTGCTCGGTCGACCAAGATAGTGACCTGATCGCCAGGCTGCAACTTAGTCAATGCATACACCATGGTAGCCGAGGAGAAGTGGTGGTCGTTACTGCCCCGAACAAAGTGGGTTTTGGACTCGGCGCCGATGACCGGACTGCCGTTGACCATGACGCGCGCCCGGGAGTTGGGCCGGCCGGTCCACGACCACAGGGAGTCGTTGTAGGTCAGGACGTAGTCTCCCTTTTTCTTGACAGTAATAACTTCTCGATTGGCGCCGGTGTCGTGGTCGTAGACGTTGGGGTCAAACTGAGACGAGTACCACTCCACTTCTCCGGGCGTTTCCGGGTTCCAGTTCGAGCCGGAGTTAGTCAGCGTCAGCCCAAATCCATGGAACACATTTTCGGCTGGCAGCCGGTGGACAAGGATAGTAGCCGGATCGCCGCCGCTGTTCACCATGCCAATAAAAGCGTCCTGCTCGAGCGTCACCATCAGCTTGTCCCCGGCGGCGGCAGAGACCATGCCTGCCCAGTGAATCGACGATTCATCGTCGTTCTCTTGTTTTCGGATGTAACCCTGGCGGAACGAGCCGCCAGTGACCTGGTTGTCGAGCTCGTTGAGCACCACTCGGCCGGCCACGCTAGTCCGCAGCTGGTTGGAGCTGAGCGGCACGTTGACGTACACCAGGTAGTCGCCGCTTTGGTCAAAGACGATCTCCTCAGGGTCACTGGTGTCCGAGTGAGTGTAGCCGCTGTCCTGGCGCAAAGAGCTCCACTCCAGCGGGCTGGCCTCTTCTTGGTTAAAGTTACTGCCGCTGGTAGTTTGGGTAGCGGTAGCGGCGAACACCGTCTGCTGGTCGTTGATCTGCTCTAAGTAAACGCACGCCAGGCCGTCGATCACGACCGGATAGGCGCTACCGATGTTGTTGGTCAGCCCGGTCACCACCACCTCGATAGTGTCATCAACTTGGAGATCGGTCAGCAGCAAGTTTAAGTGGTTGGACGACTCGTCCTGGCTGTCGGCGTTGCGGATGTAGCTGGAGCGGGCTACTCCTCCCTCAGCTTTGACACCGTTGACGCGCGCCTCGGCTTGGACCCGAGTTTGTTCGTTGTTGCCGTCGGTCCGGCTGACTGGCATAGTCAGGGCAATCAGGTAGTCTCCGTCCTCTTTGACGGCTATCTGGGTAGGCGAGGTCAAGTTGAAAAAGAAGTGATTGTTGTCGATCGAGCTGTCACTCCAGACCAGCGCCGCCGGCGTAGTCTGGTTGAGGTTGGCCCCCAAGGTGGACTGGGAGGCGCAGGCATAGGCCAGCGTTTCCGAGATGATGTACTTCTGCCAATTGGTCAGGTAGGTCTGTTGAGTAACTTCTTCCAGTTTGCCGGTCCTGGTAGTCCAGTGGACGCGGGCGGTGACCAGGTAGGTATCAGGATCGATGGCGCCGCCGCTGGTCACCAGTTGGCCGTTGCCGTCGCGCTGGGCCTGGTCGATGGTGATTTCCTGAGTGAACTTGCCATGCTGGGCAGGCGTGCCGGTCAGTTCCCACCGGCCGGAGCTGTTGTCGATACCGTAGGCGCCAGGAGCCAGCAGCGCCCAGCCTTGCCGCTGGATAGAACGGGCCGCCTCTAAGCCTTGTTTGGCCAGCAGTCCAGCCTCGGCGTTGTCGCCGGAAACTTGAGTTAGCGCCTGGCTCTGAATGAAGATACCGCCGCCCGCTAGGATCAGGATGGCGAACAGCCCCAGACCTACCACTGTCTCCAGCAGGCCAAAACCTGGCCGACCACCCCCACCCGCCAGTTTGGTGCTGAGCCACTGTCGAGAAATTCTAGAATGAGTTCTAAATTTATTGACCACCTACACCGCCTCTGACCGAGCCGGTCAGCTCGTAGATCGGGGAGATGATCGCCATCGCCATAAAGCCAACGATCAGGCCGATCGACAACAGCATGATCGGTTCCAGCACGGTCGTCATGTTCTTGGTAATGTTATCGATCTCGTCTTCGTAGAAGGTGGCCAGGTACAGCATGATCTCTTCTAAGTTGCCGGTCCGCTCGCCGACCGCGATCATAGTCGAGACCAGCGGCGGGAACTCGCTAAACTGGTAGCGCTCCAGCGCTTGGCTGATAGTGATGCCCTGGTTGAGCGACAGGTGAATCACCTTGACGTGGGAGCGCAGATAGAGGTTATCGACGGTGTAGGTGGTGGTCTCCAGCGCTCGGCTGAGCGGCACTCCGCTGCGGACCAGCACTCCTAAGTTGCGCATCATCCCAGAGAGCTGGCTGTGCAGGATGAGCTGGCCAAACAGCGGCATCCTCAAGACTGCTCGGTGCCAGTGCGGCTTGATGAACGGCAGTTTGGTCAGCCTGACCACCGCTACCACCACCCCCGCGGCGGTGACAAAAAAGACGATGCCGTGCTGTTCCATGAAGCCGGCGATAGCGAGTAGGATCCGGGTGGTGATGGGCAGTTCGATGGCGAAGGAATCAAAAAAGCCAACCAGCTGGGGCAAAATAAAGATCGACACAAAAAAGGCCATCAGGCTGGCGGCGCCGAACACCACGCCTGGGTAGGTCAGCGCCCCTTTAACTTTTCTCTGCAAGGCATAGCTCTTGGAGAGGTGGTCGACCAAGAACTGGAAGTTTTCGGCCAAGTTGCCCGACTCTTCTCCCACCGCCACCAGGTTGACGTAAAACTCGTCGAACATTTCCGGGTGGCGGCGCAAAGCGTCCGCCAGGGCAACGCCGTTGCGGACATCCCCCAGTAGGTCTCGGAAGATGGTCCGGAGCTGCTGGGACGAGGCTTGGATAGCCAGTGTCTCGAGTGTCTCAGACAGCGATACCCCGGCGTGGATCATCGTTGACATATGCTTGGTAAATGTCAGCTTGTCAATGAACTTGACGCGGTTAAAGAATGGCAGTGACAGGTTCATGGTAATCTTTTCATGCGCTTGCTAGCGGCACCGGGCCTACTCCATCACCACCCGCATCAGTTCTTCGATGGTAGTGATGCCGGCCTTAATTTTTTCCAGCCCGTCATCGAGCATTGAGGTCATGCCTTGCTGATACGCCAGTTTCTGGATCTGGGAGGCGTTCTGGCTGGCGACGATGGCTTCTTTGATTTGGTCGGTGATCTCGAGCACCTCAAAAATGCCAATCCGGCCGATGTACCCGGAGTGGTGGCAGATGTCACAGCCCTTGCCTTGGTAGACCCTGATGGTCTGGTTATGGCCGAAGTGCTTGCGGATAAGTTCCGGGCTGAGCTCGATCTTTGGTTTGGCCGGCGGGGCTGGAGCGGCGGCGGCAGCCAACGGAGCGGGCGGAGCGGCAGCCGGAGCTGTTTGGGCTGGCAGGGCTGGCTGAGTGGATTGAGCAGCTTGAGCTAACTGAGCAGGTTGAGCAGACTGAGCAGGCTGAGCGGGCGGCAGCGGCGGCGACGGGGTCTGCGACGGCCGAGCGCCTGCCGGCGGCCCGGCGCGGTGATCATCAGGGTGAGGCTGGCTGTTGCCCTGGCGGGCCGACTGGTGGCCCTGTTGCCCGGCGAGGCCCTGCTTGGCCTGGTGGCTGGCCATGATCTCGGTCAGCTTGATCTCCTTGGAGAAGCGGCAGTGATTACATAGTTTCCTGATCAGCCGCTGGGCCACCACTATGTTGATCGACGAGGCCACCAGGAATGGCTCGACAGCCATGTCTATCAGCCGCGGCATAGCGGTAGCGGCGTCGTTAGTGTGGAGCGACGACAACACCAGGTGACCGGTCATAGCGGAGTTGACCGCAATACCGGCCGTTTCCTCGTCCCGGACCTCACCGACCAGGATAATATCGGGGTCCTGACGAACAATTGACCGCAGTCCGGTGGCAAATGTCAGGCTGGTTTTGGGGTTGACCTGGATCTGGTTAATGCCGGTGATGTCGTACTCTACCGGGTCCTCGATAGTCATGATGTTGACTTCCCGTTTGTTGAGCAGCTTCAGGATGGCGTACAGACTGGTTGTTTTTCCCGAGCCGGTAGGGCCGGTCACCAGGATCATGCCGTGGGGCTTGCTGTAGGCACGGGTGACCTTGGCCAGGTTGTGGCTGGTCAGTCCCAGGTCAGGTAGGGATAGCTGGCGCGACCGCTCGGACAACAACCGCATGACAATCTTTTCGCCGTTGATGACTGGTAGGATAGATACCCGCAAATCAAGTTTCTCACCTTCCACTTTATGACGTATCTTGCCGTCTTGGGGGGCCTGGTGTTCGTCGGTCCGCAAGTTCGACATCACTTTCAGCCGAGTGACCATTTGAAAATAGATTTTCTTAGGGATCCTGACGATGTCGTGCAGCTGGCCATCGACCCTGAACCTGATCAGGGCTTCGTCCTCCTCTGGTTCCATGTGAACATCGGAAGCTTTACGCTGGTAGGAGTGATCGAGGATCAAGTCGACCATCTTGATGATTGGTGGGTCAGACTCGGACTCGGCAGTTTCGGCCTGTTCGCTCAGCTGTTTAATTTGATTGGTGAAGCTTTGGGCCGAGCCGTGGCCAAACTTGGTCAGCGCATCGGAAATGTCACCAGGGGTAGCGTAGGCCAGGACCAGTGGTTGGTTGGTCCGCTTGCGGATGAAATCAAGCGAGCGCAAGTCGTCAGGGTTGGCGGTAGCGATGTAAATCCCCTGCTGGTCATGCCGGTACGGCACCAGCCGGTTTTCTTTGGCGAAGATGGGCGTCACCAGCTTAACCAGCTGCTGGTCGATCGGTGTTTCGGTAAGACGGATGAACGGCAGGCCCAGCAGATCAGCCATTACTCGGCCCAGGTTCTTATCAGAGACCGCGTTTTCGCTAACTAAAAGATCTTCGAGCGGACGGTGGTTGGTTTGGCTGGCTTGGAAAGCCCGGTCTAGCACGTCTTGGGGAACGGCGTTAAGTTCGGTCAGCGCGTCGTAGAGCTGCTGGTTGAGATGGGCAGGCATAGCTTGGGCAGAGTTTGATTAGGTGGCACTGTCAGGCAGCAGGCTGTTGATCCTGCCCACGATCGCCTCCAGCGCCACTTCACTTTTGACGATGAACTCTTGGGCGCCCAACTCTTTGGCTTTCTGGATGTCTTCTTCCTGGGCTAAGTTAGACACTACCAGCACTGGAATATGGCTGGCTTGCGGTGACTGGCGCAGCTGGCTCAAGACCTCAAACCCGTCCACCTCGGGTATCACCAAGTCGAGCAGGATCAGGTCCGGCTTAAAGGTAGTGATCTCTTCGATGGCGTGCTGGCCGCTGTCGGCTATTCTGACCTGGAAGTTTGTTTTCGACAACTTCACTTTGTAAGCGTTTGCCAAAAAAGCGTCGTCTTCGACCACTAGAATTTTTTTCATAGTTCCCCACTCAAGTATACAGAGCCAACTATACCTCAACTAGTAGTGATTGGAACCTACCATTAATCCCATTTATAGACGTACAAAAAAGGTCCTTAAGTGAGCGGCGGTTGCTCGGCTTCGGCGGAGTGGGAGATCGGCAAGCTGAACCAAAAGGTACTGCCGACATTTTCCTGGCTCTGGAACCAGACCTTGCCGCCCAGCACCTTGGTGATCATTTCTACCAGGTACAGTCCCAGGCCGGTGCCGTCGGTGTGGTGTTTCCGGATGTTCTTGCCGCGGAAGAACTTTGCAAAGATCTTGTCCTGAAATTCCTGAGGGATACCGTAACCGTGGTCTGCCACGCTGAACACCACTCGGTCGTTATCCCGGTACAGCCTGATGGCGATACTACTCTCCGGCGGCGAGTACTTGATGGCGTTGCTGATCAGGTTAATAAAGACCTCCATCACCAGTTCGCCGTCGGTCTCGACAGCCGGCAGATGATCGATGGAGCTATCCAGCTTGATGTGCTTGGCCTGCCACTGCGGCTGCAAACCGTGCTGGGCTTGCTCCAGGACCTTGGCCAGCTCGGTCGGCTGGAAATCAGGCACCATTTTACCTGACTCTATCCGAGAGATCTGGAGCAGTGACTTGACCAGTTTGATCATCCGCTGGTTGGAAGCGTCGATGTTCTTGGCGATGGTCAGCTGTTCGTCGGTCAGCGGGCCCAGTTCGCCGCCGATCAGCATCTCCAGATACCACTTGATACCGGACAGCGGGGTGCGCAGCTGATGTGATGCCAGGTTGATAAACTCGGACTTGGTGTTCTCGATCTGCTTTTCCTCGGTGATGTCCTGGAACACCATCACCACTCCGTCCACTCGGCCTTGGTTAGTAACTGGCGACGCTGTCAACCTGACGGGAAAGGCGGTGCCGTCGTTCTTGGCAAACAGCAACTGGTTGGTAGTTACTGGCTGGTGAGTGTTTAGGACTCGGGATACAAAAGACGACTCGTCGGAAACCGGCCTGAGCTGGTCATCGAGTACCGTCACCACCCGGTGAAAGTGGTCGTTGATGGTATGGTGCGACTCCAGGCCAAGCAGGCGGCGCGCCGCCTGGTTGATGGTAGTGATGGTCTGGTTGACGTCGGTGGCGATAATGCCGTCGGCGATGCTGGCCAGCAAGGCTTCGTCCTGAGCCGAGGTCGCCTTCAGATCGGCAGTGATGTTTAAGGCCAACTGCTGGGCCAGTGACTTGGCATTGCTCAGCGAGTACAGCACCGCAAACAGCAGTAGGCTAATGGCAGTGCCCAGGATGATGGTCAGGGTGGCGGTGAAGTCACGCCAGTCGGCAGCCGCCCGGTCAAGGTAGGAAATGGTCCAGCTACCGTTGGCTAGCTGGATGGTCCGCTGGTTTGTCAGAGTGGCAGGCCGCGGTTGAAGTCGGCTACCGTTTCCCGGTGGAGTGACCACCACTGTTTTGTCCGGCGAAATGGTCATGGCGACGGTGTGCTGGTTGGGCACCAAGCCGGCCAGCGCTTGGTCAAGGTCGACCACGGCTACCACTAACATGATGGAGTTGGCGCTGGTTGTCCCGTCCGGATTTAGGCCTGGCGGTGTTATCGGCAGGTAGAGTGCCGCGGGCCCGCTGTTCTTATCCCTGGGCATCACTACCAAGTGAGGCAACTGGGTTGTCTGATCGGTATTTGCACTCACTAGCTCGGCGGCTAGAGCTTTCACCAGCTGGTCTGGCGGCTGGTACGGCGGGGACTGCCGGGAAGTGAAGTGGCGCAAGACTAACAGCTGGCTATCTGCGCCACTATCGCTGGTGGCATCGGCGCCACTATCGTCGACACCAGGCTGAGGACCGGCTGGGCCCAGCTCTGCTAAGCCCAGTCCCAACAGGGCTGGGTAGTTGTCCGTCATGGCCAGCAATGAAACGTACCTCTGCCAGTCGGGGTCACTGACCGGGCCAAAGACGCTGACCGTTCCGCTGGTCTGTAACAACAGCCGGTGGTAACCGGCCAGTTTGGCGCGGACCTCTGCTGTCAAGGCGGTGGTAGTCCGCTCGAACCGCTGGCGGCGGGCCAAGTCGCGCTCTTGCGACAAGAACTGCGCCAAGGCAAAGGTAATGAACAAGCTGAAGAACAGCACCAGCGAGGGCACGATCAGCGGCAGCCACTTGCCGGTAGCTGGCGGTCGGTGTGAAGCGGTCTGTTGGGCGGGTCTCGGGGAGACGGCCTGAGGTAGGGCCGAGGACGGATGGGTAGCAAGGGGCGGGATAGGGGTGTTCATCAACGACACTACTTTGTACTATAGTAAAGGAGGTAAGCACTATGCAGCAACAGCTAGAGCTGGTGGGAGCGGCCAGCCAGACCATCGGAGAGATCACCGTGGCCTACACGGCCTTGAGCGTTCACTACCGCGTCCGCCACGAACACAAGATAAACTCCTCGGTGTTCCGGGAAATGCGCCGCGAGCACGTGCTGGGGATGGTAGGGGTAGTGTTACTGCTGGCCGGCTTTATGCTGGACCAGTGGCAGCTGATCACGGCCGCGCTCGGCCCCAAACTTGGTTTGTAGTAAAGGCTAGCACCCAGCGGACAAGGTGACAATGATGGATGAGAGCAACCGTCAGCCTCCAGCACCAGATCGGCAACACTCCGTCGAAGAGGTTGAAGGCTGGATCGAAGACTGAAAGTATCCTTGTTAAGAATGTGGTGGGATACATCCAAATCAGAGGGAATGAAGGCAATCGAAGTTATAAATTTTTTTCAAATCAAAACTACAGTTAGCCGCGGCCGTCACCAGCCGCTCAACATCTTGAGAAGATAGGCGCGCAGCTCGGCCTGGCCGGTTTGCTCCTGGCGGCTGGGGCTAGAGGTAGAGCTAGGGCTGGGGGCGGGCAGGGCATCGAGCAGTTGTTCCAGCTCCTCGGCCGACAGTTCCAGCGTCACCGGATTGACGGAGGCGGCGATGGCCTGACGCACTCGGCTCGGGAGCTGCCGGCGCTGGCCGGATGCGGCCGGCTGGGCAAGCGCCGTCCTGAGCAGTTCGGTTTGGTAGGGAGAGAGAGTGACAAGGCCGCGCCGCATGATCGGTAGTGACCAGGTTCCCGATTATAAGACTGGTTACCAAGTAGCCAAGTAAATAGTTTGTAGTACTAGAAACTATTTTTACTGGACGACAAAAGTATTATGCCTGATCCGCGATCGGTTTGTCACCCCACCATCGACAGCTTACCGACGCTTCAGCTCGGCTGTTTACGACTTGGCTAGGTCACGATACTTTTGAGACTTTTGGCGAGCAAAGCAAATTAAGAATTTCAAATGTCTAACTTCAGCAAAAACTTCAGCAAAAATCTTGACTCATAGGACATTCCATGTTCTAACCCGAGCCATTGTGGCAGGACTAGAGCAAAGACCAGAACGAGAACCGAAGAAAAGTTCCCGATTGCAACGCATTTTGGTTAGGGTA
>PFDK01000010.1:148274-155877 GCA_002772645.1 Candidatus Pacebacteria bacterium CG10_big_fil_rev_8_21_14_0_10_56_10 | reverse complement strand
TCGACTCGATGTTGGCGATCAGCGCCTCGAACATCGCAAAAGCTTCTTTCTTGTACTCGGACAGGACGGTGTTTTTGTCTCCTCTCAGCCAAATCCCTTGGCGCAAGTTGTCCATCGAGTCCAGGTGGTCCATCCACTTTTCGTCGACGGTAGACAGCACTACCAGCCGTTCCAGCTGCCGCAGCCGGACCGGGCCAAAGGCCTGTTCTCTGGCTTGGTAGGTCTGTTCCACGATCTCCATCAGCTTGTCTACTAATTGTTCACTGTCCTTGGTCCGGCTGAAGTTTTTGGCCAACTCCCGCTGGGAAGCCACGTCAAAAGGAATGATTTGGGTGAACTCTTTGACGATGGCGTCGTACTCGTCGGCGGTAAACGAGTCGGGTGAGCGCAGGTTCACCAATGTCTCCACTTCGGCCTCGATGTAGTCAAGGATTTGGTTGCGCAAGGCGGCCGGCCGCTTGCGGACGTCGACGCCGTCCCCACCGGTGTCATTACCGTCGCCGTTACTCTTGCCGCCACCATCGCTATCACCATTGTCACTGCCTTGCTCCAGCAGCCGTCGCCGGCGGCGATAGATCACCTCACGATGCTTGTTCATCACATCATCAAACTCCACCAGCCGCTTGCGCTGATCAAAGAAAAAGCCCTCCACTTTAACTTGGGCCGACTCGATAGACTTGCTGACCATGTTGTGCACGATGGGCTGGTTCTCTTCGACTTTCAAGAAGTCCATTACCTTGCTGATCTGTTCGCCGCCGAAAATACGCATGATCTCGTCTTCCAGCGATAAGTAGAACTGGGAAGTACCTGGGTCGCCCTGACGGCCGGACCGGCCTCGCAGCTGGTTGTCGATCCGTCTGGCCTCGTGCCGCTCGGTACCGAGAATGAACAGGCCGCCCACTTTCACCACTCCGTCGTGGTCCCGCTGCCACTTTTCCACCGCTTGTTGGTACGACTTGAGCCGGTAGTTGGCCGGATTGAAGCTGGGTGGCAGGTTGAGCTCAGTGGCCAGTTTAGCGGCCGGACTGGACTGGGCCGGCCGTTTGTCGGTCAGCTTCTTTTTGCGAAAGTCTTTGATCTCGGGCTTGGCGCCGCCCAGTACGATGTCAACTCCTCGGCCGGCGATGTTGGTGGCCACCGTAATAGCGTTCCGACGGCCGGCATCGGCAATAATGAAAGCCTCTTTTTCGTTGTTCTTGGCGTTTAGGACCTGGTGCTTAATTTTTTTGCGGTTTAAGAACTTGGCTACGGTTTGGTTGTGCTCGATCGAGCGGGTGCCGATCAGGATCGGTCTGCCTTGGTGGTGAACCTCCTCTACTCGGTGAACGATGGCGCTGTACTTGGCGGCAGTGGTTTTGTAGACCACGTCCGACATGTCGTCGCGAACAACCGGCCGATGGGTGGGAATCTCCAGCACGTTCATTTGGTAAATCTTGTTGAACTCCTCGGACTCGGTTAGGGCCGTGCCGGTCATACCGGCCAGCTTACTGTACAGCCGGAAGTAGTTCTGGATGGAGATAGTAGCTAGCGTCCGCGACTCGCGCTGAATGGTGGCATTTTCTTTGGCTTCGATGGCTTGGTGCAGGCCGTCGGAGTAACGGCGACCGTGCATCAGCCGGCCGGTATGCTCATCCACGATGATGACCTGGTTATCGCGGACGATGTACTCTTTGTCACGCTGGTACAGCGTTTTGGCTTTGAGCGCCGCCTCAACATGATGGATGGTGTCGAAACTTTCTTCGTACAGGTTGCTCACCCCCAGCTTTTGCTCCAGGCGCTTGACGCCCAGGTCGGTCAGCACCACCGACCGAGCTTTCTCGTCGATCTTGAAGTCCACCTCCGGCGTCAGTGACTCAACCAGTTGGGCGTACTGGTAGTACTGCTCAACAGGCTCGGTATCAGGGGCAGAGATGATCAGCGGGGTGCGGGCCTCGTCGATCAGGATGGAGTCGGCCTCGTCGATGATAGCAAAGTGGTGGGGGTGGTCCTGGCGCTGGACCATTTGATTTAGGTCCTGGACCATGTTGTCGCGCAAGTAGTCAAAGCCAAACTCGTTGTTGGTGCCGTAGGTGATGTCGGCGGCGTATGCCTGCCGGCGGCTGATTTGCTCAAAGTGTTCCAGGCGTTCGTCGCCGCGCTCTTCGCTGTCGATGTCAGGGTTGTAGAGCTTGGCTTGATCGTGGACGATCACTGCTGAGGACATCCCTAAGAAGTGGTAGATTGGTCCCATCCAGCCCACTCCCACCTCTGCTAAGTAGTCGTTGACCGTCACCAGCTGAACCCCTTTGCCCAGCAGGGCATTGAGGTAGATCGGGGCGGCCACCGTCAGGGTTTTCCCTTCACCGGTCTTTTGTTCGGTGACGTTGCCATAGTGCAGAGCTACCCCTGCTAATAATTGGACATCGTACGGATGCAGCCCGATCACCCGTCTGGAAGTTTCCCGGACGGTGGCGAATGCCTCGGGCAGGATCTCTTCCAGGGCCTCGGCTTCGGTTTTTCCCTGCTCATTGAGCAACTGTTTGAGCCTGGTCTTGAAGGCGTCGGTCTGGGCGGCCAGCTGGTCATTGCTCAACTGCCTCAACTGGGGCTGGAGGTGGTTGATCTCTTCAACTACTTGGCTATACCGTTGGAGTGCCTTGGCATTTTCGTCAAAAAGATTACTGATGAACTTTAACATTGAGTCGATATTATCCCAAAACCAGGCTTAAATTACGAGGCACGATGGCGTTTGGTCCTGGTTCGGCAGTTTGGTGGCGTTACTCCGCTGGCGTTGGTTGGTTGATGTTGGCTCGCGGGGCGGAACGGCGGCGGTTGGGGTTAGGGCTGGGATGATTGGGATGGCGATCGAACTGGCGATCGGCTCGGCGACGGTCAATCAGCCACTTCTTGACCAGCCACCCCACCGGCACCACGGGTAGCAAGATCACCGCCCAGCGCAGGCCGGTGACGAACAGTGACCGGTACAGCTTGACGGCGTCTTGGACGGCTAACTTCAGCTCTTGGCCGAGATTGGGCTGGCTAGGGTCGAGGAGCGGCTGTTCTGACCCCTCGGTGCTGATCCGGACTTGGATGGTCGAGAAATCGGCCGCGCCCTGCAGGTTGTCCAGTTGTGCTGTCAACTGCTCGATCCGAGTGCGGGTGTTGGTCAGTTCCCGCTGAACCTGGAGCGTCTCGTTGACGGTTCCGGCCTGGCCCAGGATTTGCTGAAGTTGTTCCTCAGTGGCCTGGAGGTTGTTGAGCTGGGCATCCAGGTCGATCTTCTGCTCTGTTTGGTCAAGAGTGTTGGTGCTTTCGCTGATCACTCGATTGGCTATCGCTTTGATGTCGTCGAGCGCCTGCTGAAAGTTTTGGTTGGGTACCCGGACGGTTACCAGCGCCATGGGCAACTCACTTGGGTAACCGGTCCGGACAGGGCCATGGGTAATATTGGTAGTAGTGACTAACCCGTCCAGCCGCTCGGCAACATTCCTGACCTGGTCGACCGCGGACAGCAGGTCGGTAGTCACCAGGCTGAGACTGCCTGTCTTGACCAGTAATCGGTCTGAGGAAGGATCAAGCTGCCCGCCGTCTGGCGGAATGGTTGGACTAGGTGGTAAAGGAAATCCTGGTTGGGACAGGTCCGTCAAGCCGGCCAAGCCGGTCGGGCCGGTTCCCAGCTCGGCTGGTTGGGGAGATATCTCAAACCTGGTTAACTGGCCGGACGCTTGCTGATTGACAGCGTCTTCGGCACCGGGACGCCCGTTGCCCGTCAGTAGTCCGGGACCAACGATGTCGCCAGGCAGTCCTTGGCCTAGCAGCACCGCCCCTAGTCCCAGCACTGGCACCACCACTGCCAGCACAATGACGACACCCAGGAACCAACCGCGCTTCATAAGGGAGTTTAGTATAGTCCTCAGGGGTGGTGTCGGCAAGCGGGTGCCGGTAATCGGCGAACGCACAGAGGTTGATGTTAGCTCTCATTTAAAATCTGACTTTCACTTTTTTTGATTTTTTTGCGTTTTTTTTCAGGCTAAGGGCAAGCCAAGTGTGGTCACTAAAGATGCTTTTTCCGGTTGGCAATTTGGCAATGGCATTATTTTTGGCACATCTAAAAAAACTCACTTAAGCGCGTGGGCCAAAACGGCCCACTTTCGGCCCACTAATGGCCCACGGAAAATGCGCGCCAAAAAAACACCCCCAAAGAAATTATTCCCTAGGGGAGGGGACAGTCATCAAATTAAGTGGTTACTAATTCGCGAAAGTCGGGAGCGGGTGACGGAGGTTGAAATCAGCTCTCATTTCAAAGACTGTTTCTTAGCCATCTGAACAATAGTCATCTGGACAATTGTTTTTCTAGTTGCTATTTGGTTCTCAAACCTCACCTTGCTTTAGGGCCGATACTCGCTTTGCCCATCAGCGGCCGCAGCGCCGCCGGTAGGTTGATCGAGCCGTCGAGCTGCTGATGGTTCTCGACCAGCGCCGCCAGCAGCCGGGGGGTAGCCGCCATGGTGTTGTTGAGAGTGTAGACGTGCTTGAGACTACCGTCTTTGGCTTGGTAGCGAATGTTGAGGCGTCTCGACTGGAAGTCGTTGAAGTAACTGGCCGAGTGCGTTTCGCGATACTTTTGCTGTGAAGGGAACCAGGTCTCGATGTCGTACTTCTTGCGTTGGCCCGCTCCCATGTCACCGGTACACATCACCAGCACTTGATATGGCAGCTCGAGCAGCTCGAGCAAGCGTTCGCTCAGTCCCAGCATCGTTTCGTGCCACGATCTGGTTTCTGTCTCGTCTGCCCTGGTGTACACCACTTGTTCTACTTTGTTGAACTGATGAACTCGAACAATTCCCTGGGTGTCCTGGCCGTGGGTGCCGACTTCTCGACGAAAGCACGGCGACAGCCCGCACAACTTGATAGGCAGGTCTTTCTCAGCCAGAGTTTCCCCGGCATGGTACGACGTCAATGCTACCTCCGAGGTACCGGTCAAGTAGGTGCCGTCTTGCGTTCGGTAGTGGTCGTGCTCCCCCCATGGAAAGTAGCCGGTGCCGACCAGCGCTTCCAGGTTTACCATCACCGGCGCCGACAGCGGCGTAAAGCCTGACCCAATCATCATGTCGAGCGCCAACTTCAGCAGGGCCTGCTCTAGCAGCAAGCCGTCGTTTTTTAGGAAGTAGGCCCGGAACCCGGCAATCTTGACCGCCCGCTTGGTGTCGAGCAAGTCTAGCTGTTCCATCACTTGATGGTGGGGACGCGGCGCGAACTCAAACTGCGGCAGTTGGCCGACGGTCCTGATAACTTGGTTGCCGGTCTCGTCTGGTCCCACCGGCACGTCCTCGGCCGGCACGTTGGGGACCTGGAGCATCAACCGGCGCAGTTCATCTTCAGCTCGGCGCAGTTGGGGCTCCAGTTCTTTGAGCTGGCCCTTGAGCTTTTTTCCTGTGGCCAGCTGTTCTTCACTTGGTTGGCCGCCGCCCTGGACGTGCCGCTTGACGTCGCCAGCTTGCCGATTACTTTGGCGGCGCAGCTCTTCGATGCGCCCGATTAGCAGTCGGCGCTGTTCGTCGGTGTCCAGCACTCGGTCAACCACGGCCGGATCGAGCTGTTTTTGCTCTGCCGCTTGTCTGACTACGTCTGGGTGGTCGCGAAGGTACTGGATGTCGAGCATGGCAATGGCTGGCGTTTCTTTATAAAACCTCAAGCAAATACTTTAATTAAGAACCCGATGTGCTCAGCCGGCTCAGCGCCGATCAGCTCGAGCCCGTGGCTAATGTCATCCCGACTGACGTTGGCCGCGAACGAGGCATCCTTGAGCTTTTTGGTGACTGATTTAGGCTTCATGTCGCTAAACCCTCCCGGCCGCATCAAGCTGACTGCTTGCATGAAACCGCTCAGCTCATCGCAGGCAAACAAGTAACGCTCCAGTTCGCTCTGGGGCTGGCGGCCGGTTCGTTCCGGGGCGTGGGCTGTCACCGCGTTTTTTAGCTCCTGAGGATAGTCTTTTAACCACTCCTCTACTGCTTTTTTGGGGTGTTGATCGGGAAAAGCTTCCCAGTCCAGGTCGTGGAGCAGGCCGGCTTGGTACCACAGCTCCTCGTTTTCGCCCAGCTCTCGGGCGTAGGCCGCCATGGCGCTGGCCACCATTCGGCAGTGATGGCGCAGCTGATGGTTGCTGATGTGGTGTTCGAGCAGCTGCTCGGCTTGGTCGCGATCGGGCAGGGACACTGGGCTGGACGACGACGACGATGGTGACTGAGACGACGACGGCGACGGGCCATCGGTCTGTTCTGCCGGCCGAGCCGGTAGCGGCCGCAGTGTCGGGAAGGCGATCACCTCCCTAATACTCCAGGTATTCGTCAGGAACATCACCATCCGGTCGATACCGATACCGATACCGCCCAGCGGTGGTAGCCCGTACTCCATGGCCTCCAGGAAGTCTTCGTCGAGCGGGTGGGCCTCGGTATCTCCGGCCCGCATCCGCCGTTGTTCGTTCTCGAAGATTTGACGCTGGTCGATCGGGTCGGTGATCTCACTCCAGCCGTCGGCAATCTCGCGGCCGCCGATGTAGCCCTCAAAACGTTCGGCCAGCTCTGGGTTGTGTCGATGGGCTCTCGACAGAGGAGAGACATCGCGCGGGTAGTCGATCACCCAAGTAGGTTGGATAATTCGGGGCGCGGCTAGTTTATTGAACAGCTCAAACATAGCTTTACCCCTGGTAAACTCGCCAATTAGTCGCAGCTGGTGCTGTTCTAGCAGGGCCCGAAGACTGCCCTCGTCTAGCGCCTCGAAGTCCAGCCGCGCGTACTTTCGGAGGGCTTCAACCATGGTTAGCTGCCGCCAACTGCCGGCCAGGTCGATCTCCTGACCGTCAACTTTGAGCGTACTCGAGCCATACAGCTGATTGGTTAAGTGCTTAAACAGCCCTTCGGCGACCGCCATCACTTGCCGGTAATCGGCGTACGCTTGGTACCACTCGATCATAGTGAACTCAGGCTGGTGGGCCTGGTCAATGCCTTCGTTGCGGAAGTTGCGGGCGATCTCAAAGATGCGCTCGTAGCCGCCTACTACCAGCCGCTTCAGGTACAGCTCCGGCGCCAGCCGCAAGTAAAACTCGGTGTCGAGGGCATTCATGTGGGTCACGAACGGAGTAGCATTGGTCCCGCCGTACAGCGGTTGAAAAACCGGTGTCTCGACCTCCACGAAGCCGTGCCGGTCCTGGAGATAGCGGCGAGTTTCCTTGAGAATCAGCCAGCGCGCGTCCAGGACCCGCTTGACTTCGGGGTTGATCAGCATGTCTAGGTAGCGGCGGCGAAAGCGGGCTTCTTTGCGCTCGGCGGCGTTCCAGGCAGTCGGTATAGGCCGCAAGGTCTTGCCCAGCAGTTCGAAGTCACTGACGGCGATCGTTACTTCGCCCGTCTTGGTGGTGGTCATTTGGCCGGTTACTCCCAGAAAATCACCGGCGTCGATCAGGCTCAGCAGCTCGAACTTCTTGGCCAACTGTTCTTGGCGAAACATCAACTGGGCCTGGCCGGTGTGGTCCTGGAGGTGGGCAAAATTGAGCTTGCCGTGGGCGCGCACTGCCATCAGTCGGCCGGCAGTTTGGACCGGTGTTCCTTGGTCGGTCGCCAGG
>PFDK01000010.1:146886-147972 GCA_002772645.1 Candidatus Pacebacteria bacterium CG10_big_fil_rev_8_21_14_0_10_56_10 | reverse complement strand
TCGGCTCAGCCTCAAACTCGCCCACAATGTGATACAAAACTTGTTTCGAGTTTCCCTGCAGCCGCAGTGTTACCTTGGAGCCCATGCCTACCCTGGTACTGCTGGTGGTTTGTTTGACTACGGTGGCTACCTTCAAGATTTCCTCGATTTCCTCGATCCTGGCCTCAACCAGCTGCAGTTCCTCTTTAGCGTTAGAGTACTCGGCATTCTCAGACAGGTCCCCGTGGGAACGTGCCACCGAAATCCGTTCTACCACTTGAGGCTGTTTGACTTCTACCAGCTCATCGAGCTCAGTTTTAAGCTCATCGTAGCCCTGCTGGGTCAACTGGATCGATTTACCAGGCTGACTGTTGGTGGTCGAGTGCTTGGCTGGTTGTTTTACTGGTCGAGTAGTCATGTGTTTGGGTGGCCAATTGCTTCCGGCGGACAGCTCCAAAAACTGTCTGATAGCTTACCTGGTAGGAAGGTATCTGTAAAGTTGGAATTAGTACCGGCGACGCTGGCTTTTTTCCGCCAGATTGAGCTCAAGCATGGCCCTTTTGAGCGAAGCTTCAGCCATAAGCAGTTCGCGCTGGTCCCTAGTCTGCTCCATGGTGGCCTGGGCATGCCGGATGGCTTGTTGTGCTTTTTCGACGCTGATCTCTCGCTCGGCTACAGCACTGTCAACCATCACCGTCACCGTGTTGTCGGGACTGATGTCGGCAAAGCCCGGTGACACCACCAGGACGTTGTCCGGCGCGTTTGGTTCGGTCCGATAGCGCAGTTCCCCCGGCTTAAGCTGAGTAAACAGCGCCACGTGTTTGGGCAAGACTGTCATCTCCCCATCTGACCCTGGTAAAGTAACCTGGGCGGCTTCCGTCTCTAGCAGTCGGCGCTCTTGTGACACGATCGAAAGTCGCAGGGTGGGAAAGCTCATAGTAAATAATTCCTGGCAAAAAGGCTGATGACAGAGGGCCCAAGGTAACAGCTCATAGCTTTTTGGCTTTCTCAACAGCTTGGTCGATGCCCCCGACCATGTAGAACGCCTGCTCCGGCAGTTCGTCATGATTGCCGGCCAGGATCTCGCTGAAGCCGCGGACCGTCTCG
>PFDK01000010.1:109240-146877 GCA_002772645.1 Candidatus Pacebacteria bacterium CG10_big_fil_rev_8_21_14_0_10_56_10 | reverse complement strand
GAGCCACTACCAGTTTGTCGTCATCGCTCAGCTCGTCTATCCCTAAGATGGCGATAATGTCCTGCAGTTCTTTGTAGCGTTGGAGTATGGCTTGGACGCCTCGGGCTACCCGGTAGTGTTCGTCGCCGACTAGCTCAGGCTGAAGCAGCTTGGAGTTGGACACCAGCGGGTCGACCGCCGGGTAGATACCTTGTTCCGACAACCGACGCTCGAGCGAGATGGTAGAGTCCAAGTGCGCGAAAGTGGTGGCCGGCGCGGGATCGGTGTAGTCGTCTGCCGGGACGTACACGGCCTGGATCGAGGTAATCGAGCCGCGCATGGTAGACGTGATCCGCTCCTGGAGGGCGGCCATCTCGGTGGCTAAGGTAGGCTGGTAGCCTACCGCCGACGGGATCCGGCCCAGCAGGGCCGACACTTCTGATCCTGCTTGGGAAAAGCGAAAGATGTTGTCGATAAAAAACAGTACGTCTTCGCGTTTTTGATCGCGGAAGTACTCGGCCATGGTCAGGGCGGTCAGCGCTACCCGTAATCGACTGCCCGGCGGCTCGTTCATCTGTCCAAAACACATCACCGTACTGACCAGCACACCGGCGTCTTTCATTTCGTGGTACAGATCGTTTCCTTCGCGGCTGCGTTCGCCCACTCCCCCGAAAACCGAGTGGCCCTGGTGTTCTTCGGCGATGTTGCGAATTAGCTCCTGGATGATCACCGTTTTGCCCACCCCGGCCCCGCCGAACGCTCCCACCTTGCCGCCTTTCATGAATGGGGCGATCAAGTCAACCACTTTGATGCCTGTCTCGAGCATCTCTACGCTGGACACTTGCTCGCTGAGGGCTGGTGGCCGCTGGTGGATCGGCGCGGTCTGGGCGGTGGTGACGGGCGGCCCTTCGTCGATAACATCTCCGACTACGTTGAAGACCCTGCCTAAAGTGGCTTCACCAACCGGTACTCGGATCGGCCCGCCGGTAGCCGCCACTTCGGCGCCGCGGGCTAGACCGTCAGTAGGCCCCAAGGCGATACAGCGGACTAGATTTTGGCTCAGCTGCTGTTCAACTTCCAGCGTCAGCCGGTTGCCGTCGGCGCCATCCAGGGTGAGCGCTTCAAAGATAGCTGGCAGCCGATCGTCAAACCGGACACCGACGACGGGACCGATGATGCTGACAATCCGGCCAGTAGCTGAGGTGGTAGCTGAGGTGGTAGAGGAGGTAGGCATAGTGATAATCTTGAAGTAAGTAGTTAGTTCCTAGACTGTCATTATTGAGGTGGTGATATCGAGCAGCTCGTTGGTGATGCTTTGCTGACGGGACTTATTGAACATCAGCTGGAGCTCATCCACCAACTCGCCGGCATTCTCGCTGGCATTTTTCATAGTAACCATCCTGGCACTGTGCTCGCTGGCTCGGGCTTCTAAAAAGGCTTGGTACACCGTGTTTTCTACGTAGTAAGGCAAGATGCTTGACAGGACCTGGGCGGCGTCGGGCTCAAACATGTACTCAGCGGCCAGTTGCGGCATAGTGGCTTGTTCAAAGTTGGGCAGTTGCTCACCGAGCGGTAACAGCTGCGACTGGCTGACGCGTTGTGACAAGGTATTAATGAAATCCATGTACAGTAGCTGGACAGAGCGGTACTTACCTTGGGTAAAGTTGTCGATCACCAGGGTAGTGATTGGCACGATGTTGCTTAGGCGCAGCTGCTCGGGCAGATCAGTGAACTGTGCATGGAGTTTCGCCCCCAGCAACCGAGTAAAGTGAACTGCCTTGCGGCCGACGGCGACCACTTCTCCCTGCGGGAACTGTCGGTGCCACTGGGCAGCCGCTTTCATCAGCTGGGCGTTCAAACTGCCGCACAGTCCCTTGTCGGTGCCGATCACCACCAACACGTCCTGGCCGGTTTGATGCTCGGAGAGCAGGGGGTGGAGCGAACCGTCTACTCTGCCGGCCAGTTTTTTAAGAGAGCTGTGCAGGGCTTGGGCGTAGGGCCGGGCGGCGGTAGCTTGGTCCTGGGCCCGGCGCATTTTACTGGCCGCCACCATCTCCATAGCTTTGGTGATCTTGGAGATGTTGCGGGCAGCTGAGATACGGCGCTTTATGTGTCGTGATTGGGCCATGGTATTGTTTTGTTCGAGTGCTTAACTGTCGGTAACTGTTACTTTAGTGGTGCTGAGTCGTCGCTCTTGCTAGCGGTGCTGGCGGCGTCGCTGGCTGAGTCGCCGGCGATGACGATCAGGTCGCCGTTTAGCTGATTAAACGAGGCGACGGCTTGGGCCAGCTGCTTTTCGGCGTCATCACTCAACTTGGTTTCTTTGGCGATACCGGCCAGCAGTTGGGGATGAGAGCCGCGCAGGTACGCCAGGTAGCGCTGTTCCCAGTCGCTGACAGACTCCAACTTAACTTGGTCAAGATAGCCATTGACGGCGGCAAAGATGACGGCTACTTGTTCCTCGATTTTGAGCGGGCTGTCCCAGCCTTGCTTCAAGACGGCGTTGACCCGCTCGCCCCGACTGAGCTGGGCTTTGGTCTTGTCGTCCAGGTCGGAACTGAACTGAGCGAAAGCCTCCAGCTCGCGGAACTGGGCCAAGTCCAGCTTCATACTGCCCGACACCTGTTTCATCGCTTTGAGCTGAGCGGCCGAGCCCACTCGCGACACCGACAGTCCCACGTTGATTGCCGGCCGCATACCTTTGTTGAACAGATCTGCTTCTAAGTAAATCTGGCCGTCGGTGATCGAGATGACGTTGGTTGGGATGTAGGCGGAAACGTCGTTGGCCTGGGTCTCGATGATCGGCAGGGCCGTGATCGAGCCGTTACCGTGCTGCTTGTTAAGCCGGCAGGCCCGCTCCAACAGTCGGGAGTGGAGGTAAAAAACATCGCCTGGGTAGGCCTCGCGGCCGGAGGGCCGGCGCAACAGCAAGGAAATCTGGCGGTAGGCTTGGGCGTGCTTGCTCAAGTCGTCATAAATCACCAGCACGTCTCTACCTTGCTCGAGAAAATACTCGGCAATGGCCGCGCCGGTGTACGGCGCCAGGAACTGCTGGGCCGCCTCCTGGGCGGCGTTGGCCGCTACGATCACCGAGTACTCCATGGCTTGGTGCTGTTCTAGCACGTCGCGGATCTGGGCCAGTGATGAGTTCTTCTGGCCAATCGAGACGTACACGCAGATTACGTCTTGGCCTGCTTGGTTGAGGATGGTACCCAAGGTGATGGCGGTCTTGCCGGTTTGGCGGTCGCCAATGATCAGTTCCCGCTGGCCGCGACCGATGGGGATCATGGCGTCGATAGCTTTGATACCGGTCTGGAGCGGTACCGACACCGCTTGACGGGCCATCACTCCGGGAGCCACTCGCTCCAGCATCATTCGCCGCTGGGCGGGAATAGGGCCTCTACTGTCCAGCGGCTGGCCCAAGGCGTTAACGGTCCGGCCGATAATCTGTTCAGAAACCGGCACCGACAAAATTGTGTTACTCCGCTTGACCAGCGAACCGGCTCGCAAGTGATCGGCGCTGTCCAGCATAACAATGCCGACTGTATCAGGGTTCAGGTTCAGGGCCAAACCTGCCGTTCCCCTACCCAGGTCGATTAGTTCGCCGGCTTGGACGTCGTCTAACCCATCGGCAATGATCACTCCGTCGCCAAACGACAGGACCGTGCCTACCGACTCCGCCCGCACCTTCAAGTCCACTCCGTCTAGATCAACCAGCGTTGACCGGAACTGGGGAGCAGCCGGTCCGGTTGACCGAGAGGAACGATTTGATTTGGCTGGCCGTTTGGCGTTTTTTGGCATTAGTTGTAAAAGTATCAGGATGACGGCGCGCCGACGGCTAAGTCGTAGAGCTGTTCGAGCTTGGTGCTGACGGTGCCGTCGTACAATGTCGAGCCGATCTGGAGCCTGACGCCACCTATCACTTGGGCATCTACCACTTCATTGAGCTCCGGCTCACCGTACAGTTCTTGCAGTTTTTTGAGCAGTTGCGAGCGCTGTCCGGCAGTCAGTGGCTGAGCGGTGGTCAGAGTAACGGCGGTCATGTCTCAGGCCTTGAGTGTTTTGAGCAGTTGTTTCAGCTCGACGTCGATGATCTGCTGGTGTTGTTTGGTACTGAACTTACCGACAACTTTTTCAGTGGTCACCAACACAGCTTGGTTAAACTGCTGACGTTGTTGGGAGATCAGCTGGGCGCGCTCTTCCTGCCACTGCTCTCTGAGCCGATCAACTTCCCGCTCAGCCTTACGCCTGGATTGAATCAGCAGTTCTTTTTCGGTTTGGGCGGCGCTTTGCCGAGCCTCTTCCAGGATATGGGCTGCTTCCTTTTTAGCTTTTTGCAAGATTTTCTTCTCTTCATTGGCCAGTTTGTCTCGGGCGGCTAACTGCTGTTCGGCCGCTTTTTGGCCTTCCGCTACCCGCTGGGCGCGCTCTTCCAAAATCTTGGTGATCGGCTTAAACATCAGGTAGCTCATTGCCCCGACCACGATGCCAAAGTTAATTATTTGGAAAATAAGAGTACTGAGCTGGATTTCCATAAGTCCTCCTTTGTGCCTTTGTCGGGCCGGTTTAAACGAACCTCAGGATCAAGGCGATAACCAAAGCGTAAATGGCGATAGCTTCGGCAAAAGCGATACCCAAGATCATGTTGGTCTGAATCTTACCGGTGGCCTCAGGGTTGCGGCCAATGGCTTCGAGTGCTTTGCCGACCAGGATACCGATGCCGATACCCGGGCCAATTGCGCCTACCCCGATGGCAAAAGCAACAGCAAAATCAGTTGACATGTTTTTCTCCTTATTACTTAGTGTTCATGGCTCAGAGTGGCCATGTTGAAAAATACTAGCGATAGCATCGTAAAAACCAGGGCCTGGATGAAACCAACGAACACCTCCAGGCCGTAGAAAGGTAGCGGCACGATCAGCGGCACCAGGAACAGGGTAACAGCCAGCAGAACTTCTCCGGCAAAGATGTTGCCAAACAACCGGAACGCGAATGACAGCACCTTAGCCACTTCTGAAATGATCTCCAACAGGCCGACAAAGAACATGATCGGGTTGGAAAAATTTACAAACTTCTTAAAGTAGCTCAGCCCAACGTACTTGATGCCGAACACCTGAGTGAGACCAACCGACAGTAGGGCCAGCGCCAGGGTGAAGTTAAGGTCGGCTGACGCCGCTCGGAACAGCGGTACAAAAACCGTCTGTTCATTGCCGTGAAGCTGGGAGGCAGGTCGGTTGATGCCGATGGTGCCTACTCCGGGCAGTATGCTCACCCAGTTATTAACTAAAATGAACAAGAAAAATCCCGCGATGAGCGGGAAGAAAGTGTGAGTTTTAACTCTGCTGTTGGTGACCGATTGGGTCAGGTTGTAGAGTGACTCCATTACCCACTCGGCCGCGTTCTGCAAGCCTTGGGGGCGATGGTTGTTCGTCAGGTTGAGCCTGACCGCCACCGCCAGCAGGATTAACAGCATCGAAATGATAACGCTGCTCAAGTCAGCGTTAGTGATCACCAAACCACCAACTTCCGTCAACGGTTCAGCAGAAATGGAAATATGTAACCCTGCCTCCATATTTTATGAGGTATGTCCCACTTGATTCCTTGAGTTGTTTTATCTCAAGACGCCATAATTGTACCTTCCGCTGTTGCTCTTTCAAGACCCAAACCAACCCCACACCAGCCTCAGGCCCGTTTTAAGTACGCCTCAACCAAAACCAAGTCATTACTCTGCAATTACCACCACCGCGTCGTACTTGCCGCCACTATCCTCTTGGGAAACCTGGTCAGAGAACTCCAGTTCAAGATCAAGCGCCGCTTCCAGCTCGTCGATCAATGCCTGGTTTTCTTTTGCCATCAGCACGAACAAACCTTGGTCGTAAGTGCCTTGAGCGTTGCCGGCCGCCACGGTCCCGAACTCGGCGTCTCTCAGCTTATCCCTATTCTGGCCGGCCAGCCCGGGCTCAGTAGTGGCATTGACCACCAAAATGCTCAGCTCAGCTTTGTTGACAGGCGAGGGCGGCGGCTCCGGCTCAGGTTCAGGACTGGGCTCGGGCGTTGGCAAAGCCGGCTGGTCGGTGGTCTGATCGACTGTTTGGTCACCACTGAAGGGGTTGAACGACGACGGCAGGTTGACGCTGCCCTGGGAAAGCGAGATGACGACCAAGCCCAAACCGATGCCGATAGCAATGGTAGCGAAAAACACCCCTAGCGAGATGAAGATCATTTTCAGCATCGAACTGATCCCTGGCTGGTTTTTAATAACCGGCTTGGCAGGCCGTTGCTGTCCCGCGCCGTGCTCTGCCCGGTCACCCTGGTCGCCCCGGTCAGCCGAAGACCGGTCCCGCTTGCTTGCCGGTTCCGCCCCGCCCCGCCCTGGTTCATCGTGGCTGGGGGCAAACTGGCTGAGCTCCTCGTCCTGAAGTTCCTCATCCACTAACTCCTCTTTGTCGTCTGGGGCCGGTGCTGTGGTACTTGGTGGGGCAGGCTGATCAGCTTTGCTCTCAGCCACCTCATCAGCCTCAGTCTTGACCTGATCACCCGCTTTCTTCCCGGATGTCTCTACCTGTTGTTCTACCACATCTTTGTCCGACTTGGCTACAGACTTGTCCAGGCGGGCTTCACCCGCTTCGTCTTCATCGGAGCTGTCATCGGCACCAGCTGTGCTTGATGTGTCGGCCGCATCTCGGTCGGCCTCAGTCATTTCCTCGGCGTCCTGGTCGGTATCTGGTTGGTCGGTGGGCAGCACGCTGGGCGGCGGCAGCGGGCTGTCCGCTGCTTGGGACACGTCGTCGTCGGTTACGTTCTCGCTGACGGCCTTGCGGTCCGCGCTAGTCACGACCGGTGCTTGGCTGTCCTCCACGGGCTTGCCCACCGGGAACACCGGCAGGTGGTAGTCGCCCACCGAGCTGGTCTTGGCACCTGCTTCAATAATGCGCTGTACGTACGTTGGCAGTTTTTCATCACTGCTCTTGCCGGAAACCAACTGCTGGACTGGTAGGGTGTCCGACAACTGCTCCGTTAACCGCTCTTCAACCAGCTCATTAGTTAGCAAGTAGACGGTTTGGAGGCTGGGCTCGGCCCCTTTGAGCGTTTTGATTGTCTCTACCAGCTTGTCGGCCTCTTCAACCAGCGCGAAGTTTGTCTGGTCAACGCCGATGTACTGGAGGGCCAAGTACACATAGCCGCCCAACTGGGCAATCGTCACCGATGGCTCCAGCGATACGCTTGACTTAAGCATCCAGCTCAGCGGCGAGATGCCAGTGATCTTGGTATCGGTATCACGATGAGCGGCGGCGATCGGGTTGAGCACGCCTTTCTCGATAGCGGAGAGCTGCAGACGGGACTTGTGGCCGTACTGGGTGAGCGTCTGAGTAATAATGTGGTGAGAGCCTTTGGTCAGCGTCAAGCTGGGCAGTAAGTGATCATCAACGTACGAAGCTATCTTGGTGTCAGCCGTCTCGGTGACCTCGACGATGACGCTGGTGAACAAGAAATCAGGTAGGACCAAGCGGTACTCGTCAGGATCAACTTTACCGAACAGCTTGGCTACGTTATCTTCCACGAAGACATCTTGAGTAATGAAGTCGCCATTGATCTGGCGAAAGTTATGGATGGTAAAGGTGTGCTCTTTTTTGGTGGGCAGCAACTCTACCAGGTACGCCACATCAGGCAGAATGTAGAGATGTTTGGTGGTGTCTACCATTGGTCGATTCTTGGCAGTGATCTTGACGGTAATTATAGCAAGCCCAGACCAAATGGCGGGCAGGCTACGGCCCTAAGGGCCGCTTTCATTATGGGGCATCAAGCCGGTAAAGACAACACGTTGTGCCCAGTGTTAAGCTGTAAGTAATGATCTCACTCCCTACCCTACCGAAGCTGGTCCGGCCGTTCTCGGCGCAGTACGTCTCTCGGGAGTTTATTCACCTAACTTCCTTTCACGGTTTCTTTCAGTTTTACACTTCGGTAGTTGCCTTTTTTGGCATCCCGTTCTTTTATCAAGCGTTCGGGAGCGTTTTTTTAGCGTTTTTACCGTTCGCGCTGGGACGGTTCGGGCTCGGTCTTTTGTCCTGGCCGGTGGGCCGCTTGGTCGGTCAGATCGGGACCAGGATGGGGGTACTGCTGTCGGTCCTGATAACCGTATTGGGCAGTGTGCCGATCTTGTTGTTCGAGCGGACCGACAATATTATCTGGGCCTTGTTGTGGCTGGCCAGCTTGTTCGGTACCAGGTTGTTTTTATTCGTGCCGTTTGACTACTATCAAGCACAGTTGACCCATGTTGGCCGCCGGGGCAGCGAGATGGCCCTAAAGCGTTACCTGCTGTTGTTCGTGATGCTGATGGCGCCGTTTGTGGGTGGCTTAACAGTCGATACTTTTGGCTTTTTTGGCTTAGTGCTGGTAGCTACTACCGGTATGGTGGTGTCGTTGTTGTCAGTTGTCAGGCTGCCTAACTATAAGTTTGACGTCAAGTTGTCGCGGGCGGACCTTACGGCTCACCGCTCGGCCATCATTGCCGCTTCCAGCTTTTTACAACAGGCTCACTCCATGTTCACCGTCCCGCTGTGGGTGTTGTTCGTGTTCCTGTTTTTGGGCCAGTCGGCGCTGCGTTTAGGCGTGTTTTTCTTCGTGTCGATCGCTGTTTCCCTGCTGGTTAATTACTTGATAGGTCTGTACCTGGACAGCCACCAGCGCGGCAAGATGCTCATCAGGACCTTTCTGGGCGAAGCCGTGGTCAACGTCCTGCGGGGCTTGCAGGTCCTGCCTATTTTTGTGACCGAGCTGTTGGGCCGGACAGTCGGTAACTTCCGCAACCAAGCCTACGAAGTTTTTTACAGCGACGAGATCACGGTCGGCATTCGCTCGTCAAAGCGAGGCAACGAGACCATCGTCTTAGAAATAATTTCCCAGAGCTTAGCAGGCTTGGTAATTTTGCTGGGGGCAGGCACGGCCGAGGCGATCGGCATCAGGCCGACTTTTGTGGTGATCGGGGTGATGGTGATGGTGTTGCTGGCTATTGAGCATAACTTGATCGAGGAAGACTTGGGGTAAGGTGGGGTGGTTTCGAAAATGTGGTCAAAACCAGGGACTTGTAATGCCACGTTAAATTATTTTTAACCATTATTCCTTTTATTCCTTTATTCCTTAGTGAGTCCGCCGGGATTCGAACCCGGGACGCACAGCTTAAAAGGCTGTCGCTCTAACCAACTGAGCTACGGACCCGCTCAATGCTCCTATCGGGCATCCTATTATATCAACAGACCCAGGGCGTGATATGGTAAGAAATCATGCCGGAGCTTCCCGAAGTCGAGACCATCAGGCGCCGTTTAGCTCAGCTCTTGCCCGGTAAAACGTTTGCCGATGTTACCATCAACCACCCCAAAAGCTTTAACGCCCAGCCTCAAGACTTGCTCGGCCAGAGCATCACCAAGGTGACGCGACGGGCCAAACTGCTCCAGTTCCACCTGTCTGGTGGTAGCGGCCAGCAGTTGGTGACGCACTTAAAAATGACCGGCCAGCTACTGTACGAGACTGCTGGGCAGCAGCGGTCCGGCGGTGGTCACCCTACTCGGGACTGGCTGGTTAAACTGCCCAGCAAGCACACTCGGATCGAGTATCTTTTTACTGATGGTAGTCGGTTGTTTTTCAACGACCAGCGCTTGTTTGGCTGGATGAGGCTGTTGTCCCATGAGGAGGTTGAAGCTCTCCAAGCCCGGTTGGGCCCGGACATCAACACTGCCCAGGCGTCACTCGAGTACCTGGTAAAGAAGCTGGCCAGCCGCTCGATCCCCATCAAGACCGCCTTGATGACCAACGGCATTGTGGCCGGCGTAGGTAATATTTATGCCTGTGACGCGCTCAACTTGGCTCGAATCTCGCCGCTGCGCCCCGCCGGCCAGCTGTCCCGAGCTGAGGTCGGCCGAGTGCTGGCCGCCGCTCAACAAGTGATAGCCAAGGGCATCGAGCTGGAGGGCACCACCTTTGACGGTCAGTACGTCACTGTTGACGGTCTGGCTGGGCGGTACCAGCAAAAACTGTTGGCGTATGGCCGCGCAGGTGAGGCTTGCTATAACTGCGGCCACCCCATCTTAAAAACAAAACTGGCTGGCCGCGGTACGTACTACTGCGGGGTTTGCCAAGTTTAGTCAATTAATATGTTTGGAGTGTCCACTGATGTATTGTTGAAGTAGCTGGTAAGCTTTGGCGAGACCGTCAGGATAGACTAAGGCCGTTTCCGCCAGCAGGACCTGTTCGGAATCTGGATCCATTACCGGATGGATTTCTTTAGCGACAACATCAATCCAAGCCAGCGGATTGGTAGCCGGACCAGAACCGTTATTGGTTTGCTGGAACAGCATCCTGAAGTTCAGCTGAAGTTCAGGGGAGATACTCCTGGACCACTTTGGCCGAGCGTTCCAGCAGCTGTTTTTCATCCCACGATAACTTGATCTCGATCGCGTCGGTCACTCCCTGACGGCCAACAATGCAGGGCACGCTCAGCGCCACCCCATTCAGACCGTAGTACTGGTGCAGTGGGATGCTGACCGGCAGGATCGAGCGGGCGTCGCGCAGGACGGTCTTGATGATCTTGAGTATGACGATGGCGATGGCGTAGTAAGTGGCGCCTTTTGACTGGATGATGTGGTAAGCGGCGTCCTTGGCCAGCCGGAAAGCACGCTGGGATTTGTCTTCTGAGAAATGAGGAAAAGTAGCCAATGGCCGGCCGCCGATAGTAGCCTGGTTTAGGGCGGCAAACGAGCTGTCGCCGTGTTCGCCCAGGATGTAAGCGTGGATGCTAGTGGGATTGACGTGGAGAAACTCAGCCAGGTGGACACGGAAACGGGCAGTGTCCAGCACTGTACCAGAGCCGAAGATCCGGCCCTTGGGCCACCCGGCTAACCGGTAAGCGTGGTAAGTCAGCACGTCCACGGGATTGCTAACAATGACGATGATGGCGTCGGGGGCGTGCTCGACCACTTGGGGAATGATCGACTCAATGACCTCGATGTTCTTGGCAGTCAGGTCTAGGCGAGTGTCGCCTGGTTTTTGGGAAGCGCCGGCAGTGATGACCACTATGTCGCTGTCGGCTATGTCATGATAGTTCTCGGTAGCCAGCACCGTTGTTTGGCTGACGAACGGCATACCGTGCTCAAGGTCAAGCTGTTCGCCGACGATGTCGTCCCGGCAGCGGCCCAGCAGCACGATCTGGTTGGCAATGCCGTCAAGCAGCAGAGCGAAAGCCGAGCTCATGCCTACCCGTCCACAGCCGATAAAGGTGACTTTGTTGGAGTTGTTAGCCATGTGGGTTGCTACACCTCACTTTTACTGTTTTTGCGCTTGATTACTTTTTGGGCAGCCTTGACGATGTCTTGGCTGGTCAGGCCATACTTTTTGAGCAGCTCTTGGGCAGGCCCCGATTCGCCAAAGGTGTCTTGGACGGCCACTCGCTCCAGCGGCACCGGCCACCGCTCGGCCAGCACTTCGGCCACTGCTCCGCCCAGTCCGCCGTGGAGCTGGTGTTCTTCGGCAGTGACCAGCGCGCCGGTTTCCCGGGCGGCCTGAGTGATCAGCTGCTGGTCAATTGGTTTGATGGTGTGGATGTTGATGACCCGGGCCGAAATACTAAGCTTGGCTAACTCGTCGGCGGCCCGTAAAGCCGCCACCGTCATGATACCGGTGCCCACCAGGGTGACATCGCCGCCTGCTCGGAACAGCTGGCCGCGGCCTAGCTCAAACGGGGTGTGCGGCCCGGTCAGCCGCGGCGTCTTTTCCCGGGATAGCCGCAGGTACATCGGCCCTTTTTCTTGGGCCATGGTTAAGGTGGCTCGGTACGCTTGACGATCGTCGCAGGGTACGATCACCGTCAGGTTCGGCAGGGCCCGGGTGATGGCGATGTCTTCCAAAGCCTGGTGAGTGGCACCATCGGGACCGACTGTCAAGCCGGCGTGACCGCCCACCGCTTTAACATTCAAGTTAGAGTAACAAACTGAGACGCGCAGTTGGTCAAAGTTCCGGCAGGGGCTGAAAGCGGCGTAACTGCCGGCGAACGGCACCCGGCCGGCCAGTGCCAGACCAGCCGCCAACCCCATTAGGTTCTGCTCGGCAATGCCCACCTCGATGAACCGTTCGGGGAACGCCTCTTTGAACCACTGAAAGCGGACCGACTCGGTCAGGTCGGCGCACAGGCCGACTACCCGGTCGTCAGCTTTGGCCGTGTCCACCAAGCCGCGACCAAAACCATCCCGAGTTGAAGTTAGTTCAGGCTGGCGCTGGTAATCGTTGAGCTTGAGTGGCTGGTCGCTCATAGTGTAGTGATTCTTGTTTACTCCTTGAAGTTAATTATCTGTCGTTGCTCTTTACTTTTTGCCTACTTTAAGACAGCTCCCGACAGTCCAAGCGGCCGCCCAGGGTGCGCAGCTGGCGGAGCGCTTCCCGTGCTTGGTCTTTGTCCGGCGGTTGGCCGTGCCAAACAGGCAAGTTCTCCATGAACTCCACGCCCTGACCGGGAATGGTGTTGCAGATAATGGCAGTGGGCTGCTGCTGGGTGGCCTGTGCCTGGTAACAGGCGTCAACGATAGCTCCCAGGTTGTGGCCGTCTATGTCAAGCACGTTCCACCGGAAGGCCTCCAACTTGTGGCGGAATGGCTGGAGCGGCAAGACGTCCTCGGTGTAGCCATCGATCTGGATGTTGTTGCGGTCGATCAGCGCGGTCAAGTTGCTCAACCGGTTGACACCGGCAAACCAGTACGCCTCCCAGTTTTGGCCTTCTTGCTGTTCGCCGTCGCCCATGATGGCGTATACTCGGGCCCGGTTGTTGCTCAGCCGCAGACCGTAGGCCAGTCCGCACGCTTGGGACAAACCCTGGCCAAGTGGGCCGCTGGTGTTCTCTACCCCTGGCACGGACCAGTAATGGGGGTGGCCCTGGAGCCGGCTGTTAATCTGGCGCAGGGTCCCAAGCTCTTTTTTAGGAAAGTAACCGGCTTCTGCCATGGCGGCGTACAGCACTGGGCAGATGTGGCCGTTCGACAGGATTAGTCGGTCGCGCCCATCCCAGTCGGGCTTGTCGGGATCGTGGTTCATTACTTGGAAGTACAGGGCGGCAAAGACGTCGGCCATGCCCAGCGGGCCAGCGGTGTGACCGCTGCCCGCCTCCACTAAGGAAGTGATAATCGACTGCCGGATAGCTTGGGCTTTTTGAGCAAGTTCTTTAATTGAACGGGCGGCAGACATAACTCTAGTGTAAAGCTAAATCGTGCCACGTCAAAGTATCGTCCGATAGCTGACAGCAGTCAGTTTTGGTTCGGTATAGACTGTCCGAACCGTGTAAAATGGTACCCATGGACAGTATGGCCGATTCTCAACTTTGGTACTTAAAACAGATTGATTTATTCAAAGGCTTACCGGAAGCTGAGCTCAAGTACGTTAGCAGTTGTTTTCGCAGTAAGAAGTACGACAAAGACACTGAGCTGCCGGACGTCCATGACGAAGATTCTGTCTTTTTGGTCAAGTACGGCGTAGTCGAGCTCTACGCGCTCACCGAGGACGGCCGTAAGATCATCATCGAGATCTTGGGAGACGGCAGCGTGTTTGGCAACTTGCCCGACAGCGAAAACATCGCCTACTTTGCCCGGGTTAAAAAGAATGCTTTGGTGTGCAGGATGATGACCGAGGAGTTCTTCAAGCTGGTCAGCAAGTACCCCAGCGTCTCAGAAAAGCTGCTCCGGTCTATGTACTCGAGTATCTCTATCCAGAAAGAGCGAATTTCGTCGCTGGCGGCCGAGTCGGTGCCGGAACGCTTGAGGCGCTTGCTGAGAATGATCTCCACCCAGCTTCTGGCTGAACAAAACGTTTCTTTCACTCATGAAGAGCTGGCCCAGATGATCGGCACCAGCCGTCAAACTGTCACTACGCTAATTAACAGCTTGGTCAAAGAAGGCAAGCTGACTAAACAGGGCAGGCAGTACCGGTTGGTTGCTTGACCGGCCAGGCGGCGTCGCTTAGCTGACAGTTGATTGAGCGCTAGTTTTAGACAATAACCCTCTTTTCTGTTTAAATACTAGAGGAAAGAAACAGAAACCTGACGATGACAATCTCTTTTCCTATCAAGGTGCTATCTGGGCGAACGTGGCTGCTGCCGGCAGTAGTGGTAGCAGGCGTGGTGCTGGCGGCTTGTTCTAACCAAGCGACTGATGCTGGTACCCCCGGCACCGCGGTCGGTAACGGTTCCGGCGGTAACTCTAGGGCCAGCCAGGCCAGTCCGCAAGTTGATGAAACCGAGTTTTACGTGACCTACTCTGCCGCGGCCGTGGACCAGGCTTTGGCAGACGGCAAGAGATCTGTCTTGTTCTTCCACGCCAACTGGTGTCCCACCTGCCGGTCGGCAGAGCGAGACATTCTCAAAAACATGGACCAGATCCCTGAAGATGTGGTCATTTTCAAGACTGACTTTGACCGAGAGCGGCAGCTCAAGCAAGAGCACGGGGTTGTGGCCCAACACAGTTTTGTGGTACTTAACGAAGACGGCTCGACCGGCCGGCGCTGGTCAGGCGGCGGCCTCGACTCAGTGCTGCAAAGAATTTAAGCACCATAACAATGGCTTTCCTCTTCCCCATCGTCTTCATATCAGGGATTTTGACGGTGCTGTCGCCTTGTGTCTTGCCGATCTTGCCGATCATCTTGAGCTCGGGCATCGACGGCAAAAAGCAAAGGATCCACGGGATCATTCTGGGACTGATCATCAGCTTCACATTTTTCGTGACCCTGTTGACCAGCATTGTCAGTCTGCTGGGCGTGCCGGCCGACACCCTGCGGCTGACCGCCGCCGCCATTCTGGGGTTCTTTGGGTTGAGCATGATCGTGCCGGGCATCTGGACAGGTATCCAGGCATTGCTGGAGAGATGGTTCAAGCCGCCTGACCAACTTCGCTCAGACACCAACAGCGGCTTTGGCGGCGGCTTCCTGACCGGAGTAGTGCTGGGATTTGTGTGGACACCATGCGTCGGCCCGATCATTGCCACAGTAATTACACTGGGTTCGCTGGAGTCGTTCTCACCCACCTTGTTCCTGCTGATGTTTACTTACGCGGTCGGTACCTCGATCCCGCTCTACGCCATAGCTCGCGGCGGCAGCGCCGTTTCTGCCCGGCTGGGCTGGTACCGCCAAAACCAGGTCAAGGTTCGCCAGTGGTTTGGCTACATCATCGTGATTACCGCTATCCTGATCGCTACCGGCTTCGAGCGGGCATTTCAGGCATGGGTGCTAGACAACATTCCCGCCCAAATTTCTGACCCGGTTACCCGGTTTGAAGAACGGTTCGGCATCGATGACCAACTACTTAATCTTGAGGAGGAAGCGATGATGGGCGCAACACTGATCGAAGGTAACCGTGAAAAAGAGGTGATCAACCGCAACGTCCGGCTGCAAGACAGCCCCGACGGTGCCAAGGTTCCGCTGAACGAACTGTTGCAGGGCTGTCCGTTTAAGGACTGTATTCCTGCTATTGACGATCCTCAGTTCACCAGTCTGACCGACGCCGACAGCTGGCTTGAGGACGACGACCCGCTTTTTGTCCTGACCCACCACGGCCAGACCAAAGCTTATCCCCAACGGATCTTAAACTGGCACGAGATCGTCAACGACTGGTTCCCGCCAGCCGAGGGGGAAGAGCTGGAAACACCGATCGCCGTCACCTTCTGTCCGCTATGTGGCACCGCCACTGCTTTTGAGCGGCGCGTCAACGGTACGCCCACCGAGTTTGGCGTTTCCGGCAAGCTCCACAACTCCGATCTGGTGATGTACGACCGCTTTGAAGGCAGTTTATGGCAGCAAGTGAGCGGAGAAGCCATCACCGGCCCGGCCGCCCGCCGTAACGAACTGCTCGACCCGCTCTTTTTGGTGACCATCCCCTGGAGCGAGGTCAAGGAGGAGTTCCCCGACGCGCTGGTGCTCTCCCGCGACACCGGCTTCAGCCGCGACTATGACCGCTATCCATACGGCAACTACGAGGCCAACGAAGATATTTTCTTTAGTGTCAACAATCAGGATGATCGTCTTCACCCCAAAGAGTGGGTCCACGGTATCAAAGTTAACGACCAAGCCAAAGCTTATCCGGAGTCTCTACTCACCGAAGGTACGGTCATTAACGATACGCTGGGCGGCGCGCAGATCGAAGCGCGCAACGACGACGGCATCATCTCGTTTCGGAACCTTGATAACGGTGAGGAGATAGTCCAGCTGCGCAGTTTTTGGTTTGCCTGGGCGGCGTTCAACCCGGGGACCGAGCTGCACCAATAGCCTGACCGCCCCGGTTTTGGTCTTGTCGCTCAAGTTTAGTCAGCCTCGGTCGGGCTTACCCCGGTTACCCCAGCTTGTTAGGTGAGCTTGGCTTGGATTAGCCGGACGTCACCGCTTGATCGCTCAGTCGCCGTACCCCGGCATCACTGGTTTGTTCTTCCACGATATGGGCGATACTGCCGGCCACCCTGGCCAGGCCAAACAAGGCGTTGCCGGCGATCGGGTCGATGCCTATTGTCAACAAAAGGGCGGCGATGGCGCCGTCAATATTAAGGACTAGCTTGCGTCTCAGTTGATGTTCAAGCGTCGTTTCTAAGATGGTGGCCAGATTGATGTACTCTAGCGGCAGATCGTGATCGTGGGCCAGGTGGAACAGCTGCTGGGCCCGCGGGTCTTTTTGAGTGTAGTGGGGGTGACCGAAGCCGGGCACCCGCCGGCCGGCTTGGCGGTACTCTTGGACCAGTTCTCGGCAGGCCGCCTCCACGTTCTCGCCCTTGTGCTTGATCTCAATCATGGCCTTCATGGCGCCGGTGACGGCACCGCCGTGGTATGGTCCCAGTGCCAGCAAGGTAGCAGCCATCGCTGTCAGCACGTCGTTACCGACAGACGCCACTACTCTGGGCACAAATCCCGAGGCCGGCTGGACGCCGTGATCAAGCGCCGCTACCAGCATGGCGTTGAGCAGCTTGAGCTCGCCGGTCACTGGCTGGCGGCCGGTCAGATGGAAGAACAAGGTTTTGACAAAATCAGCCTCGGCTACCAAATCTGACAACGGCACCCCCCTAACCTCGACGCCGCGTTCGCCCAGCCGACTGATGGCAGTGGTGAAGGTTAGGTCTTGAGACATGATGATGACATTATGGCCCAGCTGTCTTTATTGGTCTAGGTTGGTTAATCGCTCGATGATCTGACTGGGCGACTCCACCACTGTAGCGCCGGCTTGGCGCAGGGCTTTCATCTTACTGTCCCGACTGCCCTCTTGCCGGCTGACGATGGCACCGGCGTGGCCAAAACTTGCTCCCTGGGGTAAAGTTTCGGCGAACAGTCCGGAGATGAACGCCACTACCGGTTTGGCAAAATTTTGAGCGACCATCTCTTCGGCCAGCACCTCTTCGTAGGCACCGCCGATCTCGCCGATGACCACCACCGCCCTGGTGTGATGATCGGTGGCCAAGTCACCCAGTAGATCGGCGAAGGAGGTGCCGACTATCCGGTCACCGCCGATACCGACCACGGTGGTTTGGGGTACACCAGCGGCGGTCAGCATGGTGGCGATGGTGTTGGCCATGCCACCGCTCTTGGACAGCACCGCCACTCCGCCGCCATCGTGTGACGGCGGCAGGTACTGGCTGGGGTTGCCGCCGCCCATCGAGCCCAGATAGTACTGGCCGGGAGAGGCCACCCCCACCGAACTGGGGCCGATCAGCCGGGCTTGCAGCCGGTCTGCTTTCTCGAGCAGGCTCACCGTGTCCCGGGTGGGTACGCCTTCGCTAATAATGTGGACCGTCTTGATCCCGGCCGCCAAGGCCTCGTCAACGGCGCTGGCTACAAACCGGGGTGGGACGTAAACACTGCTCAAGTTAATTTCGGGGTGCCGGTCCAGCGCCTCCGGAACAGAGTTGTACACAGGTACGCCGGCTACCTGCTGTCCGCCCTTGCCAGGCGTAACTCCGGCCGCCACCCTGCTGCCTGTCTGCTGCATCCAGCCCAGTACCTTTTGGCCCTCTTTGCCAGTCATGCCTTGGATCAGGGTAGTGGTGGCGGTGTCAATCAGAATGGCCATCGCAAGGAGGTGTTGATGTTGAGGGTGGAGTTGGTATTGACCGCTGAGGCGGTCCTGAGCGCTGGGTTGGCGCAGTCATCATTTCTCGCAGTTTTGTCGCGGTGTCCACGATCGGATACTCGGGACCGAGCAAAGTAAAAGCGATGGCGGTATCGGCCAGCCGTTCTCTGACCATCGCGAACGCTTCCTGCCAGCGCGGGCCGCCACGCCTGACCAGCATCACGAACCCCGGCTGGTGGGCGTAGCCCGACGCTAACAGGCCGTCAACAACGCCGGACAGCGTTTCGTAGATGTCGGTAAAGTTGGCGTTACTGCCTACTACGTACAGGCCCTTGAGGTTGGGGATCGACAGTACCACCTTCGCTAGGGTAGCTACTTTTTCTCGAGTTGGGTTGCCGGAGTACTCGGTGTAGTTGGCCGGCCGGAGGCCGGCCGCCATCAGGGCGTCCATGGCCAGGATCGAGGCGCCGCCACCGGAGGCCATTACCCCGATATCGCCGCCCTCAAACTCGATAAAGCTCTCGCCGGCCACGCCGCGGTGGTCGCGGCGACTGGCCAGGTGCGCCTGGCGCTCGCGCTCGGTCTCCGGCCGGCCCAGGTTGGACCGCTGGCCGTACTGCTGCCACTCTGGGTGTCGGAACGAAGCCGAGTCTTCCAACTCGACCTTGGTGTCAAGACACACCCAGCCTTGTTCAGTTTGGGCCAGCGGGTTGACCTCGACCAGGACGGCGTCATGGCTGGTTATTACTTGGTGAAGGGCGGTGACTATCGGCAGTAACTCTGGTTGGGGTGGAAAGGCGGTTGGCGACCGTCGGCTTTCCAGCTCCACGATGGTCAGGCTGTGACCACGATCGTCCATTCCTTGGCCGCCTTGAGGACTGTAACGAGCTACCAGCCGCCGCTGCCGAGTGTCGTATCCCAGGCTAAGGTACTCAAGCTGGTTGGTTTCGACTAGCGGCTCGATCAGCAGGCTGCGGACTGACTGGCCGTGCTGGTCGGACCGACCTAGCATTACTCGGACTGTTTCAGCCAGTTCGGCATGGTTGCTGACCCGCTTGACCAGGCCCTGCCGGCCCCGATTGCCATGCAGTACTTGGGCCTTGACGTACGCCGGCAGCGGCACCGGCGGTGCCCCGGCGGCTTCCAGCTCGGCTGGTGACTCGATGACAAGACCGGTAGGGGTGTGCAAACCTGCTTGGCGGAGCAAAGCTTTGCCTTCGGCTTCTGTCAGCAGCATAACTGTAGTATACAGTTACCAGCCTGAGTGAAAAGTTGACGTCTGACGATATTGGTAGTACACCACCCAGCAAGATTACAAGCTATCAATTTAATTATTAAATGAGGAAACTATGTCGGAAAGACCCGAAGGATTACGGCCGCCTGAAATGCAAAAAGAGGAAATGACAATTCTTGACCGGGAAACTTTAATACACATGCTTGAGAGAGCAGACACAATTAAAATTTTTGAGGGGTTAATGGAGATATGGCAAGCCAAGTATGGTGGTCCGCTGACAACTTCTGAAGAATCAAGAAAATTTAAAGAATTAAGAAAAAAATTGTTTGCAGCGTCAGACAGCACGCACAGTTAATCCGTCTAATTTCTACCGCCAAAAATGATGACACTTGTAGATATGAGATTGAAGCTAAGTTAAAAGGCCTCCGGACACGTCTTGCCGCTCTTGAACAGTAAATTGCCAACAACACAACGACTGCCCCTCGGAACAGCTATTTAGGTAAGCCGTCGCTTTCTACCAGCGCGGGTGCCCCGCAGTGTTACCCGCGATTGAGGTTGACCTCGTCGGTGGGCTCGAGGTAGTCGCGGTGGGCGTAGCACCAAATGAACGACGTTTGGTCTGCTGGGTACGCCGCCATGACCTGATGGCCGGTCTGCGCGGCGTGTTTTTGCGCGTGCTGACCCGGACTGGACTCGCAGCAGCCCACGTGGCCGCAGGTCAAACAAACACGCAAACTGGTAGAGTCGTCGCCGCCTTCGCACTTGTCAGCGCGGGGCCGAGCCGGACCTGAGGGGAAGTGTTGGCAGGCGGTAATGTTCATCGGTGGCCGTTACTGATGGAACTTGGAAGAAATGTTGTCTCGGCCATGCTTGAGCGTCTTGCCCATCCAGACCAACTCGGAGAGCATGTCGTCGACGCGCTGGCGCCACTTGTCGGGGTCCTGGAACTTGCCGTCGACAACTTCCTGCTGGACGTTGCTGACGTTAAGATCACTAAACGTCACCACCATGCCCAGCTCGCGGACTACGTTGACCAGTGCCTCAATCATCCTGGTGCCACCAAACGGTCCAGCCGAGACGCCGACCATGGCTACCGGCTTGTGGATGTACTGCTTGAGATTGAGATCGAGCATGTACTTCAAACTGCCTGAGTAGCCGTGATTGTACTCGGGTCCGACCAGGATGTAGGCCTCGGCGGCCTCGACCTGCCGGCGCAGGTCCGGGTACTCGGACTCCATGCCTTCGTTACTAAAATCAAGCCCGATCGTTTGGGGAGAGACTAGTTCTGCCTCGACGTCGTCGTGCCGTTGGGCCGTTTCTAGCACGAACTGGGCAACGTGTTGGGTGTAGTTGCCCTGCCTAGCAGAGCCAGAGTAAATTAAAGTTTTGAGCATATGAACGCATGATAGCACAGTTATACTGCAGAGATGTCCGTTGTTCGACAACAAAGACTTTTTTCGTTGGCCGGTCCCGACCAGCAGCCGCTACTGATCGATAAACCGACCGGTATGACCAGCCACGACGTGGTTGACGAGGTGCGGCGGTTAACTGGCCAGTCCAAAGTGGGCCACGCCGGTACCCTCGACCCGTTGGCCACCGGCCTGCTGATCGTGCTGGTGGGCCGTCAGCAAACCAAGCGCCAACCGGAGTTTACCAAGCTGGACAAGGAGTACCTGGTCACCGCCAGCTTGGGAGTGGAGACTGACAGTTACGACATTGACGGCACGGTTCTGGTTACCGTCCCCAGCCAGCGGCTGGCGGCCGTCAACGTCACTGATATCGAGCGCTGCTTGCGCCAGTTCCGCGGCGAGATTGACCAGCAGGTGCCGCCCTTCTCCGCGGTCAAGCGCGGTGGTACTAAGCTCTATGAGCTGGCCCGCCGCGGCCGGCTCGACCTCGCTGCTCTGCCGGTCCGCCGAGTGACCATCTATCGGCTGGAGCTAGTGTCGTTCCGACAGAGCCGGCTCGACACCCAGTTCTCGCTGAAGGTGAAGTGTTCGTCGGGTACCTATGTCCGCTCGCTGGTCCACCACACCGGCCAGTGTTTAGGGGTGGGCGCGATCGTCACCAGCCTGCGGCGCACCGCCATCGGGCCGTACCGGCTTAGCCAGGCCTGTTCACTGGAGGAGTTGGCGCGACGTTAGCGGCAAATGTAAGCTAGCTGACAGTGAGTACATCCCAGGCGTATCTAGACTGAAATGGTACTAGTACCTATTTATTGCCAGTTGCCGCTGGTTCATTTTCCCGAGTATGATGGACTTGACGAGAACTTTGTAAGGATTTATGTGATGGACTCGCACCGAGTCTTTATGATTGGTTGGGAGTACCCGCCTCTCAACAGCGGCGGGTTGGGCGTGGCGTGCCAGGGGTTGACCGAAGCGCTGGCCGCCGACGGCGGTCTCATCTACTTCACTCTTCCCTATCAGCTGCCAAGCTCAGTGAGCCACATGCGCGTGTTAGCGTGCCGCCACCCAGCTTGGGACGAACCGGCTGACGCTCCGCCGTTCAGTGCTTACCGCTCCGTCGGCCGCGACAGCACCCAGCCGGCACCCAGCCGGCACCGCTTCAGCCCAGATACTATGGCGGCCGGCCTGCCCGGTTCACAACTGGAACAACAGGTGGCAGAGTACGCTCAGGTAGTGACTCAGCGCGCTCGCCAGTACAGTGACTTTGACGTTATCCATGCCCACGACTGGATGTCACTGCCGGCCGCCCAGCAAGTTAAAGCACTCAGCAACAGACCGATGGTGGCCCACGTCCACTCAACGGAGCATGACCGGATCCCCCACGGCCACGGCAGTCGCTACATTATCGATGCCGAGCGGCGTGGCCTGGCTGCTGCCGACTACGTCATCGCCGTCAGTAACTACACTAAGCGGCTGCTGGTCCACAAGTATGGTCTTGACCCCGCCCGCGTCCGGGTGGTCCACAACGGCATTCACCCTTTGCAGGAACCGGCCGAGCCCGGCCGCCACCACTTTGCCCACCGCCGGCCGGTGGTAGTGTTCATGGGCCGGATGACAGTCCAGAAAGGCCCAGACTACTTCCTGAGGCTGGCAGCCGCTCTGGTTAAAAAGCAACCCAACATTCTTCTCGTCATGGCCGGCAGCGGCGACATGTACCATCAACTACTGCTGTCTGCTGCCGGCCAAAATCTTTCCACCTCCGTGCTGTTCAGCGGTTTTGTCCGCGACCGCCAGCGCCAAGTACTACTGGACCGGGCGGACGTGCTGGTGATGCCTTCGGTCTCCGAGCCGTTTGGCTTGGTGGCGCTGGAGGCCGCCCAGCGGCACACGCCAGTGATCGTGTCCAAGAGCAGCGGCGTCAGCGAGGTTTTACCGGCCGCCGTCCAGCTCGATTTTTGGGACATAGACGCTATGGTCGACAGCATTATTAGTTTGCTCAATGATCCTGGGCAGGCCGCTCATCAAGCTCGCAGTCAGCTCAACCAGTTAGACAGCCTTAGCTGGCATAAAGCCGCCCAACTAGTCAAGCGGATTTACCACCAGGCTTTGCAGAAAAGAAAGTAAACATGCCCCAACTGTGCCTCTACTTCCAGCTCCACCAGCCGCTCAGGTTAAACGGCTACGACGTCTTTGACTTGAGCAACTCCAGCCGGTACTTTGACTTGGAACCCGACCAGCACAACGCCGAGATATTCCGCAAGGTCGCCGCCAAGTCGTACCTGCCGATGCTGCGCTTACTGCTCGAACTGATCGGCCGCCACTCGGATTTTTGCCTGGCGCTGTCGTGCTCGGGCGTTTTTCTTGAGCAGGCTCAGCAGTACCGGCCGGACGTGATCGAACTGTTAAAACAGCTAGCCGCCACCGGCCGGGTAGAGTTTTTAGCAGAGACGTACTACCACTCGCTCTCATCGCTGTTTAGTGAGACAGAGTTCAAGACCCAGATCAGGCTGCACAGTCAGGCGGTGCATGAGTACTTTGGCCAAACGCCGACCATTTTTCGCAACACTGAGCTGGTGTACGCCAACCAGATTGGCTGGCTGATCGCCAAGCTTGGTTTCCAAGGCATGCTGACTGAAGCGGTACCGCGCTATCTGGGCGACCGGCCTAAGACTCGGCTGTTTCGCAGCTACACCGAACCAAGCATCCCGCTGCTGCTCAAGCACGCCGAGCTGTCCGACGACGTAGCTTTCCGCTTCTCCAACCGCGGCTGGCCCGGCTACCCGCTGACCGCCGACAAGTACTTGGACTGGGTCAACATCTACCCGGCCGACCAGCTGGTTAACTTGTTCATGGACTTCGAGACCTTTGGTGAACACCAGTGGGCCGACACCGGTATTTTCGCGTTTTTTGCCGAGTTTGTGGACCGGTGCGTCGCCCAGTCCTGGAACACTTTCGTCACCCCTGGTCAGGTGTGCACGCCGTTCTACCAGCACGGCCGGGCCCGGCCGGAACTGCTCGAACTGCCTGTTTACGACGTACCGGACCCCATTTCCTGGGCAGACGTGGACCGCGACCTGACCGCTTGGATAGATAACCCTCTCCAGCAGGACAGCATCCGCCAGCTGTACGGCCTCCAGGACGCTATCGTCAGGACGGGAGACATGCGGCTGATCACCGACTGGCGCCGTCTCCAGATCAGCGACCACTTCTACTACATGTGCACCAAGTGGGCCGCCGACGGCGACGTCCATGCTTACTTTAGTCCCTACCCCAGCCCTTACGAAGCTTATCGGCGCTACAGCATTGTGCTGACCGACTTGTTTGACCGGGCTGGGGTGACGCCCACCTCGGGCCAGCCGTTATACTAACTATGGACCAACTTTAAGCACCAATTGCTAACAGTAGCGATGACAACCCGCCACATCCAACACACCACTCACCCGTCTACCAAGTACCACTGCCCCGATGTCGCGCGCCCTCGTTCTTGGTAACGGTACTTTCCTGGTTTGCTTGGACCGTTTCGGCTTTGTGCGCGATGTTTACTTTCCCTACGTGGGGCTGGAGAACCACGTCTCGGGGCACCAGCACCGGATCGGGGTGATGGTCAACGGCAATTTTAGCTGGATTAACGACGGCAGTTGGGAGATCAGCATCGGCTACAAACCGGAAACGATGATCGGCTACTTAGTTTGCAAACACCACGGTTTGCAGGTCAGCCTGGTGATGGAAGACATGGTGTACAACGAACAGAATATTTTTATGCGCAAGATGGACGTCTACAACCAGGCTGGCCACTATCTTGATTTCAAAGTTTTTTTCCACCAAGTGTTTTTGATCAACGAAAGCCACAAGCGCAACACCGCCTTTTACGATCCTACCCACAACGCCATCGTCCACTACAAGGGCAGGCGAGTGTTTATCGTCAACGGCCGGACCGAACGAGGCAGTACCATCGACGACTTCTCGGTGGGCGCTTACGGTTTCGATGGTAAGCAGGGTACCTATGTCGATGCCGAAGACGGCCAGCTGGCCAAGAACGGCGTTGAGCACGGTAGCGTGGACTCGGTGGTCAGGTTCTGCACTTCCTGCGAAGGCAAGCAAAAAGCCACCATTCACTACTGGATTTGTGCCGGCAAGTCGCTGGAAGAGGCCTATCGGCTCAACAGCGTAGTGACGTCAAAGACGCCGCCGGGAATGTACCACTCAACCGATAATTTCTGGAACGCCTGGTTGAACAAGGGCGAGTTTCGGGCAGAACTGCTGACCAAGGAGCAGAAAAAGATGTTCGATACGTCACTGTTTATCATGCGCGCCCACACCGATAACCGCGGCAGCATCATTGCCTCTGCCGACAGCGCCATGATTGAGTACGGCAAGGACGACTACTCGTACATGTGGCCGCGCGACGCCGCGTTCATCGTCCAGGTACTCGACAAAGCCGGCTACACCGAGGTGACTAAGCCATTCTTTGAGTTTTGCCGAGACGTTCTGCACGAGGACGGCTACCTTCATCATCGCTACAACGCCGACCAGAGCCTGGGCTCAACATGGCACTCTACTTTGGCCCAGCGTGTCTGGCTCAAGGACCGGATCCTCCAACTGCCTATCCAGGAAGACGAAACAGCCGGCGTCATTTTCGCGCTGTGGAACCACTACCAGCACTCCAAGGACCTGGAGTTTATCGAGACGATGTACCGCCCTTTCATCGAGAAAGCGGCTACTTTTCTGACCCACTTCCGCGACACCGACACTGGTCTGCCGATGCCTTCGTACGATCTGTGGGAAGAGAAGATCGGGGTGTCCACTTACACCTGTGCGTCGGTGTACGGCGGCCTGATGGCAGCCGCCAAGTTCAGCGAGCTGCTGGGCAAGCGCAACCACATGCGCGACTACCGCCAAACTGCCCAAAGCGTCAAAGAAGCCACCATCGAGTATCTCTTCAGCTCCAAACTGCTTTCGTTCGTGCGGATGGCCACGATCGAGGACGGCCGCCTCCACCACGACGAGACAATTGACGCCAGCTCACTGTACGGCTTGTGGTACTACGGGGTGCTCGATCAGCGCGACGAACTGTTCCGGCAGACGCTCGACCAGGTAACTCGGCGGCTGAGCAACCCCAGCCAGGTAGGCGGCCTGCTGCGCTACGAGCGCGACCAGTACTTTAAGGCTACTGATTTATCGAACCCTTGGATCATCACCACTATCTGGGAGGCTCAGCGGCGGCTACGGTCACCGGACTGCGGTGAACATGACCTGGAGTTTGCTCGGCAGACCATGGACTGGGTGGTCGGCCGAGCCTACCCATCCGGCGTGCTGGCCGAACAGCTCAACCCTTACAGCGGCCAGTCGCTCTCGGCCACTCCGCTGGTGTGGAGCCACGCCATGTACGTCGAGCTGGCGCTGGAGTACTGCCAAGCTGTCGACCGGCTGCACCCTACTCAACAGCCAAAGCTGCCCAAGCCAATTTTTGAGCTGTGAGCTAAAGCTGGACCACCGAACTAATCTCCTTTTTTTTGGTAGGTTATACTTTACTAACAATGAACGAGCAAGCAGAAACACCGCTCTACCTAGCTGTCGACGGTGGCGGCACCAAGACGAAGGTTTTGCTGGTCGATGCTCAAGGCCAAACGGTTGGCGAGGGCTTGTCCGGCCCGACTAGCCTGACCGCTACCAGCATCGGCGCCGCCAGCTTCAACCTCAACGAGGCCATTCGCCAGGCTATCGAGCGCCAACCAGAAAGTGGTTGGCGGATCAGGCACGCGGTGATGGGCTTGGCAGGTATCGATGTCCCGGCAGAGAAGCAGCAAGCCTACAAAGTTTTCGCCGAGGTGACCGGTCGCTACCCGATCGACACTTTCACGCTGGTCAACGACATCGTCATCGCCTTGGAAAGCGGCACCGACTCGCCTAACGCGGTAGCCTTAATCTCTGGTACCGGTTCTAACTGCTTTGGGCGTAACGACCAAGGCCAAACTGCCAAGACCAGCGGCATGGGCTACATTTTGTCTGATCAGGGATCGGGCTACGCCATCGGCTTGGCAGTCCTCCAGAACGTCGTCAAAAGTTTCGACGGCCGCGGTGAGTCAACCATCCTGGAACGACTCACCCTGGAACACTTTCGGGTTCAACAGGTTGAAGACCTCAAGACAGCGGTCTACAACCCGGTGCTGACCAAGACCGAGATCGCGGCCCTGTCCAAGCTCTGTGAACAAGCTTTCGAGGCTAAAGACGAGGTGGCATCGGCTATTTTTGACGAAGCAATTGACGAGCTGTTCCTATTGGTCTCGACGGTGGTTACCCGGTTGGGGATCACCGGCAAGCACGTGGAGTGTGTGCTGGCAGGCAGTATCACTGACATAGAGTATATCCAGGACAGGCTGCGCCAAAAGCTCAAAACCGTTTGTCCTCAGATCAGGCTGGTGGTGCCGGAGCACCAACCGGTACACGGGGGGGTCAAGCTGGCGCTGGCCGCTCCGACCCCTGCCAGCCGGCTGTAGGGGTGGCCACCACGCCTCGCCATAAGAGTTCCAACGATAACTACCCGACGATGTCCGCCACCGGTTGATCGGTAAACAGCGCCACCTCGGCGTCTAGCTGGTGGAGCAGACTGGCCGGCATGACGTGAATTGAAGACGATTGCTGATTGAGCCGCTCCAGCATGCTTAGCTTGTTTTCGCCGGTGACCAAACCCGTTCCAGCCGTCAGCCTGGCCAAAAAATGCGGTGTGACCGTCACCCGCTGGGCCGGTTGGAGATTACCCTCGTACCCGACAACCGACTGTTGGCCGCCGAACAACCTCTCAAACCGCTGAGGCTGGTCAGGAAAGGGCGAGATCCCGGCCAGGTGACCGTCGGCGCCTACCCCAATAATGGCTACCACTTGGCCTGCCGGGTGGCGCCGCAGCCAAGCGTCAAGCAGTAGGCGGAACCGAGTGGCAAACATCTCCAGCGTTTCGTCGTCACTGGGGACGGTGGCAGCCACCGGCAGGCCGGCGGCTTGGAGCTGGAGAGAGTTGTTAAGCTGAGGATCGGCTGAGAAGCGCTCGTCGAGCGGCAGACAGGTCAGGCGCTGATGGTGGAACAGTTCTGCCGGTAGTTGCTGGGCTAAGGCAATGTTGGAGCCGCCTGACAGCAGCAGTAGTGTCCCATCACTCTCTAGCGCCGAAGTAATTTGTCGCTCTAAAACCCGGCCAGCGGCCGCCAGCAGCTTGCTATGGTCGGGCGTAGGCAGCGAGGTCAGTTTCAGCATGGTGGGGCGAAGGTAGAGACATCAGCTTCAGCGTGGCGGCACTACTCGATGGGCAGCTCCAGGCCCGCTGCCTGCCAATCTTGGAGGAAACGCTGCAGCCCTTTGTCGGTCAGCGGATGGTTGGTGATGGTTTCCAGCACATTGAACGGCACGGTAGCCACGTCGGCGCCGATCAAGGCCATCTTTTCGAGGTGCTGAAGATCACGGATACTGGCGGCCAGGATCTTGGTCCCAAAGCCGTACCGGTCGTACGTCTGGCGAATGTTACTCACCAAGTCATCACCGGCGTGGGTGGCGATGTCGTCCAGCCTGCCCACAAACGGCGAGACGTAGTCGGAACCCAGCTTGCCCACCGCCAAGGCTTGTCCGCCGCTGAACACCAGGGTAACGTTAGTTTTGATACCTTCTTTTTTAAGCGTCTTGACAGCTTTCAGCCCGTCGCGGGTGCAAGGGATCTTGACGACCACCACCGGATGAAGCGCGGCCAGGGCCCGGGCCTGTTCGAGCATTTGGTCGTACTCGGTAGCGATCACCTCCAGGCTGACCGGTCCGTCTACGATCTCGAAGATCTGCAGGACTATTTGGCGGTACGGGCGGCCCACTTTGGCGGCCAAGCTGGGGTTGGTGGTCACCCCGTCGATGAAACCCCAGTCCCAAGCTGTCTGGATTTCTTTGGGATCGGCCGAGTCAATAAACAGCTCCATGTGGCTAGTATAGCAAAGCGGCAATAGTCTGAGGGTGCCAATTTAGTCGGCTGTTTGACTTGCTAACCCCCCTTGGTTGTGGCAGTATCACTATACAATGTCCAGTCGTTTATCGCTCGATACATCTTTTCTCAATGCTACCACCGCCGACCATCACGGCATCACTCAGCAAACCATCGACAGCACTCAAGCTAACGTCGAGTCGGCCATTGCCAGCGTGGAACAACAGCTCGGTCAAGGCCGCTACGGGTTTGTGGAAGTCGTCACCCAGCCGGACGAGTTCCTCAAACAGGTCCGGGAAGTTTTTGCTCGGTTGGAGTGGGCCCGGACGCTGGTAGTGGTCGGTATCGGCGGCTCGGACCTGGGCGGGCGGGCTGTCCAGCAAGCCCTGCAGTCAGACCAGCCGCCGCTGGAAGTGGTGTTCCACGGTGACTCAACGGACCCCGAACAAATACGGCGTCTCAAGCGGCGCATCGACCTATCCTCGACGGTGTTCAACATCGTCTCCAAGTCGGGCCAGACTGTCGAGACTATCTCCCAGTACGTCCTGTTCAAGGAGCTGCTTCGCCAAGAAGAGGCCACCGCCCAGAACTGGCAGAAGCACTTTGTGTTCACCACCGACCGGCAAAAGGGCATTTTGCGAGACGAGGCCGACCGGGAAAAGATCGCTACCCTACCGATCCCTGATAATGTGGGCGGCCGCTTTTCTGTCCAGACGCCGGTGGGACTGTTCCCGGCGGTGGCCATGGGGGTGGATATTGAACAGCTAGTTACCGGTCAGCGAGAGTTTGCTTTAGACAGCCAGTCGCGCGCCCTGTCCCAGCAGTTGGCCGCCGGCCAGTACCGGCTGTACGCTCAGGGCACTAAGTTGACAGTGCTGATGGCCTACTCCATTCAACTCGAGGAGTTCGCTCGCTGGTTCCGCCAGCTATGGGCCGAGTCCCTCGGCAAGGATGGCAAGGGTATCTTGCCGATCAAGGCATACGGCCCTGCCGACCAGCACTCTCAAGCTCAGTTCTACAACCAGGGCGAGCCCCTCCAGTCGGTCCTGTTTGTCCGGCTGGAGCAGCGCCGCCAGGACTACCGGCTGGGGAGCGTGGGCATCCCGGAACTGGAGTACTTGGCAGGGCATTCGTTCCATCAAATCATCAACATCGAACAAGAAGCTTCGGCGCTGTCGCTCAAGAAAGCCGGCCGGCCGACGGCTACCTTAAGCATTGACTCGCTGGACGCTTACTCGCTGGGCCAACTCTTTATGTTCTTTGAGTTGGCGGTGGTCTACTTGGCTGAGATGATCGGCGTCAACGCTTTTGATCAGCCCGGCGTCGAGGAAAGCAAACAGATGATGTATGCTTTGTTAGGCAGGCAGGGTTTTGACGACAAGCGCTCCGAGATCGAGCAGTTGCGCGGTTGATCACCGCTGCCTGGAAGTACCGGGCCAAGTCGAACCAAGTCGAGCCAGATTAAGAACTAATGCAACAGATTCAGTACCCGCTATCGATTTTTTTGATCGGCGCTACCGGCGACTTAGCCAAGAAGAAAATTCTCAAAGCTCTCTACAAGCTGTACACTGACCAGCTGCTGCCGGACATTTTTAGCATCACCGGCAATGCCCGCCGGCAGATGTCACAGCAGGAGTTTCAGCAGTTTGTCAAAGACATCGTTCAGCCGGATGACGAACAGCGCTGGCAGGCATTTTGCCAGCACCTTGACTACGTCAGCGGCGACGCCAGTCAGCTGAGCACGTTCGAAAAAATCAAGGCCCATCATCAGCAAAAAGCCGGCCAAAACCACTGCGGCAACCACATTTGGTACTTAGCTACTTTGCCGCGGCTCTACACCTCGGTCGTTCACAACTTGCGCCAGACAGGCCTGCACCAGTCCGACTGCGGCTGGACAAAGATCATGCTCGAGAAGCCGTTCGGTACCGACCTAGCCACCTCCCAACAGCTCAACCAGGAGCTGACCCAAGTTTTTTCCGAGGACCAGATCTACCGCATTGACCACTACCTGGCCAAAGAAACAGTCCAGAACGTGTTGGTATTCCGGTTTGCCAACGGCATTTTTGAGCACCTGTGGAGCAATCGCTACGTTGACCACTTCCAGTTGACCGCCTCGGAAACGCTGGGAGTAGGCGGCCGCGGGGAATTTTACGACGGCACCGGCACGGTGCGGGACTTTATCCAGAACCACGTCCTGCAGATGATCGCCACTACCCTAATGGAAGAGCCTCAGTCACTCCAGCCGGATGAGATCCGTGACAAGCGCCGGGACCTTCTCCACGCGCTCCAGCCGGTCAGTTTGGAAAAGATGTCCCAGCTGTCCGCCTGGGGCCAGTACGGGCCCGGGCAGGTTGACGGCCAGGACGTGCCCGGCTACACCCAAGAGGAGGACGTGCCCGATGGCTCGCGGACCGAGACGGCCATCGCTTTTAAGTCCTTCGTCGACAACGAGCGCTGGCAAGGCGTGCCGCTGTACGTCAGGGCCGGCAAACGCTTAGCGGAAACCACTACCGAGATCTCGGTAGTGTTCAAAGAGACGTCAAACCAGATGTTCTGTGACGATAACTGTCCCGAACAAGCCAACGTGTTGACCTTGCGCGTCCAGCCCAACGAGGGAGTCATTATCCGCTTTCAGGTCAAGCAGCCGGGGGTGACGCTCAACATCCAAGAGGTGCCGATGGAGTTTCGCTATCACAACCAGTTTCAGATGGACTTGATCGAGGCTTACGTCAAGTTGATTTACGACGCCGCTCACGGCGATCCCACTTTGTTCCCGCGCTCAGACGGCATCGAGGCTTCCTGGCAGTTTGTCCAGCCTTTTTTAGACCACCAGGCTGATGATCAGTTCCGTCCTGAGTTGTACCCAGCCGGCAGTTGGGGCCCGGGGAGCTTTGGTAACTTGATCGGCCGGGACAACCGCGACTGGATCAAACCGTTGTAAACGAAAGGAGCTATATGCAGCTAGGATACATTGGACTTGGCAAGATGGGCAAAAACATGGCCTTGCGCTTGGTCGAGAAAGGCCACCAGCTGGTGGTCTGGAACCGCTCGCCGGAGCCTCGCCAAGAAGTAGCGGCGGCGGGGGCTGTGGCGGTGGAGACGGTCGAAGAACTGGTGGGCCAGCTACGGCCGCCACGAGTGGTTTGGCTAATGTTGCCGGCTGGCGACGTCACCGGCCAGATGGTCGAGCAGCTGGTTGGGTTGCTGACGGCCGGCGACACCGTCATCGATGGGGCCAACTCTAACTACAACCACACTATCAAGCGGGCCGAGATGCTTTCTGAGCGGCAGCTGCGCTTTCTGGACGCCGGCGTGTCCGGCGGTCCAGCTGGGGCCCGGCAAGGCGCCTGCGTAATGATCGGCGGTGATGAGCAGACGTTCCGCCAGCTCGAGCAGCTATTTCAAGACATTGCCGCTCCCGAGGCTTATCAGTTCTTTGCCGGCGCCGGAGCCGGCCACTTCGTGAAGATGGTTCACAACGGCATCGAGTACGGCATGATGCAGGCCATCGGCGAAGGCTTCGAGGTGATGAAACGCTCGCCATTTAACCTTGATCTTCAGCAAGTAGCCCGTGTCTACAATCGGCAAAGCGTGATTACTTCCCGGCTGATCGGCTGGCTGGAGTCCGGCTACCTCAAGCACGGCCCTGACCTGACCAGCATTTCGGGCGAGGTTTCACACAGCGGCGAAGGCCAGTGGACGGTGGAGGCGGCCCGAGAGCTGGGCGTGGCGGTGCCGATCATCGAAGAAGCACTCCAGTTTAGGATCGATTCCCAGGGCAATCCCAGCTACACCGGCCAGGTGGTGTCCGTACTGCGTAACGAGTTTGGCGGCCACGACGTCGAGAAGTAAGTGAAAATTTGCCGAGTCGAGCCTTCGGTTCTTTCAAAGACGTAGTTGTCAAGCTGTTTTTTGTTGAGTGTTGAGCTTAAGTGTTTTTGCCTTAAAAGGTTAACAACTTTTCCGGCACGATATAATACTTGCTGTGACCATCGAGGACGGGAAAAGGATCATCGCTGTTGGCTGCTATATTATTGGTCAAGGTTTTACCGCTCCCAGGCGTTGTCAGACAGCTGACGGGCAAACTTTTCACTACAGCGGTTCGTGCTCGAGCCTTGAGGTCAATCTCTACGAAGGCAGTTATCCCATCAAGACTGAGTTGGTCGGGCCCGACAGATGGCAGCTTTTTTTTCAGTCATCGGTCTACCGAGTAGAACTTCGTTTCTCTGGTCGGCAGGTCCAGTTAGCCGAAGATATGTACCATGGTCACAGGTATCAGGGCAGCCAGATTTATCTCTCTGGCCGACAGGTGACGATTGACAGCCAGACGTTTAAGTTTTCATGACGGACAGAGAACGAGCCATGTTGGCGGCAGTGATGTGCTCATTTTGCAACAACCAGCCTCGTGCTGCCGGCCGGCATATCGAAGTAGAGCGTTTTGGGACCAGCGATAAGTACTACCTGGTAACGAACAAACCGCTCGACCGCTACCAGCCATTTTTTGAATTAAATGACCAGCAGTACAAGTACTTGCTCAGAAACAAACACCAGATCGGGACAGACAATTTTGAGTGCTTTCACACCGAACGTGACAACCTTATCAGGATTAACCGATTTAACAACCAAGAGTTTAAAGGACAGGACAACTACCACACGTTTAACGGCAGAATCAATCCTCAGCACTACGATCGGGTCATCATATTCGATGGCGAGTACCCTAATGTCAAGTTCGAGTACCAGGTCAGGTTCTGTTAGAATGGTGACGGCTGGCTGACGCCGCCGCCCCATCAATTTTGGTAAACTAGCCAAGTTATGCCACCGCGCTGGATAGTGATGTTTCTGCTGGCCGCGTCGGTTTTTACGGCCTTTTGGATAGCCAATCGCTCGCCGGACGCGCCGTTTAGTCTGGGCGGTGCCGCCGAGGTACTTGGCTTGGGTGGTTTAGGTAGTTTGGTTGGTTTGGACGGCGGTCCCGCCAATCATTCTCGGGCCAGCGAATCAGGTGATGCCAACACCGCCGCCGCTGACCGCCCCCTGATTGTGCCCGACGTGCCGCGAGACGCCATCCCGCCCCTTGATAGCCCGGCTTACGTCTCGGTTAGCCAGGCCGGTCGGGACCTGACCAACGACGACTTTGTGCTGGTGACGCTGTTCGATGATGAAGTTTTCGCTTATCCGGAGCGGATCATGAACTGGCACGAGATCGTCAACGACCATACCAGTCAGGGTACGCCTTTCGCCGCTACTTTTTGTCCACTGTGCCGCAGCGGCATCGTCTTTGACCGGCGCCTTGAGGACGGCACGGTCATCGAGTTCGGTAACACCGGCTCGCTCTACGAAAGCGCCATGGTGATGTACGACCGGCAGACCAACTCAGACTGGGCCCACGTAGAGGGCGTGGCTATCCGTGGGTCGCTGCGAGGCACCAAGCTGACAGTACTGCCGTCCGGCATGATCACTTTTGGTCAGCTGCGCCGCGACCATCCTCAGGCCAAAGTTTTGTCATTTGACACTGGTCATGACCGGCCGTATGACCGCAACCCTTTCGCCGGTTACGAGGACGCTGACGGCGCCATCCCCTTTCCTCTCTCAAAACGCGACGAGCGATTGCCGCTCAAAACCAGGGTGCTTGGCCTGGAGTTTAACGGCCAGGCCAAAGCCTACCCTATTACCGTAGAGTCGCCGTCGGAGTTTCAAGACGAGCTGGTGGGCGGCCAGGCGGTGCGTGTTGAGTTTAATCTTGCCGACGCCAGCGCGGTGGCCGTCGATCCCGCCACCGGCGACCCCCTTCCCCAGCTCAACACTTTTTGGTTCGGCTGGAGCGTTTCCCATCCTGACACGCAAATAGCCGAGTACTAAGCTGCTTAAAAACCAGTTTCAACGTCATCAAGCTGGCAAATGTATCGACCAGCCCACGGTTGGGCTGGCAGCAGCGTCTAAAGTTGGGACTGGATGCAGTACCTGTCACTAGGATCAGGGGTAGAGACGAAGATACATGTACCAAGGGTTTGATTAGCCCCGTTGCAGTTGCCCTGAACCCCAGTTTCCGCGCTAAAAGGCATCACTAAACAAAAGTTCTGGCCAGTATCGTCTACCCAGTAGTTAATCTGTCGATCATCGGGAAGCCCGCTGGGAATGTAAGCTGAGAGAATGTTCTCGAAAGTTCCATTCACGTGAGCATTGAGGTAATCTGGGGTGGGATAACTACCAGTGGCTACATTGTACTGTCCCAGTGCTTTGGACAAGTCGTCCAATATAGCTTTGTCCCTGGCCACAATGGCGTTTGTCCGGGCCGAGTTAAAGGCAGTGATACCGATGGCCACCAGGATGGCGATGATAGCAACCACCACCAGCAACTCGATCAGGGTAAATCCCGACCGGTCCGTCACCTGCTTGGCCTTGTTACCACTTCGGAGCATCTTCATGCACTCAACTATAGCTAATTTTTTACTAGGGAACAACAGTAGTGTTAAACTGGGAAGATGATTGGCAGACTAGGGGCCCGGAACCGCTGGCGCGATAACCACCCCGACAATCACCCCGACAGCCATCTCAGTGCGCAGGTCATCTTACTGCTGGTGGTGATCGGGGTAACGCTGATTGCTATCGGCACGCTGATGGTGGCCAGCCTGCGGCCTATCTCTAGCTCCACCACTTCAGCCGCTCCCGGCCCTGACTCAGGCACTCCCACTCCAGTCGGTGTTGATCACACCACCACCACCCGTCCCACTCCGTCGGCCGCCACTGGCCCAGCCGATACCACAGAGCTTCAACAGCGGCTGACGGCGCTCGAGTCTGGCCTGGTTGCCCTGACCAGTCGGGTAGACCAGCTAGCCAACCAACCCGCCACCACTTCTATCCCAGTCACGGTTAGCTCGTTCAAAAAGCAGACTATTTTTCTCGGCTCTGACAAAACCACTAACCGTGACTGGACCAACACTGGTGTGGAGATTACGCTCAGCTCGGGTGATTTTTACGCCGGTGCGCCGGTGGTGTTTGAAGCCAGCCTATCGATCGAGGGTGGCGAGGCCCACGCCCGTCTGGTCAACTCCACTACCGGCGGCATTCTTACCCAGACAGAACTGGGTCACAATCGCGGCTCCGCCGTCTGGAAAACTGCTCCGGCATTTCCCCTGCCGACCGGCAGTAACAAAATGACTGTCCAGCTTCGCTCCACCAGCGGCGAGCGAGCGTTTCTAGAAGGGGCGCGGTTGGTGATCGGCAGCTGACCGGCTGGGCTTTCCCCAGGCTAAATTTGGTATACTACCTTTTCTGCGTTCCTAGGCCCCATCGTCTAACGGCTAGGACACCAGGTTTTCATCCTGGTAATCGGGGTTCGATTCCCCGTGGGGTCACAAGTATCGCAAGGTTCAGCGCGACCTGTTGGCCTGCGCTGAAAAGCCCAATGTTACCGACTAATTTTCCTCCGATTCGTTCGAAATCGCATTTTAGATCCTGTAATGTTGAACTTTCACTTCTAGTGAAGACTGGTTTCCATGCCCTCAGCATATCAGCTTTTTCTTACATTTCTGCGTTAACAGGATAGCCATTAAAATAATAGTGAGATACGGTGTTTTTGTCTATTTTCATAGGCAGGCTCCAGATAGTTTTTAATCAACCTATCAGCCTAACACCGTTCTCGTTATTTGCTCAAGTTGTAACTAGCACAAAGCATATAATTCAAGTACACCTATGGAACAAAAAGCTGATCACATTATGGAGCGAGAAACACCTACAACTTTACAAGCACTGCGCAAAGACAACCAAACAGAAATTTTGGGACATTTTTCTCCTGACCAGCAGCAGGAAATTCAACACAGACAGCAAATTCTCTCCTCCTTGGCATACTTTATTCTTGGTCTCAATAATTTAACGCAACGATTTATTGAATAACTTCGGTTGGTTTCAAGTAGCCAAGGACTTTTCGGGGGCGGTCGTTGAGTTCCCGCTCCACTTGTTTGATCCGGGCTGGTGAAACTGTACCAAAGTCGGTTCCTTTTGGAAAGTATTGCCGAATGAGTCCATTGGTGTTTTCGTTAGTGCCTCTCTCCCAGGGTGAGGAGGGATGGGCAAAGTAGACTTTGATACTGGTGTCAACTGTAAATTGCTTGTGTTGGCTCATCTCCTTGCCTTGGTCGTAAGTCAGGCTGAGAGCGAGTTCTTTTGGTAGTGTTCTAAACTCCCTGGCAAGTGCTTCCCGTACACTGTGGGCATCTTTGGCAGTCAGTGGTACCAAGATCGTGTATCGTGTTGTTCTCTCAACCAGCGTGGCCAAGGCGGTTCTTTTGTGCTTCCCCAAGATGAGATCGCCTTCCCAGTGGCCGGGGACGCTTCTCTTCTCCACCTCTTTGGGACGCTCCTCAATGGAGAGCATTTCACTGATTTTGCCACGGTTTTCGTTCTCTTTGCCGCGTTTGTGACTCCGCCTGTAGGCTCTCTCCTGCCGCAGAGATTTAAGTAACATCTTTTTCAGCTCTCCACGAGGGAGAACATAGATGAACTGGTAGATGGCATCAGGTGAGATTCGCATACTCAAACTCAAGGGGAATTCTACCTTGAGTCGATGACTAATCTCATCTGGTGACCACTTCTGTTTTAGTTTCTCGAGGACGTACTCTCCCAGACGCACGTTGAGTCCCATTTTGCGTTTACCACCTCGTCGGGAAGCGGCAACTCTTTGACTTAAGCGCTGAGCAGATACCGGCCGGTATCCGGTCTAGACACGGTTACGCGCCACCTCCCGGGTGACAGTGCTTGTCACTCGTCCCAGTTTACGAGCTATCCCGGCACAGCTGACTCCTTGAGCCAACTCAAGACTGATTTCCTCTCTCTCCCATTCACTAAGTCGTGTGTATTTTGTTTGCATCCGGGTATTTTACTCGTTGCGTTAAATTATTGAGACTAAGTTGCAACTTGCAAGCAAAGCACATGCGTTCCTTTCAACATATTTGCTATCAACGATGAGTACTTTGTTAGCAATGCTTACTTCTTTTGGC
>PFDK01000010.1:94049-109196 GCA_002772645.1 Candidatus Pacebacteria bacterium CG10_big_fil_rev_8_21_14_0_10_56_10 | reverse complement strand
GTTCTACGAGTAACGCCATATTTTTCTGCAATTTCACTTTTTGAAAGCTTTCCAAGTAGCCAAGAAACAAATATCTTTTCGTGATTAACTTCAACTATTTCTGGCCTTTTTCTCGTTTCTGAGATGTTACAAAATCTGCAATTTAGTTGACAAAAAGATTCTTAGAATCAAAGGCAAAGGGCCCGCTACGGAATATCAATTAGCGTCAAAAGAAGCTGTGTTACACTAAGGGTAGATGGCAGTTACCCACTCCACCATGCTGCCGCTGGGCACTCAGGCGCCGGACTTCACCCTGCCCTCAACCGGTGGTCAGGACGTTTCACTGGATGACTTTTCCGAGTCGCCGGTACTGGTGGTAGCTTTTATCTGCAATCACTGCCCCTTTGTCAAACACATGCGCCATAAGCTGGCCGAAGTGGCCAAACAGTACCAGGACCGGGGCGTGGCCTTTGTGGGCATCAACAGCAACGACGCCGAGTCCCACCCCGACGATAGTTTTGAAGCCATGCAGCGCGAAGTTGAAGACATCGGCTATATCTTTCCCTACCTCCACGACGAGGCTCAAGAGGTGGCCAAAGTTTACCGCGCCGCCTGCACGCCGGACATCTTTGTGTTCGATGCTCAACGCCAGCTAGTCTACCGCGGCCGGTTTGACGACAGTAGTCCCGGCAACGACCGGCCGGTGACCGGACAAGACCTGATTGACGTACTGGAAGCCATGCTGGCCGGCCAAGGGGTAGACCAGCAGCAGTCCCCCAGCATGGGCTGTAACATCAAGTGGAAGCCCGGCAACGAGCCCGAGTACTTTGGTTAGCTCCCACCACTTCTCGGCACCTCCCACTAAACCTACCAGGTGACGTTTCGGAACCACTCGACTTTTGGGCCGGTGACGGTGATGACATCAACTCGGTACGGCAGTTTGAGGCCGCGATACTTTAGATATGCCTGACTAGCAACTACTATTGAGCGCAGCTTATGGCCGCTGATCGCCAGACTGGCGTGATCGTAATGGCTGGTGTGGCTCGTCCGGCGGGTCTTTACCTCCACTATCACCAGCTCTCGGTGGCGAGGGTCCCAGGCTACTATATCGAGTTCCCACTGACGGAACCGCCAGTTAATGGCGCGGATGACTAGACCTTTGGAGCGCAGATACTCAGCGGCGCGTTGTTCGCCTAGTTTGCCGAAGCTAATGTTTTGCCGCTGCCGCTTTTGTTGGAGACTTGGCTGGCTTATTTTTGGCACTGCTTTTGGCGCTACTCTCATCGGTCTTCTTGGCGCCGTTGGCTGGCTTGGCCCGCTTACCGGCCGCCTGCTCTTTGATCCTGGTGGCTGCTTTGCCGACCCTGTCACGCAAGTAATATAACTTAGCTCGCCTTACTTTTCCCTTGCGCAGTACTTCCACTTGTTTAATGGAGGGCAGGTGGACGGGCAAGATCCGCTCAACACCAACACCACCGACGGCCGTCCGGCGCACGGTGAATGTTTGGCCGCGGCCGGCATTCTTGATGGCGATGACGATGCCTTCAAAAACCTGGACCCGCGTTTTGCCGCTCTCCTCAATTTCCTGATGGACGCGGACGGTGTCGCCGGTGCCGACGCTCTGCTGGTGGTGGGTAAAGTACTGGGCCATGGGCGGGAGGGTTAGATGTGATGCTTTGAGGTCAGGGTTGTCTGGGTGGCTGGGCCGCAACGGCGTGTCGGCACTTCGCCGTTACATCAACCAAAATCAGACCTGTATTCTATCCGGATGGGGCCGAAGAATCAAGCAAAACGGGACGACTGTCAACGGGACGACAAACTGAACGGTCAGACGAAGTCGTCAACCTGCCCGGGATCAAAGCCAATTTTCCGCAGCTGGCGCTTGATACTGGCCGTCGAGTCACCTTTTTCCCGCCAGGACTGGCTGAGCAGCTCGATAGTCTCGCGCACCTCGTTGGGCATGATCACCCAAGCTTCGGTGGTGTGAACGGCGTAGTCGGGCCGGTGTTTGGTCCACGGCTTGACGATCAAGGCAGCGGTAGAGATCTCGGCCGCTCCATGAGCGGTTAAGTAGCTACTGGCCAGAGCAAAAGTTTTACCGCTGTCCACGATGTCGTCAAACACCAACACCCGTTCACCCTTGATCTGGACTGGCAGGCTCTGAGTGATGACGGGCGTTTGCCCTCTCTGACCAATGCCGGTGTAAAACTCCACCTGGATCGAGCTGAGCTGGTCAATTTTCAAGAAGTCGGCCAGCGCTCGGGCCGGTGCCAGTCCGCCTTTGGCCAGCGCGATCAGCCGATCGAAGCGGCTGTCATCGTCTAACAACTGCTTGGCCAGGGCGTAGACGTCACTGCCCAGTTGGTTCCACGAGTAGTACTCGAAAGCCTGGTCATGGATGGTAGCGGCTACTATCGGCTGACTGACCATCTTACTTGCCGTGATGGTCTTTGACTGCCTTGAGGTACTCGATAAAAACAGGATGAGGTTTAAGCGGTTGAGACTTGTACTCGGGGTGGGCTTGGGTGGCCAGGAAAAACGGATGGATTTTTTTAGGCAGCTCTACCATCTCCACAAAAAAATCATCGGGCGAGGTGCCGGAGATTACCATCCCTGCTTGTTCCAACGGCTGGCGGTACTCGTTATTAAACTCGTAACGATGACGGTGCCGCTCAGAAATCAACCGCTGGCGTTTGTCTTTAAATGCCTGATGCTTGTCATAAATCCGGTATACCATACTGTCCTTGCGGACCACGCAGTCGTAGGCACCCAGCCGCATGCTCGCTCCTTCTCCCTTGATGCGCTGATACTTTTCTTCGAAAGGAATGTCGTGGATGATCGGGTCGGGAGTGGCGGCATCGACTTCGGTAGTGTGAGCGTTCTTGAGGCCCAAGACGTGGCGGGCGTACTCTACCGTTGCCAGCTGCATGCCGTAGCACAGGCCCAGGTACGGCACCCGCTGTTCCCGGGCGTACTTAATGGCGGCAATCTTGCCCTCCACTCCGCGCTCTCCCCAACCGATCGGCACGATCACCCCGTCAACGCGTTCCAGGTCCGCTTGGGCCTTTTTATGGCCTTTCTCGAGCTTCTCGGCGTTGATAAACACCAGCTCCAACCCCACTTTGTGGTGCCAGCAGGCGTGGTGGATGGCTTCCAGCAGTGAGTGGTACGAGTCTTTCAGCTCGTAGTCCCCGGTAGCGATGTACTTGGCGATGATGCCCACTTTTACTTTTTGCTTATGATTGGTGGTGATAGTGTCGACTAACCGCTGCCAGTTTTTCAGTTTCTTGCCGTGGTGGGGCAGGCCCAGCTGCCGCAGGACTTTTTGGGCGAAGTTCTGTTCGGCAAACACTAACGGCACTTGGTAGATGGTATCGACATTAGGATTGGAGATGACGTCTTCCGTCTCCAAGTTGCAGTAGTAGGCTACTTTTTCTTTGCGCTTGTCGTCGATCGGGTTCTCGGCGCGGCCGACAATAAAGTCCGGCTGAATGCCCATGGTGTTGAGCACCCTGACCGACAGCTGGGTGGGCTTAGACTTGAGCTCGTTGATGTGACTGGGCTTGGGAAAGTAAGTTACGTGGACGTGGACTACGTCTTTGGGCAGGCGCAGCTTCATGATCCGGTACGCCTCGTAGTAGACCGTATTTTGGTACTCGCCGGCGGTGCCGCCCAGCTCGATGAGGATGATGTCGAACCCTGCCACGGTTTTCATGATCCGCTTAATGACCTCTTCGGGGATGTAGGGAATGGCGTCGACGGTGGCACCGTCAAATCGCAGATTTTTAATGTCCTCGATGACTTTGGAGTAAATCTGGCCGATGGTGGTGAAGTTGGCCGTTCCCACTTCCTGGCCTAAGAAACGCTCGTACGAGCCCAGGTCCAGGTCTGCCTCCAGACCGTCTTCGCACAGGAAGACGTCGCCGTGCTCAACCGGGTTGATGTTTCCCGAGTCAAGGTTGAGGTAGTTTTCACACTTGATGTTGGTGACCTGGTAGCCTTGGTTTTGAAACAGTACTCCCAGCGAAGCGGCGGTCACCCCTTTGCCCAGGCCCGACAGTACACCGCCCGAGACGAAAACGAACTTAGGTGATTTGGGGGCCCGAGAACCAAAAATGCCATGGCGATCCATGGGTGTACATTGTAGTCAAAGGCTGAAGTTCGGGCAATGGGTATAGCCACCATGTCATTGCCACCGCCACGTCACACCGCCGCTTTCCCCACCTCCTCCGCTCAGCTCAGCAGCTTCTCAGCTTGAGCAGCTAAGTCGTCGGACCAAGAGACGGTGTAGGGCAGCAGCAGCCGCTTGGGAGCCTCACCATTAGGGACCAGAATGACCACGCTGTCTTGGCCTGGGTGTGCCTTGAGCAGTTCGGCCAGTCGCTCCAGGGTAGCTTTGTCTGTTTTGCGGGGTATGAACAGTTCGTGATGTAGATCGGGGCTGGCCTGCTCAGTGACTACTTCGCTCGAGACCGACACTTTGTCGGCAATTAGCTTGAACTCTTCGTCGCTGTTTTGCAGTTTACCTTTGACCAGCACCACCGCGTCAGGCTTGATCCAGCGTTGGTATTGCTGGTAGGTCTTGGGAAAGAACACCACCTCCAGACTGCCGGTCTCGTCCTCAAGCGATCCAAACGCCATCGGCTTGCCGCTTTTCCTGGTAGTCACTTCCCGGAGACGGACCAGCATCCCGCCGATCGTCACGATGTGCTCGGCGTGGAGCTCTGAGTCCAGGTCAGCGATCTGGTGCTGAGCTTGCTGACGAATTGCTTGCAGCTGGCGGGCCATCGGATGCTCGGACAGGAACAGGCCCAGTAGGCTTTTTTCGAATGACAGTAGCTCGGCCCGCGGGTACTCGGGCAACTGCCGGAAGGTGTCCTGGACCAAGGTGGCGCTGGTAGTAACGGTGCCAAACAAAGTATCCTGACCATCGATGTCAGACTGGAACTGCTGAGCTCGCTGACGGATGTCGTCGAGCTGTTCGAGCATACTGGCTCGGCTGGCAAACTGGTCCATGGCACCGACTTTGATCAAGCACTCCAGTACTTTTTTATTGACCTTGCGACCGTCTGTCTGCTGAATGAACTGAGTAAACGAGCCGAACTCGCCGTGCTGGCGGCGTTGGGTCAGGACCTCGGCGATAGCGGCGGTGCCAACGTGCTTGACCGCGCTCAGTCCAAAGCGGATGGCCTTGCCCTCCAGCGAGCCGGCCTTGTCCTCCAGGGTAAAGTCTGCCTGAGAAGCGTTGATGTCCGGCGGTAGGATGACGATGCCCATCCGCTTGCTGGTTTCGATCGCGTGGGTGACCTTTTCGTCGCGGTTGGTGGCGTGAGAGCCGGCCTCCACGCTCATCAGCGCCGCCATGTACTCTACCGGGTAGTTGGCTTTCAGGTAGGCGGTTTGGTAGGCAATCATGGCGTAGCTGGCGGCGTGGGCTTTGTTAAAGCCGTAGTTGGCAAAAGCCTCGATGTAGTTCCACACTTTGGTAGCTACTTGACTGGAGTAGTTGTTTTTGACCGAGTCCTCGATGAACCTTTTTTTATTCTTGTCGAGCAAAGACTTTTTCTTTTTGCCGATGGCCCGGCGGAGGATGTCGGCCTCGCTCAACGAGTAGCCGGCCATGGTGTTGGCTATCTGCAGGATCTGCTCCTGGTAGACCATCACTCCGTACGTCTCTTTGAGGATATCTTGGAGTGACGGATGGGGGTACTTAATAGTCTCCGGCCGGTGCTTGCCCTCGATGAACTGGGGGATCAGGTCCATCGGGCCGGGCCTAAACAGGGCCACCATGGCGGTGATGTCCGAGAACTGGCTGGGCTTGAGGGAGCGGGCCACCCGGCGCATGCCTGCTGATTCCAGCTGAAACACGCCCATCGTCTCGCCATCCGACAACAGCTGATACGTCTTGGCATCGTCAATTGGGACCGAGGCCAGGTCAATCTCCAGGTTGCGGTGCTGTTTGAGCAGTTCCAGCGCTCGTTGGATGATCGTTAAGTTGCGCAGTCCCAGGAAATCGAACTTGAGCAAGCCGATGGCTTGGTCGGAGATGTTGAGGTCCAAAGCGTACATGTCGTACTGAGTGAGCATCTTACCGCTTTTGGGATCTGGCTGAATCGGCGTGTACTCTCTGAGCGGTTTGTCGGCAATGATCACCGCCGCGGCGTGGACGCTGCTGTGGCGGATAACTCCCTCCACTTTCATGGCTAGGTCAAGCAGGCGGCGGTACTTAGGTTGTTGATAGAGCTGGTCCAGCTCGGAGACGGAGCTGATGGCGTGCTGGAGAGAAGTTTTGGCACCCGGCGCGTTGGGGATCAGCTTGGCCACCCGGTCTGGTTCCTCGTACGGCATGCCCAGCACCCGACCAATGTCTCGGACCGCCACCCGCGCCTCCATCCTTCCAAACGTGATGACGTGGGCCACCCGGTCGCGGCCGTACTTATTGGCCACGTACTCGATCACCTCGTCGCGGCGGTTGTCGGCAAAGTCCATGTCCACATCCGGCGGGGTGGGGCGCTCCGGATTGAGAAACCGCTCAAACGGCAGGCCGTGCTGGAGGGGGTTGATGGTGGTGATGCCCAGGCAGTAGGCTACCAGCGAGCCGGCCACACTGCCCCGGCCCGGCCCCACCGCGATACCTTGGTCCTTGGCCCAGTTGACGAAGTCGGCTGTAATCAGGAAGTAGGTAGCGTAGCCTTTGGTGTTGATGATGTTGATCTCGTACTCTAACCGATCTTTGAGTTCGGGTGTAATCTCGGTGAAACGCCGCTTGAGGCCATCGGTAGCCAGTTGTTCCAAGTAGCCGGCCTCGTCACCGGCCTCGTCAGGTAACGGGAACGACGGGAAGATCAAGTTGCCGGTGGGAATGGTCAGGTCACAGCGCTCGGCTATGGCCACGGTATTCTGGACGGCTTCCGGATAGTCGTGGAACAGCTCCGTCATTTCCTGGCTGGACTTTAAGTAGAAACTGGGCGAGTCAATAATCGACATTCGGTTGTCGTCGCTCAATAGTTTGCGCGTTTGGACGCACAGCAGAGCATCTTGGGCGGCGGCATCATCGGGACGAATGTAATGGACGTCGTTGGTAGCTACCAGCGGCAGCTTGAGCTGGCGGGCCAGCTCGATCAGCTTGGTGTTGAGCTCGTCTTGCTGAGGTAGGTTGTCATGGCGCTGCAGCTCGACGTAAAAATGATCAGCAAAGACATCCCGGAACTGACCGGCCAGCTCCCGAGCAGTTTCTGCTTGACCACCCAGCAGACTGCGACCAAACAGGCTGGACATACAGCCGGTGGTTACCACCAGCCCTTGATGATGGGCAAACAGCAACTCGGTGTCGATCCGCGGCCGGTACGACATACCTTCCAAGTTGGCGGCCGAGACCAGCTTGAGCAAGTTTTGGTAGCCGGTGAAGTTTTCGGCCAGGATGGTCAAGTGAAACTGGTCGGTGCCGGGCCTGGTCTGCTTGTCATGCCGCGACGATCCGGCCATGTACGCTTCCACACCGATGATCGGCTTGATGCCGTACCGGCGGCAGGCGTTGTAGAAATGAAGACAACCGTACATGCCGCCGTGGTCGGTGATAGCCAGCGCGGTCTGGCCGTGCTGTTTGGCTGCAGCCAACAGCGGCACATCGCCTAAGTTGCGCGGGTCGATTTTGTTGAGGCCGTCGAGCATCGAGTACTCGGTGTGGACGTGAAGGTGGACAAACTCGGCCGGCATGGTTAGCTGATCTTACCAAGCCTGAAGTGATCAGTCCAAGCCACAGTTGTGTTAGCTGGGCGCGTTAGCACAGTTGTGTTAGCTGGTCGCGCTCCGTCCAGGCCTGATTAAGTCCTTAAGCCGGGCCTGCAGAGCGGTTCGAACGGCTTTGGCGTCTACATCCAGCTTGTCCCGCCGCTTGATGGCGGCGATGGTTTGTCCCAGCAGAAAGTTGAGCAACTGGTCTTGGCCGGCTTGATACTTGGTTACGGCGTCCGGATTGTCCGCCAGCACTTGGTCGATGGCAGCGGCCAGTTGTGTGCTGTCTACCTCATCGCTACTGGTGAGCTGGTGGTAAGCGGCAATTACTTGCTCGGGGTCGGTCCCCGGCTCGACGGTAATTTTTTTGTTGACCAGGGCGCTGACTAGCCGGTTGGCGGGCAAGTCGGTTCGGGCGGCGGCGGCCAGCACTTCGTCCAGCCACTCCGCCTGGTGACGCTCGGCTGCCATCGGCTGGGCAAACCGCTCTTCTAGCTGATACTGCCTCTGCCAGCGCTCCAGTTTGGCGGCCGGCAGTTCCGGCAGTTCTTTGTTCAGCCGGTCCACCGTTGCCGGAGTTAGCCTGATGGGCGGAATGTCCGGGTCGGGAAAGTAGCGATAATCCTGGGCCTCTTCTTTACTGCGCTGGCTGACGGTCTGCTGAGCGTCGGCGTCCCAGCCGCGAGTGGACTGGTCCGGCGTTCGGCCGCTGTCCAGGATTTTGCGCTGCCGCCGCCGCTCGTGCTCAATAGCTTGTTCTAGGAACCGGAATGAGTTGATGTTCTTGATCTCCACTTTGTAGTTGGGCAGCTGGGGCCGGCTGGCCGTTTTCATCGAGACGTTGGCTTCCAGCCTCATCCCGCCCTGTTCCATGTCAGCGTTCGAGATGTCCAGGTAGCGGACGATCTGTCTGACCTGCCGGGCGAAAGCCTTGGCCTGGTCCGCCGAAGTGATGTCGGGCTCGGTGACGATCTCGACCAGAGGCACCCCCGAGCGGTTGAAGTCGATCAGGCTTTGGGCGCGGCCGTCGATAGTTTTGTGAAGCAGTTTGCCGGTATCCTCCTCCAGGTGAATGCGGCGGACCTTGACGGTTCCCTGCGGGGTGTCGAGCCGGCCGTGGTAGCAAAACGGGATGTCGTACTGGCTGATTTGGTAACCTTTGGGCAAGTCGGGGTAAAAGTAGTGCTTACGGTCAAACTTGGAGAACAAGTTAACCTGGCAGTTGAGCGCCAGGCCCAGCTTAACGGTCCACTCGATGGCTTTCTTGTTGGGCACCGGCAGACCGCCCAACAGCCCCAGGCACACTGGGCAGGTGTGGATGTTGGGTTGGGGTGCGGCAAACGGATCGTTGCGGCAGCCGCAAAACATCTTGGAAGCCGTTTTCAGCTCGGCGTGGATCTCCAGCCCGACGACCAGTTGGTACTCCTGTTGATTGTTAGTCATGGTTAGGGGAGCGGTTGTTGTCAGCGTGGGCGCTGCGCGCCCAGTCAGGCGAGCGCCAGCAGTTCCAGGGCGTGTGGCGCTCGAACGCGTCCGCTACCTGGATTACTAAGTCTTCTCGCCACATCGGCGCCACTACGTTTAGCCCCAGATAGAGATTACTAGCTTCATCACGGTAGCAGGGTACTGATACTCCCGGCAGGCCGGTGATCGAGCTTGGTTCTGCCAGCATGTCTTCCAGCTCGCCGAACATAGTCGCGCCTTCACTGGCGCCGATTTTTTTAGCGTAACCTGGAGTACTGGGCGATACCAGTACGTCGTAGCGTTGGAACAGCCGTTCAAAGTCCTGGACAAACAGCGTCCTGACTTGTTGGGCCAGCACGTAGTACTTGTCAGCATAGCCTTTGCTCAAAGTAAAAGTGCCCAGTAGGATCCGCCGCTTGGCTTCACCGCCGAAGTAGGAGCGGTCCCGGCCGTAGCGGATGCCGTCAAGTTTAGCCAGATTGCTGGAAACTTCTCCGCGCTGAACGACGGTGTACACCGAAATGGCCAGCCGCGGCTCCAGTCCCGAGGCCGGCTCCAGCTCAGCCCCCAGTTCGCTGAGCACCTGGAGCTGGTGGTGGTACACCGGCGCCACCTCCTCCAACCCTGGCGTGTCTAAGTACAGCACTCCAATTTTGAAGCCCTTGATACTCTGTCCCAAAGCGCGAGTGAAGTCGGGTACGGCTTGGGGCGAAGTGGTAGCGTCAAGCGGGTCATGGCCGGCCATGGCGTTGAGAAGCAGGGCCGCGTCCTCTACCGTTTTAGTAATCGGCCCGGGGCTGTCCAGCGACGAGCCCATCGGCACCACTCCGTACCGACTGACCCGACCATAGCTAGGCTTGAGGCCGACCACTCCGCACCACGAGGCTGGCTGCCGGATCGAGCCGGCGGTTTCACTGCCGATACTGCCCAGACAGAGATCGGCCGCCACCGCGGCGGCGCTGCCGCCGGATGAACCGCCCGGCAAGTACTCGGTGTTGCGCGGGTTCAAACTGCGGCCGAAGTCCGACGTCTCGGTTGACGAACCGTGGGCCCAAGCGTCCAGGTTGGTCTTGCCCAGCACCACTCCGCCGGCTTGCTGCAGCCGCCGCGTGACGGTGGACTCGTAGGGCGGCCGGTACGCGTCCAGTATTTTTGACGAAGCGGTGGTGACTAAACGCTGGGTAGAAAAGTTGTCTTTGACAGCCAGCGGCAAGCCTTTGAGAGGCAGGTCGGCGTACCGATGGGCTATCTCCTCAGCCTCTGGCTCTTGTGCCAGGTAAACGTTCAGCTGGTCGTTACTTTGGGAAATCTGCTGCCGCAAAGCTTGGTACAGTTCTTGGTGTGACAGCTGTTTGGCGCGGAGCAGTTCCAGGGCTTGGGCAATGGTCAGCCGGTTGGGTAGGCTGGGTGTCTTGAGAGAAGTCATGGCGAAGGCTCGTTATCGGGCTGGTCTTGGCGAGTTTTATGATTTAGGATGGCCGGGACAACGAAGTAACCCTGGTGAGTGTGGGCGGCGTTGGCCAGGGCCGCTGACTGGCTGAGAGACTGCTCGTCATTGACCACGTCGTCGCGCCACACGTTTTCAAGGCCTGTTACTTGGTGGGTGGGCGGGATATCGGCTACATCTGCTTGGCGCAAGTGGTCAATCACCTCAAGGGTCTCTCCAAAAGCGGCCGCCAGCTGATCGCTCTCGGCATCGCTGACCGATAGTTTGGCCAGCTGGGCGATCTTATGGATACTCTGCGGGCTGATCCGAGGGCGGGGCGTTGACATGCTTAGGTTCTAAGTGCTTGATGGTAGTACCAAAAAAAAGCGAGCCGAGACTCGCTCACCAGCGCCAGCACTCGGCCGAGTACCTACACCTGTTGTTGGAAATTGTTACTCTGACGGCCTGTCATCAGCGTACAGCTAGAATACCACAAAGCTCAGAGCGCTGCTAGAGCCGAGATCCGCTCGTCTACCGGAGGATGTGTCTGGAACAACTTGGCGAACATCCCCACTCCCCCATGAATGTTTTTGAGAGGGTTGTCAATGTAGAGGTGGGCGGTGGCCTTGTTGGCTGCCTCCAGCGGTTCAGTGTCTCGACTGATCTTGCTTAAGGCGTTCATCAGACCTCTGGGGTTGCGCGTCATTCCCACCGCCGACGCGTCAGCCAGAAACTCCCTCCGGCGGGAAATGGCTAGCTTGATCAGCTGGGCAATGATTGGTGACAGCAAGGCCAGCATTAAACCAACTACCAGCAACAATACTTGCAGTTGTCCCCCAGAGCGACTGTCACTGCGCCGCCGAGCTCCGCCAAACAACGTCATCCTGAGCATCATGTCCGCCAGCAGGGACACCAGCCCCACCAGGATAGTCACTATCGACATCAACCGAATGTCGTAGTTACTGATGTGCGACAGCTCGTGGGCCACTACTCCCTCGATCTCGGCACGTTCAAGCCTTTTGAGCAAGCCGGTGGTGGCGCACACCACCGCGTGGTCGGGATCTCGGCCGGTCGCGAAAGCGTTCATGGCGCTGTCGTCTATCACGTACAGCCGCGGCATCTTTATTCGCTGGCCGATGCTCAGGTTCTCTGCGACGGTAAAAAAATCAAAGAACTCTTCCCGATCAGCCGGCCGGGCGCCGGAAATTCCTAAAATAATTTTGTCGGACCACCAGTATGAGGCAAAAGACATCAGTCCGGAAAAAATCAGCGCGATGCCTACCAGCTCCAGCCCGAAACCAAAGCCGAGCGTCATCAGATAGGCTACTGCTACCACAAAGGCCACGAACAGCACCACGATTAACCACGACTTAGTTTTATTCGACTGAATGAGTTGATAGTGAGTCATTTTTGGGCTGGTTAATCGGATTGGAAGCCGGTGTTTCGAGTGGCCGGCGGTCGTTACCAGACAAGCTCAACAGGATTTTTCGACCGGGCCTAAACAAGAAACCCACCCCACTTCTACTCTAGATCTACCTTGACATCTTTCATTTCTTCGGACGAAACCTGGACGTGGGCGCCGGTCTGGGCTGTCTCCAGGCCTTTCTCGGGCTGAAAGCCAAAGGTGTTGGCGATCACGCTGGAGGGGAACGTCACCAGCCGGACGTTGTACGACTGGGTCAGGTCGATCAAGCTCCGCCGGGCGTACATCAGTTTATCGGCAGTGTCGCGCAGTTCGTTCATGAACTGGCCGACGGTTTGATCGGACTTGATCTCGGGATTGTCCTCGACAGCCACGCTGATCCGCGGCAGCACCGACTGAAGCGAGCTAATGGCCTGATCGATGTCTTCGGCCGAACCGGACCGCTCCGCCCGCTGGGCAGACTTGCGCGCTTCGGTCAGCAGTTCGAAAATTTCTTTTTCCTGCTTTAAGTACCTTTTGACGGCCGTCGCTAAGTTGGGGATCAGGCTGGCCTGGCGTTTGAGCTGGTTGCCGATCTCCTGGATACTGGCCTTGATCTGGGTTTTAAGGGCTTGCAGGCCGTTGTAGATCGAGACGATATAGATGATGACGGCCGCCACAATGACAGCAATGATGAAAATGGTTGACATAATCCTTAGTATACTATAGTTGTTACTGTTACTGGGCTGCTTAGGTTGGGCTGCGCAAGTAGGTCACCCGGGCCGGCTGAGCTACAGCCTCCACCGCTTACTTATCCAGCCGGTACTTTATCCAGCCGGTACCGTTCGATCTCGTCCTTGCCACGCCGCTCGGGGGGTGGGATTAACTTCAGGCCCAGCTCTCGGTAAAACTCGGCTTCGTTGCCGTACTGGCGAACCACCATTTTGCCGGTGTCGGCATCTTTAATTTTTATGCCGTGCTCGGAGAGGGACTTGCCTTGGCGCAGTGCCAGCTCGCGCAGCTGGATGTTGTGCTCTTTGGAGCCGGTGAAGTGCTGGAGGAACGAGCCCCATTCTTCTGCCGGCACGCTCTTGATGTCTGCCTGGCGGCTCTGCACGAGCACCACCCTAAGTAGCTGATCTCCGGCGGCCCTGATGTCTTTGACCACCTGAGCTTGCTCGAGGCAGTTTTGAACTTCCGTCATTGAGCCGGCAATGATGCCGATATCAATGTCGCCGATGGTTGGCCGCCGTCGCCGCAAACTACCCAGTACTTCAACTCGCTCTACCGCCGGGCAGTCCTGGAGGATTTTGACGATGCCTTGGGCCATCTCCAGCGCCTCACCGAGTGGCAAGCGTTCTTGCCTGCGCTGGCCTTGCTGTTGGTGCTCCTGGAGCGCGTGGATGATGTCGGCTTCGCTTTTTTCGCCAAACCCCGCCAGCTCTCTAACCTTGCCTTGTTGAGCTGCTGTGAGCAGTTTGGGTATGGCGGTCTCGCCGTCATTTAGCCCCAGCTCCTGGGCTAGGTTATAGGCCTTTTTCACGCCCAGCCCGTGAACTTGCTGGAGGACGTATGCCCCCTCTGGTACACCTTTGACGTACTGCTGAAAAGCCTTGATGTTGCCAGTTGTGAACAGTTCGGTTAACTTGGTGGCGATGGTGTCGCCCACCGCCGGAATGTTGTCAAACTCGGGATCAGTCAAGAACATCCGGTGCAGCTGTTGGTCGAACTCGGCTATCGACGCCGCCGCGTTCTGATAAGCGCGCACCCGGTAGGGATTGGCGTTCTTGAGCGCCAGCACTTCCGCCACGAACTCTAAGACGCGGCTGATCTCTTGATTAGAGAGGTGTTTGGACAGCGGCAGTTTCACTGCTGCTACTCTAGCATAGTTGGGCGAGTGCTGGCCGACAGGTCATCTTCATACTCAATCTCTGTAAAGGTCCAACCAAGAGCAAGTATTTTTTCGACATCTAGTTCAGATTCCGGATCAATCAACTTGGCCATAGCTTTCCGGCTAAATCCCTCTAGTAACAGCGTCAAACCTTGTTTAGTTAGGGGGAGATCGGCATTGATTCGAAACTCTGCATCTCTATCAGGATCATCAGGATCATAAGTATTAAAAAGATCAAACTTTACCCCTCCGTATTTTTTTGTTCTAAAAACATTAAATATGGCGTCTCTGTGTAGTAAATTCAAGACGTGGGCGACAAATTCGCCCGGGTTAGCTTTTATTAAATTTTCGAGTACAGCCTGATTTTCACCGACAATTCCTATTTCTGCCAGATTTGATATTATTTGATAAATCGCATCTTCACCCTTTCGAGTTTCGACCTCTCCTGGAGGAACAACTATCTTGTATTCTTTACCGCTTGCCATCGTCATTACTATATCAAATTAAATCAATGATGCCTTGGCAAAGATAGCTCGAGTCAAGTATAATTCAATTCCTATCCAGGACCCGTAGTGTAGCGGTTAACACGCCTGCCTGTCACGCAGGAGATCGCCGGTTCGAATCCGGTCGGGTTCGCCAGTGGAGAGGGTCACCGCACTACTTCTTCCCACTTAAACTCGTCCCTGCCAAAGTGTCCGTAGGCGGCAGTCGGCAGAAAGACCGGCCGGCGCAGGTCAAGATACTCGATGTTGTTTTTGACATTCAGGTCGAGGATGTTGTCGATGAACCCGGCAATAGCTTTAGCGGACGTCTGGGCAGTACCGAAAGTGCGCACCTGTTTCATCACCGGCCGCGGTTGGCCAATACAGAAAGCCAAACTGACCTCAGAGCGCTCCGCCAGTCCATGAGCGACGATGTTTTTTGCCAAGTGTCGGGCAATGTACGCTCCGGACCGGTCTACTTTAGTGGCGTCTTTACCGCTGAAACAACCGCCGCCCACTCGCGAGTAGCCGCCGTAAGTGTCTACTACGATCTTGCGGCCAGTCATCCCAGCGTCGGCAGCCGGCCCGCCCAGGTGCCACTTACCTGTGCCGTTGACCACTAGCTTGGCGGGCGCAAACGGCAGGCCGGTGGGCTCGACCACCGGCCCCACTACCTGTTTGAGCAAGTCTTCTCTGACTTGACCAAGCTCAACACGCGGGTGGTGAGGTACGGCTACCACCACCGCCTCGATACTGGCGGGCTGACCAT
>PFDK01000010.1:65762-94040 GCA_002772645.1 Candidatus Pacebacteria bacterium CG10_big_fil_rev_8_21_14_0_10_56_10 | reverse complement strand
CTACCGTCACTTGCGTTTTGCCGTCCGGCCGCAAGTACTCAAGAGTGGCAGACTCGCGGGCAGAGTCGATACCCCGGGCCAGTTGGTGGGCCAGCATGATCGGTAGCGGCATCAACTGGTCTGTCTCGCGGCAAGCATAGCCGAACATCATTCCTTGGTCACCGGCGCCGTCCCGGTCAACGCCCCGCGCGATCTGCGGCGACTGGCGATGAATCAGCGCCAGCACCGCCGATCGGTCGCTGAACCGGAACGCTGGATCGGTATAGCCCAGCCTCCTGATCTGGTCACGAGCTAGCGCCACTACATCCAGCTCGGCAGTGGTATTGACCTCGCCGGCCAGTACGACCTGGTCGGCTGTGACCAGCGTTTCGATGGCAGCTCGGCCGTTGGGGTCTTGGGCCAGGATCTCGTCGACGATGGCGTCAGAGATCTGGTCGCAAATTTTATCCGGATGTCCGGCACAGACGGACTCGGACGTGAATAATCTCAAAAGTGACATACACCCTCCTCTGGCGATATCGAGAGGAGGGATACCATATTTGCTGGTTTCTGCCGCATCTTTCCTCTCTGGTCGGACGGAGCACCGCGTTGGTATCAACCGGTTGCTGGATAGGTCATCGAGCCGAATCTCTCTCTACCCTCTTGATGCGGCTTAATTTAGGCACGCCTAGCGGGCGGTTGTAAAGCCGGTTTTCTTGCTACAATAGCTTGGGTTAAGGCCGAAGCGGGTGTGGTTCAATGGCAGAACGCGACCTTCCCAAGGTTGAGACGAGGGTTCGATTCCCTTCACCCGCTCAAAAAGTGACAGAAAATTAAATAAAGCACCGGTTGAACACATTGTAAGGTGTTTCACAACTGTTAATATGCTGAGAAGCGAAATTAATAAAGGCTCTGGATGGTTTTTGAGATAGTGTTTGACATAGCTACCCAGGCCAAATTGACTTGAGATGAGCACCGTCCTCAGCTCCAGTTGGAGCGTAGCGGTAAAATAAGAGCCTTGTCCAGAACACCTTGTCCAGAATACTTCTACAAATTTTAATCAGTGCTAAAATGAGCTTCTTTAGCCCATGCCGCGCCATCCCAACAAACCCAACCAGATCGTAGTGGTTGACCAGTTGGTCAAGCGCTACAAAAAAGCCAGTGTCAACGCTGTCAACGGCGTCTCGTTCTACGTGGAGAAAGGATCCTTCTTTGCCCTGCTTGGGCCCAACGGCGCCGGTAAAACTACCATCATTTCAATTCTCACCTCCACCCTGGCTAAGACGTCCGGCACCGCTACAGTAGCCGGTCATGAGGTGGGGGACGATCCTTTGGGGGTGCGCAAGAACATCGGCGTGATTTTTCAGAACCCAAGCTTGGACGAGAACTTGACTGCTGAGGAAAACGTTCGCTTTCACGTCAGTTTGTATGGACTGTACACTTACCGGCCGGCGTTTCGGTTTATGCCCCAAGAGTACCGGCGCAAAGCACGGGATTTGGCTGAGGTGTTGGGTATTCAGGAGCAGTTGTTTGACCCAGTCAAGTCGCTGTCTGGCGGCATGAAGCGCAAGCTGGAGATCGTCCGCAGCTTGATGCACAGCCCTAAAGTACTGTTCTTGGACGAGCCGACCACTGGCCTGGATCCTATTAGTCGTAACAACCTCTGGCAGTACCTGCAGGGAATTCGGCAGCGCGAAAAGGTGACGATTTTCTTGACAACGCACTATCTGGAAGAAGCGGAGAGCGCCGATTATGTATGTATGATCAACCACGGCCGGATCGTGGCCCAAGGCACGCCGCGCCAAGTTAAAGAGGAGCTGGTAGAGTCGTACCTGGAGCTCGATGCCGATGACCGCCGTCGGCTGGAAAGCGAGCTCAACCACCACAGCCTCCGGTTTGACGGTCGGGGGCCGTTCCGCTTGCCTCTCCAAAACGGATCGGCCCAGAGTATCATTAGCCGCGTCAAAACACCGCTGACCGTGCTGAGTATCCACGACCCAACGCTAGAGGAAGCTTACTTGAAAATTATCGGCAATAGCAGCCAGCCGGTGAGCTAGCCACTAGCGGCCGCTGCTCAGCTATACCTAAACTATGACCAACCTCAGTGCCATCATCGCCATCGCATTTCGGGACGTCACTAAGTTACTGCGCGACAAAACCCGGATCTTGGCCAGCCTGGTCTTTCCGGCTATTTTCATCGGGGTACTGGGCACTAGTCTGCAGGCAAACCTGCAGACGGGGCTATCGTTCAACTTTCTGACATTTGTCTTTACCGGCGTGTTGGCCCAGACGTTGTTCCAGTCGACAGCCGCCGGCATCATCTCTCTTGTCGAAGACCGGCAAAACGACTTCGCTCAGGAGCTATTCATCGCCCCGGTCTCTCACCACACTATTATCCTGGGCAAGATTCTGGGCGAGTCGGCGGTGTCATTTATCCAGGTGCTGGGAGTAGTGGCGTTCGGGCTGGTAATCGGCGTGCCTATTGTTCTGCCCAAGCTGTTGTTGTTACTACCGTTGGCGGCGGTGATTTCATTTTTTGGTGGTTCGTTCGGTGTGTTGGTGATGAGCCGGGCCAGCGAACAGCGCGGCGTCAACCAGATTTTTCCATTTCTGATCTTTCCTCAGTTTTTCTTGGCAGGTGTGTTCAGTCCCATCAGGGAGCTGCCACTACCTGTCTTGATCGCTTCCCGGCTGACGCCGATGACCTACGCGGTGGACCTGGTGCGCAGTATCTACTACTTGGGCGACCCGGTGTTTGATGAGGTGGTGCTGTTTAACCCGATATTTGACTTGGGGGTGGTGTTGACAGTATCGGTTGTTTTTATCCTGATTGGCACCCACCTGTTTGTTCAGAATGAAAAGAAACGGTGAGCTCTGTTGAGTTTTTACCGCCGAACAAACAGTTAGAACTAGCTGTTTTCCGGTGACCAGCCTTCAGCTAATAGTTTGAGGAGCTCACAGCACAGCGCCGTTGTGTGTATCTCTCTACTTACAGCAACTTCCGGCGCGACATCCTCACTCGCAAGCTTTGCTGCTATTCTCTTGTTGGCCTCGTTACCTGCTTATCGACTGTAAATGAGTCATTGAGCTTTCTTGATGTCCAGGCACTGCGTCGATATAGTACCACACTAGAACCAGATTCTTAAGATCCCTAAATTTGCTAGAGTCCGGTCGAGTACCAACCGGTATCCGGCTTGGTACAATAGGCGCAGTATCAACATTTCACCAAGCACGCCTGCGTAGCTCAGCTGGCCAGAGCAGCGGTATCGTAAACCGCGGGTCGTCGGTTCGAATCCGACCGCAGGCTCAGTTGCTGGTTGGCCAGGCCCAATTTGTCTCTAGATTTGGTACACTACCGCCATGGTCGTTCGCCGTAGCTCATCCCGACTAGCCAAGCGTGAACAGCAACGGTTGTTGCGTCAGACACTGTTGACCATCATAGTGGTGGTAGCGTTGCTGGCGCTCTTTTTTGTGGGGATCGTGCCCAGTTTGCCCAGACTAACTTCTTTTTTAGTACCGGCCAACTCGCCGTTTGCCCCGAGCGACAACATTCCGCCCCAGCCTCCCAGCATCTCGGCGCCGCCCCCCGCCACCGTCGACAAAACCTTGACGGTAGCCGGTTTTAGCGAAGACCACAGCACCATTGTCCTACTGGTGGACAGCCAGGAAGTAGCCAGGACCAAGGCCGACAGCCAGGGCGAGTTCGAGTTCAAGTTTGCTTTGACTGAAGGCGAAAACATGTTTAGTCTGTACGCCTTAGACGATGCCGGTAACTTCTCGGCCACCACCCGCAGCTACACCGTGGTCCAGGATAGTCAGCCACCGGACATCAGTATCGAATCGCTCGATGACGGTCAGGAGATTATCGGCAGGAACAACCAGCGGGTGACGGTAGCCGGACAGACCGAGCCGAAAGCTCGGGTGTTGGTCAACGGTCGGCTGGTGCTGGCCGACGAACAAGGACGATTCTCGACCACCCTCCTGCTCAGCGAGGGTGACAACACCATTGCGGTCAAGGCCGAAGATCGGGCTGGTAACAGCACTGAGACCGAGTTCAAGGTTAAGTTTCGGTTTTAACTTCAAGATGTGAGGATTATCCCTTTGCCAAAAAATTATGAAGAACAAGCGCAGAGTCTTGGGCCGAGAGTATCAACGGAACAAGCAGAGCTGCGAACTAGAGATGTCAAGCGGATCTCTTCAAAGTACAAAGTATACTTCATACATGGAACTAGGCCAGATGAAGTAAATCTGAATAATCCGTGGCTGGCACGCCGCACCAAATGGCGTAACAAACTCGATATTTTACTAGGATTTTCTTTAGAGTTATCAGCTTCAACGGTAAGAGCAGGTGATGGGCCAAACAACATGTTTTCCAGATTAGGTGTTATTCTGAGAACTGGAACAGTTTATTTTGCTCAAGATAGAGATGCTGGAACCCGTACTACTGAACAAGGAGGGAAGGACACTTGGTCGCCGCGAATGAGAAATCTTGAAGATGATATCGAAAATGCTATTCTTCATCGCGGAACAAGCGTATTAGCTTGGAACGAGTTCATTATTGGAGGCGATGTTCAGTTTGCGGGACTTTATGTTTGTTTTGATCGCAAGGACAGTGATCGTTATTTAGAGACAAATCCAAATTACTTTAGACGGATAAATGGGTCCGATTTACTAACAACAGATCGTATTAACGAAGTGATCAGCGTTGTCCAAGCTGTGAAAATGCCCCTATATGTGATACATAAAGGAGTTGTTTACGAGGCTGAGCATGGTACGAAAGATGGTCAAGGCTACATCAGGCGGAAAGGAGAGCTAATAAGTCCAGAGAGTATTTTAAGTTCAAATTTCAGTTTATCAACTCAAGAAATGGAAGAAGCTAGGGATCGCGCCTCAATCTACCTTGAAATTAAACCGCCGCCGAGGAAAGAAGAGTAAAGGAAAGAGGAGTAATAGACAGTCCATGTTGTTCATCCTTCGCTCACAGAAATTTAAGAGATGATGGTGCCGGCCAACAAGGGCAGTCACTCCAGGTCTGCTGAAGAGTGTTGCTCGAAGCGGGCTTGTTCGCTGATGGTGATCAGCAGCAGCACAATTAACACGAATGACTGGAGCAAAGTGTTGTTAAACAGACTATGTATCAGCACCGCCGTCCAGCTACCGGCGGTGACTGGCCGGATGGGCCACCACTCCCAGATTTGTTTGACGATTGTCCAGGATACCGTCGCCGCTCCGGGAAGTCCCAGGCTGACCAGCAGAGTAACCGGCAGGGAGTCGGGGAAGACAGCGTGGTCTGGGCGCGGGCTGTTTTCGGATCGCTGACCGGCGTTGGACCGCTGACCGCTGCCGAACTGCTGGCCACCGTCGGATCGCTGGCCGTCGCTGGACTGCGAAGCTTGATCGCTCCCAAAGTTGAACAGACCTCGGCCGATCAGCCAGTGATGGGGTTTGAGCCCGGCCACGAAACGTCGAGTAGCAGTGGCCCGAGCAGTTACCGAGCTGGTCCTGTCCAGCTTTACCCCCTCGCCGCCTGGTTTTGGCGCCAGGACCACCATCAGCACAAACAAGATGGCGGTGATGATCGCCCGTTTGGTCGACCGGCCGCGACCCGAGATCAAACCATAAACAAAACTCATCCCCAGTACTATCCCGAAAGCCAGGTAGCTGGCGCGCGAAAAAGTGAGGGCGATGGCCCCGGTCAGCGCCAACAGCAACAGCCGGCGCCAAGCTAGAGGAAGATGTGCCGCCGGCCACCGCGCCGAGACGTACAGCCAACCCAGCACCAGCAGGATACCGGTGAAGTTGGGATCGAACTGGGTGCCGATCAGTCGGTACAGGTGGTTGTCCCAGCCCAGCACCGCCAACACTCTGGTATCGGGAATGAGGACGTACTGCAGCCAGCCAAACCAAGCCGTCAGCCCCACCAGTCCCACCAGCCCCAGCTCCAGCCTGGACAGCGACACCGGTTTGGTCCACCACAGTAGCGTCGCCCAGCTCAAGTACAGTCCCAACCGGACTGTAAACAGCACCGCCAGCGCGCTGAGCTCACCCTGTGACAGCGCTGTCGCCCAGCCCAGCCCCACCCAGCTCATCACCACCACCCCTTGCCAAGAGTAACGGCTGGCCTGAGCTGCCACTTTATCAACGAGAAATCTGCGCTGCCGGTACGCCAGCCAAATTGCCCAGCCTGCTAACAGCCCATCGTGAATGTTGACGGCAATATCGGCAGTAATCTGGAGGCGCTGCAGTTGGCCGAGCGACAACAGCCCGACCAGCGCCCACCACCACCAGCTCTGCCGAGTAAACCAACTCTGCCGGGAAAGCCAGTTCCACCGTCTAGTTTGGGGAAGGTTCATCCCCGGACCGGGCGTATTCATAGAGGTAGAGGCGAACCCAGAACGAGTGCAAGCTCATCAGGGTAGCATACACCACTCCCCGCCAGCCATCTCGCCAGGCTAGTCGCCAGCCCATGTTGTACAGCCACTTGCCCAGCGGGAACGCCACCGTCCGCCACTGGCTAAAGCGCTCTCCGCGCTGGTAGCGATACTCGGCTTCCAGCCGAGCATACCAGCCCACTTTAGTGATAAAACGGCTGATGTCGGGGTGGGGAAAGTGAAGCAGAGTGACTTGAGAAGCCGTGCTGGGCAGGTTGGCGGCGATCACCTCGTGGACCGGTCGGCTGGCGATCAGCCGGTCGGTGGGGCCCAGCCGCGCCAGCTCCACCCGCCTGACCTCTCCCCAGCTAAGCGGCTGGCCGTAGAAGTAATCTACTCGACGGACGGTGTAAACGCCGGTTGAGTCTTCCGGGTCCGCCTGAGCGATGGCTGCCAGCTCCGGCCAACTCTCCTCGGCAATCTGCTCATCGCTGTCCAGGAACAGGGTCCAGGGTTGGGTGGCGTAGCCGATGGCTTGGTTGCGCCAGGCTGAGAAGTTTGGCTGCCGGTCAGCCTGCCGATCGGTCTCCAACCGAACGTGCCTAACTCCCATCCTGGATCCAGGCAAGTCATACTGGTGATTGGTGTGGGCAACGACCACCTCGCCCGCCCGCCCCGCCGAGTCAATAGCCGTCTCCAACCACTCGTCAAGCCGGTGGGCAAGAATAACCACCGTCAGCGGCAGCTTGTTTAGACTGTGCCCTGGTTCAACAGCGTTTGAGTTGATAGCGCCTGATCTGTTTACCTCTGTGTTCATAGTGTCCGAGCTGCTTATCAAGTATTTTTAGCAAGTTTTCTCAGCGCAACCAGCACCAAGGGCAGGGCTGCCAGCCTTGACAACAGCACCGCCGCTACCGCTCCGGCCAGTCCCCACCTGGGAGTGAGAGCGATCAGCAGTCCCACCAGCACCGCTACCGTCACCCCCAAGTGCCAGTTAATAGTGCCGTACATCTGTCGCGCCAGGAAGGCACTGTACAGCAGGGTGGCTACGCTGTGGACCAAGCCAGCAGCCACCAGCCACGGCACCAGCGGCACGATGCTCAGCCACTGATCGCCCAGCACCAGCGTTACGATCAGTTCCGGCGCTATCAGCAGTGGCAAGGACGCCACCAGCGCGATCACCAACAAAGCTCCTCCCGACCGCCACAACCCCCTGAGCAACCGCCTGCTATCGGTGTGAAACTTGCTAAAAATGGGAAAAGTGCCGTGGACGGTAGACTTAGCAAACTCGTGATTAGCTTTATGGCTGAGCGAGTAAGCATTGTGGTATAGGCCCAGGGAGTTAGTGCCGGCCAGCCTGCCGATCAAGAAGTTATCGACGTTTTCTGCCAAGTAATGGAGCAAAGCAGTCAAGCTCAGCCACTTGGCATTAGCTAAGATCGTAGCAGCGGCTGACCGGCGAAGGTGAAAACGCGGCCGGTCGCTGAAGAACAGGAACGAAATGACCACCTCGAACACCGCCGCGCCAACCATGGCTAGCACCATGGCAGCCGCCGATCTCCAAGCCAGCGCCAGCGGTACCACTATCAGTAGCTCCGCCACTGGCAGTGAAGCCCGAAACAGGCTGTCGTGAAAAAATCGCAGGTTCTTTTGCAGCGAAATAATTGTGGGATTGATGAAGCCTTTGATCACCGGCACCAGTGAGGCCAGTCCCACCAGTCCCACCAAGTCAGGCTCGTCAAATAATCGGGCCATTCCCAAGCCCAGCACGATCATCAAAGCGCCGATCACAAAGCCGCGAATGATGGCGATCACCCAGGCAGAATCAAGAAAATAGCGTACCGATTGTCTAGACTGGACGATCGTTAAGTTTACACCGGTTTGAGTGGTGGCCTCGGTGATACCCAGCGCGATGGTAGTCAGCGAAAACAGACCGAAATCAAGCGGCGTCAGTAGCCGTGCCAGGATCGAGACTTTGACCAACGCCACCCCGGCCATGACCAACTTGAGCAGAGTTTGCCAGCTGAAACCGGCCACCGCGCTCTTGGTGTACCCCATGGGCCTATTATGACGCTTCGGGGCTTGAATCTCTAGCCGAGAACGGCCATAATTTTGGCCGGTAGCTACTTCCTTGTGCTGATGGTAAAGGTTGTTGGATTTATTGGTCGGCTTTTTCTTGACCTCATCGAGACGGTCGTGATTGCTTTGTCAATTTTTTTGGTGATTTATCTGTTCTTTGTCCAACCTCACCAGGTCAATGGCGAGTCGATGCTGCCCAACTTTGAGAATGGTGAGTACTTGCTGACCGACAAAATCAGCTACCGCCTCGGCCAGCCTCAGCGCGGTGACGTAGTGGTGTTTCACGCCCCGCAAACCGCTAACTGCCCGCGCGGCACTGGCTGTGATTTTATCAAAAGGATCGTAGCTCTGCCCGGTGAAACGGTGGAGGTGGTCGATAATCGGCTTTACGTCAACGGCCGACCGCTACCAGAGAGTTACTTGCCAAGTGATCAACTGACCTTTAGCGGTGCTTTTACTCGCCAAGGCCCGACCGTCTTGGGCGGCGACGAGTACTTTGTGGTCGGCGATAATCGTTCTCACTCGAGTGACTCGCGCAGTTGGGGGCCGATTGGGCTGGACTCGATTGTCGGCAGGGCCTTCTTTCGCTACTGGCCGCCGCCAGAGATAGGCCTGGTGGATAACTAAGGCTGGTGGCCGGTGCATTTGCCTTGACCAGCTTCTTGAATCTCAGGTTTGACTTATGCTCAAACAGCCAGATTCAGGGCTGCAACTGGTCCTTACCCACCAAGACAGCCATGATTTTGTCAAGGTCAGCCTGGGTTTTTTGTGGAGAACCTCTCAGCGACAAGGTGATCCTGGTGAGCCGGTCAGACCGGGACACGTTTAACTTGGCCCGCTCCACTAGGCGTTCCTTAAGTATTTTCTGCCACCTGGCTACCTGCCGTTGGGTAACGTAAGGCCCAGACTGGCTTTCACCCGCCTGCTTTTGCCCTGCGCCTGACTCCGTCGACTCCGCTGCCAGGACCCGCTCTCGGACGTAGCTCTCTGTTTGGGTGGTTCCCCACCCATTTTTGAGCACTTTTTTGTAGCACTCAATCATTAAACGCTCATCCTTGGCGCCCAGAAAAGCCCGAGCCTGGTGTTCCGATATCAGGCCGCCAATCAGCCCGTCCTTGATAGCATCAGGCAGTTTGAGGAGCCTGAGAGTGTTACTGACGTAGGGGCCTGACTTACCTATCCGCTCGGCAATTTTATAAGAAGTGTAACCAAAATCTTCAGTCAGCTGTTTAAAAGCCTGGCCGCGCTCGATGGGAGACAGATCGCTTCGCTGGACGTTCTCGACCAGGGCCATTTCCAGCATCTCTCTGGGGGTTGTTTCTTTGACGTGAACCGGTACCTCGGCCAGGCCGGCCTCTCGGGCCGCCCGCCACCGCCGCTCACCGGCAATGATCTGATAGCCGGCCGGCGTGTGAGCTATCACCAGCGGCTCGATCACGCCGTACATCTTGATTGAGTCAACCAGTTCGGCGATGTCTTCTTTTTTTATCCTTTCTCGAGGTTGAAAGGGATTGGGTTCGAGCTGGTCGAGAGGTAGCGAAGTGACGTCGTTAGCCATGCACTTCTTATACCACAGTCCCCACTGCTTTTCACGGTCAGGGCCGCTCGGGCTCGCCGCGCTAGCCAACGTTGACCACGGTACTACCGTGTTTGAGGCCGTACGCTACCACTCCGTCTTGGAGAGCAAACAGGGTGTGGTCTTTGCCCATCCCCACCCCTTTACCAGCCTTGTAACGAGCGCCGCGCTGGCGAACGATGATGTTGCCGGTGATAACTCGCTCTCCACCAAATTTTTTGACGCCCAGCCGCTTGCCTGAGCGTCGGCGCTGTGATTGTTGCGCGACTTTGCCGGATGCCTTAATTTTTGACATGGTGTCTCGTTAGTGTTTTTTCAGCAGGAATATTTCCCGCTCTGTTACTGCATTTGGACGGCTGTATCGGAATGATTCTGAATCGGTAGTGTATCCGAGCCCTGGTAGCTTGTCAATCAAAACGCTCAGCTGGCGGTCGGCTGACTGGCGATCGGTACTACCGTCCGTCCGGCCGTGACTATCGCTAAACCTGGGCATAATGATCACCACTCGGGCACCGGCCTTCAGAACTGACCGCCACCTCTTCAACGCTCCCAGGTACATTTTCGACAGGCCGCGAAACATACCAGCCAGCTCTGCGGGCCGGGGTGTCAGTTTGCCCAGAAACGGTTCGGTCACCACCGCGTCCATCTGGGGCAGGTTGGCAGGAATTGTTTGGCCAGCGTCGTGCCGAAACACTGACCAGTTGGGAGTGAGGTTGTACTCGCTGCTAAGCCAGCTTAAGTTGTCAAGCGAACCCTCTACGGCCGACCGGTCCAGGTCCGAACCCCATGGCTGGTGGCCAAGCAGGGCCGCTTCCATCAAAATACTTCCACTGCCGCAAAAAGGGTCGTAGATCAAGCTGTGCTGCTGTTGGGGACCGCCTACTGCCAAGTTGACCATTATCCGGGCAAGTTTGGGAGGTAGCAGACCTTTGCGGCGGTTGGCGTACGGCTTGCGGCGATCGCGCTTTGCCCAGTCTGAAATGTTTTGGCTGGCGATGCTGCGCAAGGCTAACACTTGTTCCCGCCAGCTAGTTATCACTAAGTCGATGACATCCGGGTGGTGCTCGAGCAGAGCAGTGGTTACTCCCCAGCGCTCGCTGGGGCGGAACCGGGCTTTGACGCCGTCGGCCTTGAGCTGCTGTTTGAGCCACTGCTCGGTAAGACCCGGGCTAGGTTGCGTGGACTGATTGCTCAAGCCGAACTGACCACTCCCAGACGAGATGGTGGCCATCAGCACTCTTTTCAAGTTGTTAGGCTGGCCATCATCGTCCGGTTGGCCGGCCCAAATCTGTTTAAAAACTTTGACTGAGCCACCCAGTTGATGATAGACACGGCGTGCTTGGTCATCATCGTTCAGCTCTACCTCGGCCAGTCGGCCGTCCGCCAATATCTCGACGCGTTGGCCGCTGACTGTGGCCAGCTCTGCTCTGGCCAGCTGAGGAAAGGAACCGAGTAGAAAGTAGAACTTGGGCATGGACAGCCGGGCCGCGCAGATAAGCTAAGCCTTAATCTTGACGGTTTCCAGCATGGTTTGTGGCTGGCGGTGACCTTTAACCCGGCGATAACGGGACTTAGCTTTGAAAGTGGCCACTCGCAGTTTAGGGCTTTTGCCCTGATGCTGAACTTTTAGCTGGACGCTGGCCTTAGCTACGGTAGGCGTGCCGATCTTGACTTCGTTACCGTCGGTAACCAGCAGGACATCGGAAACGGTGACCGTACCGCCCTCTTGGTCGAGAGTTTTGTCGATCGTCACCACGTCGCCTTCCGACACCAGGAACTGCTTACCGGCCAGTTGGATGACGGCGGTTTTTGAGCGCTGGTCAGCAGTTTTTTTTGCCGTCGGTTTGGGACTTGGTTTTGCCGCCGGTTTGGATGCGCGTCTTGACGTCCGCTGAGACGTTTTTTTAGAGGTGGATGGCGATGCTGATTTTGGCATGCAGGTCAGGCATTATATCATTCACCATCGACTAGCCCACCCTCATGACCGGCCCACACCATCGACTAGCCCACGTGAGTGCTGTAACTGCGGCCGCCCTCGCTCAAAGCTGACTGGGCCAGGCCTAGCATCAAGGCTGTGGCCAGCAGAGAGCTACCGCCGTAAGATATAAACGGTAGGGTGATGCCGGTGATCGGCAACAAGCTCATGTTCATGCCGATGTTAATGACAGTCTGCAGCGCGATCAAGCTGGCAACTGCCACTATTAAGTAGCTGCCGGCCGGCCGGTGCAATCCGGTGCTGGTGCCCAACAAGTACCAGACCAGCACTGCGTACAGCCCGATCACCAGCGTGCTGCCCACGAAGCCCCACTCTTCTGCCAGCGAAGCAAAAATGAAGTCAGTTTGGCGCTCAGGTAAAAAGCGCAAGTGAGACTGGCTACCCTGACCTAGGCCTTTACCAAAAACTTGGCCAGACCCAACCGCGATCAATGACTGCCGAGCATTGTAGCCGGCCTGGCCTTGTTGTTGTTGAACAAAGCTGGTCAACCGCTGCTGTTGGTACGGTTGCAGCAATGACGTCCAGCCGATGACAGCGACAAAGGCTAGCGCCAGCAGCAGCGCGCCCGCGTATTTCCAGGACAGATTACCCAGCCACAAAACTACCCCCATGCTGAGCACCAACACGATAGCCGTACCCAGGTCTGGTTCGATGGCGATCAAGCCGGCTGGCAAGGCAATCAACCCCAAGCCGCTGGCGAGCTGACGCCAGTTGTTGATACCTCGGCGGGCAATCACCATCCCCACCACCAGCGCCACCACCGGCACCGCGAACTGGGAAGGTTGGGCCGAGACTGGGCCTAACGGCAGCCACCGAGCGGAGCCGCGAGTGACACTGCCCAGGAGCAATGTGGTCACCAACATGATGTTGAGACCGGCATACCACACCCACCGAGTTTTCAGCCACCACTCGAACGGTACCCGGCTGACAGCCAAGTAAGCGGTCAAGCTGATCAGCACGAACACAAACTGGAAGGTGGCCAGCTCGGTCGCTACGCTACGCAGAGTCAGCAAGCTAATGCCTCCTAAAATGACCAATACTGCTGGAACGAACCATCTCATGGCGTTGAGTATAGCACTCGACTTTCGCGGACTAGTAACCCTTAATTTGCTGACTAGTCCCATACGGAATAATTTCTTTGGGGTGTTTTTTTGGCACACATTTTCCGTGGGCCATTAATGGGCCATTAGTGGGCCGTTAGTGTGCCGAAAGTGGGCCGTTAGTGTGCCGAAAGTGGGCCGTTTTGGCCCACGCGCTTAAGTGCGTTTTTTAGATATGCCAAGAAAATAATGCCAACTGGAAAGAAACGTAAAAATCAAAAAAGCGCGAAAGTCAGGTTTACTCTTGGTTTACTGTGTTGACGGGGTTGACCTGATGCCCAGCTCACTGCCGCGCACCAGCGATACGTTGGCGGCCGACTCAATACTGGCGGTGTGACTGGCCGGCCAGTTGGGCGCGGTGACGGTGACGTGCTGGCTGGCGGTCAAGCCGGCCCGGCGTCGCAGGGACTGGATTTGTCGAGTTAGTTCCCGAGCTTCGCCCTCTGCTTTCAGCTCCGCCGTCAGCTGCCACTCAAACTCGATAGACGGCTCTTTGGTTGCATCGCCGGCTTGTTCCCAGACCACCTTTTTGACGTTTAGCTCTTGAGAGATCAGGGCCAGTAGTTCGTCGGCCGGTTGAGTGGTGCCGGCAGGCGAAGTCACCCTGGCCTGGCTGAGCGGCTGGCGGAGCTTGACGCCTTGAGCCTGGCGTGCCGCTCGGCCAATCTCAACAATCCGTTTGACTAGCTCCATCTCGGCCAGCAGCTGCTCATCACTCGGCTGCCGGTTAGCGGCTGGCCAGTCGGTGTGGTGGACCGAGCTGTCCCCATCGACCAACTGCTGGTGGACAACTTCGCTAAAGAATGGGGTTAGCGGCGCCATCAGCTGGGCTAACCGGTACAGGCCCCAGCCTAAAGTATGGCTGGCAGTCGCGTTGCCCTTTGCTTTGAGACGATGGCGACTGAGCCGCAGGTACCAGGTAGACAGCTCATCCACGGCCGCCATCAGCACTCGGCTGGCCCGGGCCAAGTCGTAGTCGTCAAAGTAAGCGGTCACTTCCGCCGTCAGCGCCTCCAGCCTGGCCACCAGCCAGCGGTCCATTACCTCAGCGTTGCCTCGGCTGGTGGCGGCGATCTCGGCTGGAGGCTCGCTTACCCGGTGGGAGCGATCGGCAAAGCTCAAGTAAAAACGCGTCACGTTCCACCAAATGATCAGTACTTGACGGTTGATGTCGGCCAGCTCTTTTTCGCTAAAGTTCAAGCTCTCCCCTTTCATCAGCGGCGAGCTCATCAGGTACAGCCGCAACGTGTCGGCGCCATACTTGTTCATTACCACGGTAGCATCGGGAAAGTTCTGCTTGGACTTGCTCATTTTCGAGCCATCTTCGGCCAAGATGGTGCCGGTTGTCAAAGCGTTCTCGAACGCCGGCCGGCCAAAGATTCCCACCGAGATGAGGTGCATGCAGTAAAACCAAGCCCGCGTCTGGGGGATGTACTCGCTGATAAACTGGGCCGGGTAGGCGGTCTCGAAAGCGGCTTTGTTCTCAAACGGATAGTGTTTTGAGGCAAACGGCATCGAGCCCGACTCAACCCAGCAATCGAGTACCTCTGGGACCCTGGTGCCTACTACCGTTCGTTCATCATCAACCCACACCTCCACCTCATCAAGGTACTGGCGATGGAGGTCGGTCAGGCTGTCGACAACTTCCGGCTTGACCGCCCAGTCCTTGAGCTCGGAAAGCGAACCGATCACTCGCCGCTGCTGGCCGTCCTGGCTTTGCCAGATGGGAATGGGTGTGCCCCAGAACCGGGACCGGGAAATATTCCAGTCGGGAGCGTTCTCGATACCTTTAAGAAAACGCCCGTGCTTGAGGTGGGCTGGGATCCAGTTGATACTCTCGTTGGCTTCGATCAGTTGCTGCTTGAGCTGGTTAACGTTGACGAACAAAGCCGGCACCGGCGCGAAGTAAACTCGTTCGCCCGTCCGGTAATCGAGCGGCACTTGGTGGGAGTGATCGCGCTGAACATACACTAGGCCTCGGCCGCGCAAGTCATCGTCGATCGACGGACTGGCCTCGAGGTATGACTTGCCCGCCCATGGTGTCACTTCCGGTTTAAACCTGCCTTCGTCATCGAGGTGTTCGATCAGCTGGATACCGTGCTTTTTCATCACCCGATAGTCATCTTCACCGTACACGGCCAGGGTAACGATGCCGGTGCCTTCCTCATCGCTGACAAAATCGTCTGCCACGATCACCCCTGCTTTTTGTTGCGGCGTCCGGTCAGGGTAAAAATCATACTGCAGCTCAAACTCTAACTTGGTCAGGTCGCTGCCGCGGACTGTCTTAACCACTTCATAAGGCTGGTCGGTGAGCTCGCCCAGTCGAGACGCGGCCAAAATGAGGTACTCGTTACCCTGTCTAACTTGGGCGTACTCCAGCGCCGCGTTAACAGCCAGCGCGGGAGTGGCCAGCTTGGTCCACGGGGTGGTTGACCAGGCCAGCAAGTAGGTGTCCGGCTGGCCCTTCAGCCGATACTTATAGATAGTGGCGGTTTCGGTGACCTGCTGGTAGCTGTTGTCCATGGCTACCTCGAACTTGGACAGCGGCGTCCCGGAACTCGGTGAGTACATGATGACGTGTTTTCCTTGGTATATCAGTCCTTTATCGTAGAGTTGGCGGAAACCCCACCACACCGACTCCATGTAGGGCAGGTCCATGGTCTTGTAGTTATGGGCAAAGTTCACCCATCGGCCGAGGCGGCTGATAATTTTCTCCCACTCGGAGTCCAGCCGCATCACCTCGCGCTGGCAAGCTTGGTTAAACTCGGCTATGCCGTACTTTTCGATCTGGCGTTTGCCCTTAATGCCCAGCTGACCTTCGATCATGGTCTCGATTGGCAGGCCGTGACAGTCCCATCCCCACAGCCGCTCGACCCGGTAGCCTTTCATGCTCCAGTAGCGCGGCACCACGTCTTTGGTGGTGGACGCCAGCAAGTGCCCGTAGTGGGGCATGCCGGTGGCAAAGGGCGGGCCGTCGTAAAACACGAAAGGCTTGTCTGCCGGCCGCATCTCAACCTGGCGTTCGAACGCCCGGCTACTGCGCCAAAACTTCAGCACTTCTGTCTCGAGTTGGGAAAAGTCGGGCGGTTGGCGGGTGTTGGTCAGCTGAGGCATGATCGAGCGTCACCTCTGGCGGCAGGCGCGGTGAGCACCACGGTCACCACGGGCACGGCAGGTGCCCAGAAATGATGGTGAAATTGTACTGACCGCTGGTGGCCTGGTCAACGGGGCTTAGTAGTCATGTTTTGAAGTTGTTCTCAAAAAGATTGTCAAGCCACTGTGGGTATAATGCAACCATGGCTGCCAAGCGCTCTGCTCGTCCACGTCCCTTCAAACCGCCACTAACGCCATCACCGCCACCATCAACGTTGTCATCACCTCCGTCCCCTTCCGTACTGCCCACCTTGTTGTCTTGGCAGTTTGGCCTGTACCTGGTGATCGGCCTGGCGATTCGTTTCTGGAACTTTAGCCAGTCGCAGTACTTCATTTGGGACCAGGGCCGGGACATTTGGCAGATCCAGGCAATCATCAATGGCGACTTCACTTTGATCGGGCCCACTACCGGCATCGCCGGCTTCTTTCTCGGACCTATCTGGTTTTACTTAGGCGTACCAGGACTTTTGCTGGGCGGCGGTAGTCCCTGGGTGCTTAATGCTTGGTTCATCCTGGTGGCCAGCCTCAGCCTGCCGTTTTTTTGGTTGCTTAGCCACCAACTGTTTGGGAACAAGCGCTGGGCGATGTTGAACGCCTACTTGCTGACGCTGGTCCCGGGAAGTATCACCGGCAGCTTGACGATTTGGAACCCGTTACTGTCACTGCCGCTGATGGCGGGGGCTATCTGGACGCTGCTCCAGGCTCGCCGCTCGCTGCCACACTTGCTGTTGAGCTTCTTCCTGCTGGGCCTAGCACTTCAGTCCGAGTTTGCCTACGCGGTGTTCTTGGTAGGTCCGCTGTGGCTGGCTATCCCCTGGCTGAGAAGCAAGTTTAAGTGGCAAGAAATGGCGCTGTCAGCGGTGGTGATCGGCGTGACGCTTTTTCCCCAGTTACTGTTTGAGTTCAGACACAACCTGGTGATGACCAACGGTGTTATTGCTTCGCTGAGTGACCAGTCTCAGCAGATTGACTGGGCTACTTTGTGGCGGCAACGGCCCGGCCAGCTTATCTCGGCCAGCTCCCAGTTATTGTTTCGAGGCATCCAGTTCTCCCGAGGCTGGTTGATAGCGGCCTTCGGACTGGTGCTGTGGTGGAGCTGGCGGACGTGGCGATCTCAGCGATCAGGGCGCAGCGGCGATCATCGCTGGCAAGTACTGGCTTTGATCTGGGCCCTGCCGTACCTATTTTACTTGGTGTGGCGCGGCAACAACGGTTTCTTCTTCGACTACTACATTACCCCTCACTTTATTTTGTGGGTACCGCTAGTGATGGCGGCGCTGAGTGGCTTGGTGTCACTGGCCCGGACTACTTGGCAAAAACTGGCTACCTGGGGCATGGCGGTCGCGCTGGTAGCGGCCATGATAACAGCCAGCATTCACCACCTGGACGCTAGCGTGTTCCGGCCGGTTAATCGGGCCGGCCTGGACGTGATGCAACGCTCTATTGATCAGCTCTACGACTGGCAGCTCCGAGACGATCTAGATCAGGCCACGGTCCGCATTTACGTGCCCGGTGTCCGTAGCGAGCACTATGACTCCCTTCTCACTTGGCGGGCTAAACAACTGGGCCTGCCGGTAGCCCACACCGTTCGTCAAGCCAACGATCAAGTTTGGTACGTACTGCGCGAACCTACTCCCGATCAGTTGTCGTCGCTGTTCGATGAGTGGTACCAAGAGGCTACCGCCGGCGGTTAGCTGGCCCGTCGTCAGCGGGTTGGTATTCTGCAGCTGGAAACTTGGCGCCGGCCGGAACAACCACAGTGACCGGCCGGGGGCTAACCCTTCTTCAAGCGACTGTAGCTATTGACAACTACTTTGGGTTTCTGAGGAAGGCGGGGATATCGAACTCGTCCTCAAACTGATTATCTGATTTAGCGCCTTGACCGGCGTTGTCGTCGTCCTTGACGTCGTCACCAAATGCTTGCGAGCGGACAAACGGTCTGGAAGAACCCTGACCATTACTCTTGGGCTGATCTTTATCCGGAGAGACAATCTGGGCTTGGGTCTGTGGTTGGGTGAATCCGCTGGGGGTGCGGTCAAACTTGGCCGGCTGCCGGCTAATGCCGGCAGCCTCTCCCAACGTTCGCTGGGCGGAGTCGTGGCTGAAAGCGCCGAAAAACGGCTTGTTGGTGGCGGCATAGCCCATCTGGTTTTCGTCGAAACCGGTGGCAATAACGCTGATCTTGATGTTCGAGCCCATCTCCTCATTGAGGGTGGCGCCGAAAATAATGTTGGCGTCGGGATCGGCGGCGTTGGCAATAGTGGCTGAAGCGTCAGACACCTCGGTCATGGTCATGTCAGGCCCGCCGGTGATGTTGTAGAGAATACCCTTGGCTCCATCGATCGACACTTCCAGCAAAGGTGAGGAGATAGCCATCCGAGCGGCAGTGGCGGCCCGATTCTCGCCGCTGGCTTCGCCGATGCCCATCAAGGCGGAGCCTGACTCCAGCATAATCGTTTTGACGTCGGCAAAGTCCACGTTGATCAGTCCCGGGACGGTGATTAGATCGGAAATTCCCTGGACGCCCTGACCGAGCACGTTGTCGGCCAGCCGGAACGCGTCGAGCAGGGTCATCTTTTTATCGACCACGTCCATTAACCGCTGGTTAGGGATGACGATCAGAGTGTCAACTTTATCCTTGAGCAAGTCGATGCCTTCTTCGGCTGCCTGCATTCGGCGAACTCCCTCGAAGGCAAACGGTTTAGTTACCACCGCTACCGTCAGCGCCCCCGACTCTTTGGCTACCTCGGCGATGATAGGCGAAGAGCCGGTGCCGGTGCCGCCGCCCATTCCGGCAGTGATAAACACCATGTCGCTGTTGAACAGCAAGTCTTTGATCTTTTCGCGGCTTTCTTCCCCGGCCGCCTTGCCCACGTCCGGATCGGCACCTGAGCCCAGGCCTTTAGTAAAGTTACTGCCGATCTGTAGTTTGGTGTCGGCTTTTGACGTCAGCAGAGCTTGAGCGTCGGTGTTGACTGAAATAAACTCGACGCCGTTGATCTGCTTGGACTCGATCATCGAGTTGACGGCGTTGCCCCCGCCCCCGCCCACACCCACAACTTTTATCTTGGCAAAGGTAGTGTTGCTCGGTTTAACTAGACCCATAGTACTGGCTCGAAGTGTACCATCTCTGTCATCAAAAAAGTAGGGGTATCACCCGCTGGTCACCAGCTAGTCACTCGATAGTCACCAGCCTAAAATTGACTGACATCGGCCTGTTTTGGCTGGACTTGGCCGCTCAAGGCAGCAGGGACCGCAGTAGTTCCCTGATCTTGTTTCCCGGCCCGCCCAGCGACAGTGTCGAGGCCAAGCCACCCAGGTCAAAACCGGAGCCAACTTCTTCACCTCGGCCGTACTTACGGCCGAACTCCAGCAGGCCAAGGGCGGTAGCAAAAGCTGGTTTCTTGACGTCCGGTGTCAGTCCGGGTATGTCCGCCGGTTGGCCGATCCGGGCCGGTAGCCGCAGCGTTCGCTTGGCCACCTCCACGATGCCGACCGTCTCGGCCCCGCCGCCGGTGATGATGATGCCGGCCGGCAGTTCTGTCAGCAGTTGTTTATTTTGGAGGTCACGGCCGATCATCAAAAAGATCTCCTTTAGCCGAGGGATGAGAATGTCCTCAACCAGAGTTTTTTTAGATAGCTCGTTAATGCTTTCGTTAATGCCTAGGTTGCTCAGTTCCAGCTTGTCTGCTCTCTTGCGGCGCTGGGCCAACTCGTCCTTAGACTCACCCGGGCGGGGTTGGAGCGGCTGGAGTAACTCAGTGGACAAAGCCACCTTGACCTTTTCGGCTGCTTCCAGGCTTATCCGGCAGCCCAGAGCGATGTCTTGAGTTAGGTGGCGCGCCCCGATCGGCAGGGCAGTTGAGTACTCCAGCGAGCCTTCCACGTAAGCGCTCAGCGCGGTCGAGCCGGTGCCGATGTCGACCACTACCACTCCCAGCTCTTTCTCGGTTTCGCTGGCCACCATCTCGGCGCTGGCCAGCCCGGAAAACACGAAACTGTTGACTTCCAGGCCCACGTCACCGACACACTTTTCGAGGTTCTTGATGGCGGTGGTCATGCCGGTGATGATGTGAGCCTCAGACTCCAGCCTAATTCCCATCATTCCCACTGGGTTCTTGACACCAGTCTGGGAATCAACTTTAAAATCTCGGGGAATGACGTGAATAATCGTCCGGTCATTGGGCAGTGACACGGCCCGGGCCGCTTCGATAACGCGGTCAATGTCACTGCGGCTAATTTCCTGATTGGGCGCTGCTACCGCTACCACCCCTCGCGAGTTCTGGGAAGAAATGTGGGTTCCGGAGATCGAGACGTACGCCGACTTGACCGGAAAGCCGGCCATCCGCTCTGCCCCGTCCAGGCTCTCGCTCAGGGTGGACACTGCTCGCTCCAGTTCGACGATGCTCCCTTTTCTGATCCCTCGTGATGGCACCATCGAGATACCGGCAATGTTGAGTTGATCTGTGTCGGGATTAACGGTGGCGATCAGGGTGGCGCAGTTATCGGTACCAAAATCAATAGCCGTGATGGTCTTGTGCTTTGGCATACTTGGTGGAGTTAGCATAGCAACAAACCAGAGAGACTGTCGAGTCTCAGCCGCCTGATTTGAGGACCGGCAGCTTGAACCGGGCGTCAATCAGCGTCACCGCCGGATCAAACGGTTGGAACTCCGGCGAGTTGCTCAGCAGCTCCATTCTGGCCAAGCTTTGCCAAGAATCCGTCAAGCTGCCCAGCATCGGTGGGGTGGTAGCAGTTTCCAGTCGGAAAGTGGTTTGGTCGATCACCACTACCTTACTTGGCTGCAGCTCAAGCTGGTCCAGGGAGGCAGCTAGCTCGAGAAGTTTGGGCCTGAGCCGCTGCCACTCGTGTTGTGGCTGATCAATCCGCAGTTGCTCTCCCAGTACTACTACATGCTTACCGAGCTTAGGGCTAGGCTTGAGAGTGCCTTGCGGAGAAATCCACCACTGCTGACTGTCGGCAGTGGTGGCATCGCTAACGGTAACGGTTGGGTCCAACAGCCTAAACTCCAGCCTCAGCGTGGAAGGCAACAGCCTAGTGGCGCTGGCCAGAACGAAGGTTTCATACGCCTGGTCTTGTGCCACCTGGGCTTCGACGTCGGTGAACAACATTGGTTGTCCGCGCAAGTCTTTGACAACCGTCTCCAGTTGGGGCGGGCAGTCACTGCCGGCCAGCGAGCACTCCACTTGGACGACGCGCAGCCAGTGAGTGTACCGGACCACTCCGCTGATCGCTCCGGCTATCAACAGCCCAGCGCTGACCAGTTTCAACAGGTGTTTCATGACGAGACGACAGACTCAATGATTACTTGGTAGAGCCGAGCACTGCCGTCGGTGGGAACATCAATGTTGTGGAGATAGCGCTTGATCGACGTGTGGTGGGTGGCTACGTCCTGGACAGCCGTCACCAGTGACTCGGCGTTGAGGTCTTTTTGCAGTAGCAGCCGAGCGGCTTTGCGGTCAACTAAGTACTTAGCGTTGGCCAACTGCTCGTCGTGTTTGGCGTACGGCAGGGGAACCAGCAGAGCCGGTGCCTTGGCGACCAGCAACTCCCAGACCGTGTTCGCCCCGGCCCTGGTCACAACCGCCTTGGCGCGGCGATACAGCCAGCCCAGCTCATCTGCCTCGATCCAAGGTCGGACAACATATGACTGGCGATGGGCCGGCTTGAGCTTCAGCCTAGCCTGCTCCAGCTGAGCTCGATAGTCAGAACGGGTTGTCGAGTTGCCACAAGCGTGTACCACCATAAACTTGGCCGTCAGCGTTGGTAACGAGCGCATCACCACCGTGTTGAGCGTCAACGAGCCTTGATTGCCACCGGTGATCAGCACCAACGGTTTATGCCGAGCAGGCAGCCAGTCCGGCTTAGCTCTGACTGGAGAAAGTATCTCTCTTCTAATGGGATTACCGGTGACGGTAGTTTTGCCGGCCGGAAAAGCACCGGCTGTTTGAGGGAAAGCCACCGCTACTTGGCGGGCTAGTTTGGACACCAGCCGATTGGTGCTGCCGGCTACGCTGGTCTGCTCGTGGGTGATGATCGGCACGCCCCTCAGCCAAGCGGCCAGGGCCAGCGGCGCGGCCAAGTAACCGCCGAAACTGACTAGGGCATCGGGTTGGTGACGGCGCATCAGCACCCAACCTTGGATAACGGCCACCGCCATCAGCCAGGGCCATGTCAGTGCTTCAACCAAGTTGGGCTGGTACCACCTGGGACTTAAGAACGTTTCGAACGGCACGCCCAGCCGAGCTAGTTGGGCGGCTTCGTGGGCCGGTTGCTGGCCGCGCTGCTGACTGTAGAGACGGCCGATAAACACCAGTTGAGGTGGTTGGGGTTGAGCCAGCGCGTACTCGATCAGCGCCAGCGCCGGGGTCAAGTGTCCGCCCACGACTGCCAGCTTCATGTTCGGGCCCTGGTCATGTTGAGTAGTATTCCTGTGGCCAACAGTACCATAACCAGAGAGGAACCTCCATACGAGAAGAACGGTAAAGGGATGCCGGTTAATGGCACCAGCGCCACCACCGCCGCCAGGTTGAGCCAGGTTTGGGAGCCTATCCAGATCAGCACGCCGATGCTCACCAGCCGCGCGAAGTGATCGCTGACTTTATTTACCAGCGCGTAGCCTGCCCAAAGGTAGGCCGAGTACAGGCTGATGATTACCACCGAGCCGGCAAAACCGATCTCCTCGGCCGTGATGGCAAAAATTGAGTCAGTGCTAGTTTCTGGTATGTAAGCAAAGCGCTGCTGAGAGTTGCCAATCCCTTGCCCGAACAAGCCGCCCCTGCCTAGAGCGATAGTAATCTGTCTGATATGAAAGCTGGCGCCTTGCGGGTCACGGCTGGGGTTGAGGAACGTCATCACCCTCTCCAGCCGATAAGATGAGCTGAGCACTGCCCCTGATACCAGCACTGCCCCGATCACCGCCAAGGTTGCCAAGGCCCGGGTATTTCCGCCGGCCGAAAAGTACATGCCGGCGCTGATAACCAGCACCACTAAGGCCGATCCCAGGTCTGGTTGCAACAGCAACAGCAAAACAGGCATACCTGTCAGGAACACCAGCGGCGCCAACCGTTGGTGTTCGGCCATCCAGCGGCCAAAGAACAATATCATCGTCAACTTAAGCAGTTCGACGGGTTGGAGCACCGCCAGCCCCCCAATGCTCAACCAGCGCCGAGCACCGTTGAGCTCCACACCCAGGCCAGGGACAAACACCAGTCCCATCACCACCAAGCCGGCCCCGTAAAGCCAAGGCGCTACGGTCCACCACCAGTTGCGCGGCAGCAAAGTAACCACCACCACACCTACCAGTCCCAGTCCCAGCCACCCTCCCTGTAGCTTGACGAAGTGATACTGATCGTTAAAAGTGTTGAGCGCCTCAGCAATGGAAGCTTCGAATATAAACAGCAACCCCAACAGGCTCAGCACTCCCATGGCAGTCACTAAGATGACTGTTTCTGTTTTACCGCTTTCCTGCAGCCAGGACAACTTGGTGCTCATTACCGGATTCTAAATTTGGGCCTTAAACGCCACTGGTCACAGCAGTGCCAGCCACACTCCAAACAGCGTCAGCATAATCTGGACTAGCCACAACCGCTGGACGATCTTCGGCTCTTCCCAACCGATTTTTTGCAGCGTCAAGTGGAACGGGGCGGCCGGTAGCAGCCGTCTTCCCCGAAACCGCTTCGACAGCAACTGGACCAGGGAACTGGAGATCTCGAACACGAACAGACCGCCGATGATCACCAGGCCCAGCACTTTGCCCAACAGCAGCCCCACCACTGCCAGGGTAGCGCCGAAGGCCAGCGCTCCCACGTCGCCCATGAATATTCTGGCAGGATAGACGTTGAAGTACAGGAACGAGATCAGCGAACCGATCCACAAGGCAATAAAAATAGCCAACGGTACATCTAGGATAGAAGCGGACAAGAACCACAGCCCGAACAGTGAGATCATCAAAGTGCCTGATGCCAAGCCGTCTAGGCCGTCGGTGATGTTGACGGCGTTCGCAAACGACACAATCACGAAAGCCGCGAACGGCACGAACAACCAGCCCAGCTCTAGGGTGGCTCCCAGGAAAGGGACGTGCAAGATTGACAGTCCTAAGTTGGCGAACATCAAACCGGCCACTATGCCGGCCAGCACGATCTGCAGCAGCAGCTTATGTTTAAGCCGCAGGCCAAAAAACCCGTCTTGCTCAAAACCGAAGAACTTCTTGATGTCGTCGTAGAGCCCGAGCAGACCGAAGGACAGGAATGTGAAGAACAGGATGTTGACCTCGGTGCGGATGTCGGTGTAGACGCTGGTTACATCGATGCCCAGCCAGCCCAGCAGGGGCAGCAGCAAGGCAAAGGTGACCGACACGATCACGATCACCAACAGCCCCCCACCGACCGGCACGCCGACTTTATGATGATGGAACCTGTCGAAGATGGGTGTTAATTTCCCGAAAACGTCGCGGGTAACCTGGCGGCGTCGCTGGAAACGCAGTGAGTACAGCAGGTTGATGAACGGCACGATGCTCAGGCTCGTCACCACGAACGAGAAAATCAGCAGCCCTAGCAGTAGTGCTAGTGATCCCATTAGGTTTCTATCCCGTCTGCGGTCAGTCTAGTTTGGTAATGTCCGCTCCCAGCTGACGCAAGCTGACATCGATCCGCTCGTAACCCCGGTCCACGTGGTGGTCTTTGTCAATCACGGTTGATGTCCCGGAAGCAATTATACCGGCAATCAGTAAGGTGGCACCATGACGCAAATCGGTGATACTGAACGAACCGCCGGACAACCGACTGGGCCCGGTGACGCGGACCGCCCGCGGCTCGTTGGCCTCGGCATCGTTTAAATTAAAGTTGTAGATCTCGTCAGGTTGGTCAACCCGGGGGTCGAACAGCTCGATCTGAGCGCCCATCGCTTGGAGTGACGGCACGTACTTAAACCTGCTCTGCGACACCGTTTCATGGACGGTGCTAACACCGTGGGCTTGGGTCATCAGCAGTACCCATAGCGGCTGCCAGTCAGTTTTGAAGCCGGGGTGAGGAGCGGTGGCCAGTTGGTAGCTGTGGAGAGGTTGCTCCCAAAAGAAGCGGATGCCGTAGTTGCCCAGTTCAAAACAGCCCCCCACGGCTTGCAGGGCGTCCAGAAAAGCGGTTAAGTCACTGGGCCGGGCGTTCTCGACAATGATGTCGCCCTGACTGGCCAGCGCCGCGCAAGCAAAAGACACCACCTGGTTTTGATCAGGCATGACTTTGTGAATGGCGCCGTGCAGTGGCAGTCCACCCTGGACCTTGATGGTGCGCGGCGCTACCCGTTCAATCCGAGCGCCCATGGCATTGAGAAAAGCGATCAGCTCATCGACCTCAGTTTCTTGGGCGGCGTTTTCCAAGATGGTGGTACCCTGGGCGATGCTGGCCGCCATCAGCAGCGTTTCGGTACCGGTGTGGGTGTTTTTAGCAAAACGGTAGGTGGTGCCGGTCAGCCGTGAGGCAGTAATGATCAGTCGCTGGCTGGTCAGCTGGACCTGGGCCCCCAGTGCCCGCAACCCTTCGATGTGCCGATCTAGCGGTCTTTTGCCGATGTCATCTCCGCCTGGTAGAGGCAGGTCGGCCCGACCAAACTTGGCCAACAGCGGCGCCGCCAACAGCGTCGAAGCCCGAGAGGCGGGGCCGTAGTTGCTGGGGAGGTGGTCTCTATCGAGGCCGGTCGGGTCTACCACGTAAGCGCGCTCGCCGTACGGGGCGGCCGTGGCACCCAGTTCGTTGATGACGTTTCTGACCAGCTCTACGTCACTGATGTGGCTAAAGTTGAGCAAGGCTGACTTGCCTTGGGCCAACAAGCTGGCGATCATCAGTTTGTACGAAGCGTTCTTGGCTCCGCCCACCCGGACCGATCCTTGCAAAGGTGTCCCGCCGTGTATCAAGTAACTGCTCATCAACTCTGCTCCGGGAGATCCTGACCAAGATAAAAAACTTCTTCTTGTAATTCTACCCCAAACTTGGTCTTGACCTTAGCTTTGACCAGCGCCACCAGTTGCTTGGCGTCCCGGGCGGTGCCACCGCCGGAATTGATGAAAAAAGCGGCGTGCTTTGGACTGACAGTTACCCCGCCCACCGTCGTTCCCTTGAGCCCGGCTTGGTCGATCAAGTACCCGCTGGGTACAAACCCCTGACTGGTAAATTGAGGAAACTCGGCGGCTAGTTGAGGCGTTAGCTTGACGTTTTGAAAAATGCAGCCCGAACTGGGTTCCCCCAGCGGTTGGGTCTGGGCCCGGTAGCGGGTAGCCGCGGCGATCAACTGCTCAGAGCGCTGTCGATTTCCCATCGCCAGCTCGAACTCGGCTCGGACGATGATCTCCCGACTGGTCTGAAAGCGTGAGCTGTCGTACCCAAACCGGCAGTCGTCGTGCCACAGCCAGCTCAACCGATGGTCGGTAGTGACCACTTGCACTCGGCGAATGTGCCGGCCAATCAGGTTTTGCAGATAATGGGCGTTGTTGTAGATGGCGCCGCCGACCGTGCCGGGCACGCCTAGAAATTGCTCTAAGCCGGTCAGGCCGGCGTCAATAGCAGCTTTGACGAGCAGGGCCGTCCTGGCGCCGGCGCCGGCGGTGAGCTGTTTGCTGGGTTGTCTGGTAGTGGGCGATGGTTCGGCGTCAGTGGCGGGTGATGGAGCGGGACCGGTGGGCTGGCCAGCCTTGGGCGATGGAGCGGTAAGAGTTGACCCAGTTGGGCTATCACTCAGGCTAACTTCGTCGTTGGTCAGCCGGATGATTAGCCCGCGCACGCCTTGGTCGGCCACAATGACGTTGCTGGCGCCGCCCAGCACGGTCAGCGGGATCTGCTGCTGGGCGCAGTAAGCGCTCAAGGTCGGTAGCCGATCGGGTTGGTTGATCTTGGCAAAAGCTTCGGCCGGCCCGCCGATCTTGAAGTACGTCATCGGTGCCAACGGCACCTCTGGTTGAAAAGTGATCCCGGGCAGGTGACTAGAGAGTTGTTGGGCCAAAGTCATGATTTTTAGGGGCTGGCTATAGGGATAGACGAGTGGTTTGGAACAATTTATTGTTTAGAGTAACTGATGCAGCCGGTAAATGTCACCAGCACCCATTGTCATTACCGCCTGGCCTGCCGACAGTTTCGACCGACAGTACTCGGCCAAGTCGTCGATGTTGGCCAGCAGCTCAACGCGGTGGTGAGGATAGGCTTGGGACAGCGCCGCGGCCAACTGAGCGCTGGACACGTCTGAGCGGGGCAGCTCGCGGGCCGACGCAAAAATGTCCAGCAACAGCAAGTGATCGGCTGTTCCCAGCGCCGTCACTAAGTCGTCAAAGAGTTCTCTGGTCCTCGAGTAAGTGTGTGGCTGGAAGGCGATCACCGGCTGTTTGTCCGGCAGCCAGTTTTTAAAGGCAGTGATGGTAGCGGCGATTTGGTGTGGGTGGTGGGCGTAGTCGTCGTAGTACGGCACGCCGTGCTTGGTGCCGAGGTACTCAAACCGGCGTTTGGTTGAGCGAAACGATTTCAAGGCGGCCAACACTTGGTCGGCAGGCAGTCCCAACACTTGGCAGGCCGCCAGCGCTGCCGCCGCGTTTTCCAGGTTGAACCGGCCGGGGATACTCAGTTCCAACTCTAGCTTCCCAACGCCGCGACCCGGTCTTGGCTGGTCGGTCTTTGCCAGTGGGTTGATTGGTGTTGCCAGATCGAGCGCCAACTCGCCCCTGTTGCGACCACCACCGGTGGAGCTACTCAGCAGCCGGTAGTTGTCAGCCGGCCCGTTGCCATACCAAATAACGTTGTTGGGCAGTGAGTTGGCCAACTGTTCTAGATAGGGCCGATTACTGCCGTGCAGGACCAGCCGGCCGTCGCTGTCCAGCTTCTCAAAGAACCGGCCAAAAACTTCAAGAGTGTCATCGAAGTCGCGGTAGACATCCGGATGGTCAAACTTGATGTGACTGCAGACTATATGGCGGGGCTCAAGCAGCCAGAAACGAGGCGTGCTGGCAAAAGTTTGGTCGGTAGC
>PFDK01000010.1:40363-65749 GCA_002772645.1 Candidatus Pacebacteria bacterium CG10_big_fil_rev_8_21_14_0_10_56_10 | reverse complement strand
AGCCGGCTCGGTAACGTACTCGTCAGCCTCGGCCACAAAGACCTCAGCGTCCGGCCGCCACTGGCCGGTTGCTCCCAGCCCTATAATTTCTCCCACACCCACCGAGAACGAGCACTCAACTCCCAGTTTGGTCAGTATCCAGCTGATCATGGCGCTGATGGTAGACTTGCCCCCCACTCCGCACACCGCTATGCCTGGCTGACGGTTAAACAAGCTGGCCAACGCTTGGGCGTGACTGAAACTGGGCAGCTGTCGGGTCCGGGCCTCCTGAACCTGGGGATTACTGCCGGCGCCGTGGGCGGCGGTGTACACCACCGCTTGAGTTCCGACCGGCAGAGGCTGGTCAAATGAGGTCTGGACGCTCACTCCCAGCCTGTCGAGCAGCGGTTGGGTGACGAAGGTCTCAGCCACGTCGGAGCCGGTGACGGTCACGTCTAAATCTTGGAGAAGCTGGGCCAGCGAGGTCATAGCTACCCCCTTGATCCCTACTAGTTGGACTTGTTCAAATCGGGTTATGTCCATATCTGGCGCGGAGGCTGGCTTTTACACCATCAGCGCGGGTCGGTTACTAGACCGGCGTATCTTTAAGAAGCTTGGCAAAGACCTGCTCTAGCTTAGCACTGTCGTGACGCAGCAGTGACCGTTTGAGGTTGTCTTGATCGGAGGGTTGGTGGACGACTTGGGAAATGACGTCTGCCCTAATGGCTCGTTGGTCGTTGCCCAGATCGTCTTCGACCGGAAACTCTTGGTTGGCTTGGTATAGTTTGATGACTTTGGGCGGTATCCGGGCCGAGTTAATCAGGACGTGATCGACGCGCTTACCAACTGCTTTCTCCACTTCTGTCAAGTGTTGGGCGGCGGTCATGTTATGGGTCTGGGCGGCGCTGGTCATCAAGTTGACCACGTACATCACTTCGGCGCTGCTATTTTTGAACGCCGGCCGAACTCCGCTGGGGGCCAAAGCGGCCAGCACACTGCCGTACAGATCTCCTGGGCCGATGACGATCAGCTCGGCTTGCTGGATGGCCAGCTTGGCCGGCTGGCTAAGGCGGCAGTTGGGCACCAGCGACACTCGGTCAATCTTTTTGGTTGGCCTGGACTGCTCGTTCAAACTGTCTTCTCCGACCACCACCGTACCATCTTGGTACTTAATTTTGAGATCGACATCTTGTTGGGTGGCCGGAATAACGGTGCCGTCGATGCGGAAGATCCGCTGGGCTTGGAACAAAGCCTCGCTGGTTGAGCCGGTCATGTCTTGCAAAGCAGTCAGGATCAGGTTTCCCAGGTTGTGGCCTTTGAGCCCTGAGCCTTTATTGAACCGGTACAGCAGTAGCTGACGGATCCATGTATGGGCTTCGTCCTCAGCCAACGCCGCCAGTGACTGGCGCAGATCGCCGACCGGCTGGAACCCAAACTCGTCACGGATGCGGCCAGTCGATCCTCCCGAGTCGGACACTGCGATGATGCTACAGATATCGGTAGACAGCCGTTGCAGCGCTTGGGTAACCGGGAAAATACCGGTGCCCCCGCCGATGACGGTCACTTTGTGCTTAAAAGGCTGAGTCATGGGCCTCCTTTCGTTCCAGGGCAGTTTGGGCTACTTGACGATCATCCCACGGGAGTTCAGTAGTACCGTAACACATACTTTGTTCATGACCCTTCCCCAAAATTGCCACTAAGTCACCTGGCTTGGCTAGCTCGTTAATGGCGTACTCAATGGCTCGCCGTCGATCAGCTATCGAGACTAGCTTGCGGTGATGGTGGCGCACGCCCTCTTTCATTTGACGAATGATCGACCAGGTATTTTCAGTGCGGGGGTCTTCGGCAGTCAGCACTACCAAGTCCGCCAGCTCGGCGCCGATCTTGCCCATGGCCGGTCGTTTGCGGCGGTCGCGCAGTCCGGCGCTGCCGTACACCGCGATCAATCGGCCTGGCTGGCGCTGGTTTTTGAGTTGTTCACGCAAGGAAGTCAAGCTGGCCGCCAGTCCCTGGGGAGTGTGGGCGAAGTCTACCACTACCCGCAGTTGCCGTTTGGTAGGCACGTTTTCCATTCTGCCGGGCACGCCGGCGAACGACTCGATAGCCTGGGCCACCTTGGTCGGCGCGATGCCCAGCTGATCGGCGATGGAGGCGGCCAGCCTGGCATTACTACGGTTAAATCGTTCTGGGAACCGTTGAGAAATAGCTTGATTTAGTTCTGGAGCTAAGTTGTCGCTTAAGCTGTAGCTGATCATTGGTCGGCGTTTGACCAGCTGCTTGAGCGGCTGGAACGACTGGTCATCGGCATTGAGGATGGCCAGCTGAGAGTTTTTGAGCAGTAGCGCCTTAGCCTGCAGATACTGCCGGTACGTCAAATGATAGTCCAGGTGCTCTTGGTCTACGTTAGTCACTCCGGCCATGATCGGCTCAACTCCCCACAGCCGATGTTGGTACAGCCCGTGCGACGTCACCTCCAGCACCACATAGGTAATACCTTGGTTGAGCATGTCGCGCAGCAGCCGCTGTAAGTCCCCTGGGTTGGGGGAAGTAACATGGAAGCCGGTGTCGAGCTGTTTGCGGCCCAGGTAAGCACCGACAGTCGAGACCAGCCCCGCTTCGATGTTAGCGTGCTGGAGGATGTGGTACACCAGGGTGGCGGTGGTGGTTTTGCCGTCGGTGCCGGTAATACCGATGATCTTTAACCGCCGAGCGGGAAAGCCGTGCTTGATCTCGGCCCGCAGTCCGCCCGCCAGCCCGGTCTTGAAAAAGTGCCAGGGACGCTTCAGCCTGTAGAGAAGTTGCGGCCACATTCAGCGGTATTATACGCACCGACGCGGCTAATTAGAAAGCCGTCTAGACTTTAACTTCACTTAGATGTTTGGCGAACTTGAAGCTGGTTTTGCGGACAAAGTTGGCGTCGGCAGTGTAGAGAAGAGCGCCGTGCTCTTTGGCAACGACTGCGTAAAGCATGTCATAGACCGAAGTTTTATATTTTTTGGCCAGCAGACTAGCTCTAAGAATGTCTTGTTCGCCGAGAGACTCAATTTGCAAATTGAGACTAGACAATTTTTTGAGGTCGATTTTGATTGCTTTTGCAGATGCCCTGCTTTTGGTTGTCAGGGCGTTGGCCACCTCGATAAGTAGTAGATTCGGGATGATTATTTTCTGTTCCTTATTAAGGTGCAGTTCAAGCAGTTTATATGCTTCACCTACTTGAGTTTCATGTCTTGATTTAATCCATTTAAAGGCTACGGAGGCGTCCACAACTATCATTGCTCATATCTCATTTCGATAAGCTTTTCGCTGAAACTTATATTGGGGTTTTCCCTGTCGTTCATTTCGGTAATTTCCCTGAGTTCTTTTAAGATTCGTTGGGTTGACTTTTTTGCTGGAGACTGTTCTTTAGTACTCACTCTTTGGCGCACTAAACTACTGACCGAGGTGCGTTTTTTGGCGGCCTCAATTTTAAGCTCCATGTACATGTCTTCAGGAAATCTGATGTTCGTCGTCACCCATTTCATATCAAGACCATTGTATAACTGTACTATTGTATTGTCAAAACTTCGAACCGTTCGTACATTTCGAACCGCTCGTCGACCACTAGCTGGCCTTACTCCGGTGGCGCATCCAGCAGTAGCCGCAAGTCGTCGGCTATCCGGTACCACAGCGGCGCGGCTGTTTCGGCGGCCCATGGTGACGACTGCGGCTCGTTGAGCTTGACAAACAACAAAAATGCCGGTTGCTGAGGCGGCGTAAAACCAATAAAACTGGTGATTGTCCGGTCGCTGTCGTAGCCGCCCTCTACTGCCACTTGGGAGGTGCCGGTCTTGCCTGCCACCAAGTAGGTGTCGGCGGCGGTCCACTGGGCCTCGCCATACTGGGCGGCGTTGACCATCATGGCGGTCAGCTGATCGGCGGTTTGGGTGGAGATCACCCGGCCCAGTTCAACAACCGGTGTTTGCCGGCCCCGTGATGACCCATACTCGCTAACGCTGTCTACCAGTTTGGGTTGGACCATCAGCCCGCCGTTGGCGATGGCCGCGAAGGCCCTGACCATCTGCAAGCTGGTAGTGGCTATGCCCTGGCCAAACGAAGCGGTAGCCAGCTCTACCGGACCGAACGACTTGGGGAGCGGCGTGTCGCTGTCCTCTTGGATATCAGCCAGTACTTCTTGGCCGATCCTGAAACGGCGCAAGTACTCTGCAAACGTTTGAGCGCCCATTTCCTCCACGGCGAAAATCATGGCCGTGTTGTCGGACTTGGCCAGCGCCTCAGTCATGGTGATACCGGGGTGATAGACGTCGTTCCAGGTCCGGATGGTGTACTTATCGATCACTCGGGGAGCGTCACAGCGGCGGCATTTGGTGTCGGGCGTCAGCAGTTGACTGTCCAAGCCGGCGGCCAGTGTTAATACTTTAAAAGTGGAGCCTGGCTCGTAGAGATCGCTGACCGCTGTGTTGCCGAACAGTTCGGGATCGGTCTGTTGGTACTCGGCTGGATGGTAGCCAGGCAGGGTGGCCATCCCTAAGATGCGGCCAGTGGCCGGCTCGAGCACGATTGCCTCCCCCGCCGCCGCCCCGTAGCGGTCGATGCCGGCCGCCAGCTTGCTTTCCAGCAAGCGCTGGACATCGCGGCGAATAGTTAGGGTCACGTCTCGGCCGTTAAGCTGATCGGCCAGCCTGGACTGAGTGACCAGCTCGGCCACGTTGAGAATAGAGCGCTTGACAGTTTGGGACTCACCGGACAGTTCCCTGTCGAGCGCTCCTTCCACCCCAAAGTAGCCGGTCGGCCGACCTTGGTCATTGTTGCCCAAAAAACCAAGCACCTGGGCTGCCATCGATGCTTCCGGGTAAGATCGGACGCTGTAGCTCTCAAAAGTAATCCCACTCATGTTGAGCGCCGCCAGCCGATCGCGATCTGCCGAGCTTAAACCATCGAGCAGTGGTACCCAGCGAGCCCCCTCTCGGGACAACTCTCGCTGGGCACGGTCCCGCCAAGCTTGATCGGTTGACAGCTGGCCGCCGGCACTGGCTGGGAGCTGTTCGGCCAACAACGACCCCAGTTGCTCCGTCAGCCGGTCGACCACCTCATCGGGCCGGCCGGAAAAAAGATGGGGCTGACCGATCAGTCGGTACTCAACCAGATTGCCCACCAGCAAATGGCCATCGGCAGCAAAGATCCGACCTCGCTGGCCGGAGAGCTGCTGCTGCTGGTTGTACTGGTTTTGGGCGACGGCCTTGAGCTGATCGCTTTTGATTACTTGCCAGAAAAACAGGCGCAGGACGATCAGTACCAACCCCAGTTGGAGGACGATCATCACCCAGTTACTGCGTCGGCTGTTCATTGGCTGTTCATCGAAAAGCAACGCTGGACTGGCCGGACAAGCTCAACGGTTGGGAAATGGGGACAAACTCAGCTGAGGGCGAAGCTTGGTTAAACTGGCCCAGTGAGGTGGCTAGGGCGATGTCCGCTTGCAGTCCCAGCTTGCGCCCGGTTAGCTCCCGTTTGACGCTTAGTAGGCCAGCCAGTTGGTGGTTGCTGCCCAGGGTAATGCTGCCGCTCATCACCACGGCTACCACTTGGGCTGCTAGCAGAGCTGCCACTGCCAGGTAGATACTTACCACTGATACTGTTCGAAACATGCTTCTTTTCGGTTTGATATTCTATTGGTACTGGCTGCTCACACCGCCAGTATTCTCAGCCGGGCACTGCGGGCCCGGGGATTACTGAGTATTTCCTGATCGGTCGGTTTAACCACCTTTTTGGTCAGCAACTGGGCGCCGTGATGCCGGGCCTGGTCAGTCATGAAGTGTTTGACCAGTTTGTCTTCCCCATCGTGGAAGGCGATTGTCACTAGCCTGGCCGGCGCAGTCAGCACAGCTACGGCTTGGGGCAAAGCCTGCTCTAAGTTATTGAGCTCGTCGTTGACGGCGATTCTCAATGCTTGGAAGATTTTGGTGGCCGGGTGGATGTTCAACAGCCGGCGCGCGCCCAGCAGACCGACAACGAGATTGGCTAGCTGACGGCCGGTGGTAGTTGGTAGGCCGTTTTGACGACGGTCCACGATCTGCTGAGCGACTACTTTGCTCCGAGTTTCGCCGCCGTACTTCCTAAAGAGCTGAGCTAGTTGTTTGACAGACAGTACCGCTAACAAATCCGCGGCGGTCACTCCCAGCCGGTCATCCATTCTCATGTCTAGTAGTTGGTCACTTTCGAACGAGAACCCCCTTTCCATGTCTAACAACTGGTCGCTGCTGGTGCCCAGGTCAAACAGCACACCCCTGATCTGGCCTACTTCCTGCTTGGTTTGCAGCTGGGCGATGATGTCTTGCATCTTGGCAAAGTTTTCTCTGACGAGCACTAGTTGATGTTTGTCGACGTATGTCTTGAGCCGCCGGCCAACGTCACTGACGGCTGCCTGGTCATGATCCAAGCCGACCACCCTACCTTGTCTGAGCAGGATCTCTTCGGTGTGGCCGCCAGCCCCCAGCGTAGCGTCCACGTACCACTGGCCGGTCTTGACATCGAGGCCGTCGACCGCCTGGGCCTTGAGGACTGTCCGATGGCGGCCAGAGTGGTTGCTGAGGCGGTTGTCCGGGTCACGTTCATTTGTCTTGGCATTACTTTGCTGAGAGCTGTTCAGCGCCGAGCTGTTCGGCGACCGACTCGGCTTGGGGCTCAAGCTGGTCAAGATATTGGTGGTAGAGTTCTTGGTCCCAAAGCTCCACATAGTTGTAACTTCCGACGATGACCACCTGTTTGCGAAGTTTGGCTAGTTTGGTCAAGTACTCGGGCAGTAATACTCGACCATTGGTGTCAACTTCTACCTGTTGGGCGCTGTTGGCAAACAGCCGTGCCAGGTCGCGGTGCCGTCGCTTCGTCCATGGTTGGACCCGAATGTGTTCCAGTTGATCGTCAAAAGTTTCGGCTGGGAACAGGAACAGTCCGCCATCGAGTCCTCGGGTCACTACCCAGCTTTTGCAGTGACTGCGGAATGGTTTGGGCAACGACACCCGGTTGTGCTGTTCCAGCGTATGATAGTATCGGCCTATAAACACATTCCGAATGTTAATTTACCAATTAATACCATCTGACAGTGTACGATCGAACAGTAGTCAGGTAAACCCCAAACTCGGTTCGGGTTTAAGTACCAAACACCACCTCCTTCAAGAAGAGGAGGCCACATAAACTTAAAGTAGAATACAACGGGCCGGTGGCCCGATGAGGGAACGGCCGGCGTCCCTACTGGGACCGGCCGACGGCGTACAGCTCGACCAGCTCAACGCGAGCGGTGCCCGCCTTGCCGTCACTACTGGTCTCAAAAGCTTGCCAATCAGTACCGTCCCAACCGTAGATGGTCAAGTCTCCCGCCTCTTGGGCACGGATGGTCAGCTCACCCTGGCCCCTTAGACTGCCACTGCTGGTCAGTGCATAAAGGTCCGACACAACCTGGCCGGCAGGCAGCGGAGCGGGCAAGCCGGGCGAGTTATAAACAATCAGGTATCGCTGTTGGGATAAGTCATTACTGTCAAGCTGAAACTTGGCGTCTCGGGAACTTACTTGATTGTCTCGCGTAGCGTTGTCGATGTAGCGCCAATCTTGCTTGAGGACGTACGGCTCGGCCCCGTCAAAGCGCAGCAGCAGCGTCCCGCCCCTGACGTCCTGGTGAAAAGTACAGGCGCCGCCGGCACTACAACTGCCCAGCAGGATTTGTTCGGCAACCGGTAAGGTATCAAGCTTGATCAGGCCGAACGCTCCCTGGAGCAGCGAGCCGGCTTGGTACTCTAGTTCGTACTCTACCTGCCGGGCTGGTTTGTTAACGACTACGATGTTGATACTAACGTTGCGGCCGTCCACTGGCTCAATTTTGACGTATGGCCGCTCTGCCAGCTCGATGTCGTTCTCGGGCTCGACGACTCGGCGTTTTTCAGCCGGTTGTTCGGCGCTCAATTGAGGGGCCCGGTTCTTCAAGAAAAAAAAAGCCCCAGCTGCGCCGGCCAACATGACCACTAGGATGATGAGCACGAATGTTTTCATTTGGGTCTAAGATTCTAGCATCGTATGCTATGTCCGTGGCGCTCGTCAACGCGCTGTCGGCTTCTCTCCCGTCTGGTTCGGCCCGGTCAACTTTGACTCTGCCGCTTTATTCTCCGAGAGCTTCGACCTCAACCAGTCCACTCCGCTTTCCGGATTACTTCGAAACAGGTACTCTACCAACACATCGATACTCACTCTGACCTGCTCGGTAGTGTCACGATGGCGAACGGTGACGGTACCGTCATCGAGTGACTGATAATCGATAGTCAGGCAGTAGGGGGTGCCGATCTCGTCTTGGTAGAGATAGCGTTTGCCAATGTTGCCTCGCTCGTCCCAAGTGGCTGACATCTGCGGCTGGAGGCTACGGTAGACGCGCCGGGCCAGCTCCACCAGCTGCCGTTTGTTTTTAAGCAGCGGAAACACCGCCACCCGGTAGGGAGCCAGGTCGGGATGGAGCTGCAGCAGCACCCGTTGGTGCTCGGTGTCGTACTGGTAAGCATCGATCATCACGCTCAGGAATAACCGACTGGTTGAGACAGCCGGCTCGATGACGTGAGGGAACAGCGACCGGCTGGTGTTCGGGTAGGTGTAGCTGAGGTCTTGGCCCGAAGTTTGAGCATGCTGCCGAAGATCGTAGTCGCCACGGTAAGCAAGTCCCCACAGCTCTTTCCAGCCAAACGGAAAACGGTAATCCAGATCAAAGGTTTCCTGACTGTAGTGGGAGCGCTCCGCGTCGGTGTGGCGCCGCCAGCGCAGATTTTTGGGGCTGACCCCCAGCGTCTCGGTCACGAACTGCCAGATCACCTGTTGCCAGCTCTCAAACAGCTGTCTCCACGATCGGTCGTTCGGGTCGAAAAAATACTCAATCTCGGCCTGCTCAAACTCCAGGGTGCGGAACACAAACTGGCCGGTGGTGATCTCGTTGCGAAAAGAACGGCCGATCTGACCGATTCCGAACGGGAGCCGTACTCGAGTAGAGTTAACCACCTGCTTGAAGTTGGTGAAAATGCCCTGGGCCGTCTCGCCACGCAGGTATAAACTGGTTTTGTCGTCACTCACCGAACCGATCGCCGTCTCGAACAGCAGGTTAAATTGTTTGGGCTTGGTGACCGAGTGGCCCTCAGGGCTGGGAATAGAGTGGTCGCTGATCAAAATAGCCATCTGCTCCAGACTAAGATTCTCAACTTGGCTGTTGGGCACCAGCCGGTCGACGGTTTCACTGGGTTGGTCCTCCAGCCAAGCCTCGATCAGGTGGTCGGCGCGGTAGCGTTTATGGGTAACGATATCTTCTACCAGCGGATCGTGGAACGACTCAACGTGACCGGAGGCCACCCACGTTTGAGGATGGAGCAGGATCTGGGAGTCAAGGCCGACCATGTCGTCCCGGTCTGTTACTAACCGTTTCCACCACAGTTCCCGAATGTGCCGCAGCACCTCTACTCCCATTGGGCCGTAATCATAGGAACTAGTCAGCCCGCCGTACAACTCGGAAGTGGGATACACAAAACCGCGCCGTTTGCACAGCGCCACAATGGTGTCCAGGCTGGGTTGGTTGGGAATTGCCATACTCCTTCGGTGTCAGTGCCCTACTCTATCACTTGACCAGCAAATACTCAAAGCTGTGTAAACCGCGACCGGTCAGCTGTGAAACGTACTCATTAACGTTGCGGTGGCTGGTTTGGGCCAGGGAAGGGTATCCCAACCTGACAACCAGCTCCTCCAGTTGCCGGCGGGCCTGGTGATGGCGGCCGGCCGGCTCGAGTAGCTGGCGGCGGATACTGAGCACAAACTCGTACAGCTCGGCTTCCAGTTCTTCCTCCACAAACAGCCGATCAACAATTTCCAGCAGCTGATGGAACCGGCGCAGTCGCGCCAGCGAAGTAGCAGCCTGCCGGGCCGACGAGGTCAGCCGCGCTTGAGTGAGCAGCGGCATCGAGGCAGTGTTGATACAGTGGGCGGTGACGATGTTACCCGGCTCCAGGGCCGCTCGCTTGGTGGAGTGAAGCTGGCGCGATCCCTTGGCCACTACTCTGAGTTTGCCGCGGAGGGCAGATAAGGTGGTGACTACCTGATCGGTCTCACCCACACTTATTCTGCTCAAGACAAGGCACGACAAGGAGAATGACTTGGTCATAGTGTGTTAAAACGACGTTTGGTACAACTGGTCTTGGTCGAGTAGTACTTTTTCCTGGTTGCCGTTGACGTCAATGATGGTCGGCACCGAGTCGATGCCGCCTTGTTTCCACAGCTTCAGCCGATACTGGTCGCTGTCTTGGTACGGCACGGTGTAAGTAACTCTTAGCTTGGCTTGGCTGTTGGGTTCAAGAATGAAGAAGCCGTCAATTACCGTGAAGCCGTTCTCATCATAGGTATTGGGCTCTTCGGTGAATCCTTGGGCAGACACTAACCGGCTCTGCGGCGGCACGTACAGCCGGGTCCAGTCGCGCAGTGTCGAGTTGAGGCACAGCAGACCAGCTTCCAGGTCGCAGTTGTCGGCGTGACGGGTGTTGCGATAGGTCAGCTCCACCGTCTTGGTTATCCGGCCATTTTCCGGCGACGACACTTCTTGGATCATCTCGGCCTCGGTAAACAAGTTAGACTTGGCGCCGCCTAAGTTGGCGTTGATGACCGCCAAGAAATCGGCGTTTTGCTCCAGTGACATCCGGCCGGCGGCATTGATGTTCTCGGCGGCTTGCTGGTTGACTTCATCGAAAAAGTAGAGCTGGAGATGTTTGCCCTTAATGTGTGACAGTCCGGCTTCGAACAACGGGGCCATGAAAGTCCGCGGCGAAGCATACAGTTGACGGAGGATAGCTTGCATCAGCGGACCGATAATGCCCTTGCGGTTTTCCCTGATAAACGGCGTTGGCCGGGTGATGATCTCGGACAGCACGTAAATAATTTGCGGACAGTCACACCGCTGGTCTATCTCGGCAGAGAAAGTCCCGAAGCCGGCTACGTCTACCGGGCCCACGATCCTGACCAGGTCAGTCAGTACTTCGGTATCAACAGCGATGATGCCGTCGATGTCGTCGGGTTCGCCCGGCAGGGCAGCGTAGTTCTCAAAAAACTGGTCCATCGAGACCTTGAAATCAGGCGAAGTGTTCATGTCGCGGATGTTAAAAAAACGCTCGGTAGTTAAGTAACGGCCCAGTTGTTCGGGAATCTCGATGCGCTGATTAAATTTTTGGTCCAGTTGGTAAATATCGTCAGATTTTTCAGGGGTGACTTTGCCGTCTTCCATAAAAATAACCGAGTAGGCGGTCATAAAACCGCCAGTGGGCCGCAGCTCGTTGTCATTCTGGAACAACACTAAGTACTTGCGCCGTTCCCCGGTACCGCCGGCGATGTCAGGCAGTTGCTCGATGATCGGCCGAAACTCGGTCATCAGTTCGAGCGATTGGTGGGCAACGTTCTTGACACCGAGCACTTTGGCGCGGACCGGTTGACCGCGGAAGCTCTCTGGGTAGCGGCGTTCATCAACTTGAGCTACTTGAGCCTCCATCACTTTCAGCTCGGCGGTGATCTCATCGAGAATGGGAGTAACTTTTTCTAGTGTCTGAATGATCAGCCGCACCCGGTCCTCGGCGGTACCGCCCTCAAAACTACCTTCGCCGCTAAACCCCAGCACGTCGGCGTAAGGAGTGATCGCCGCTAGGGTCTTGACACCGGCCTCGAGACCGGCCTCGCCGGCGGCGATGGCGTGCTGCCCATCCAGGTAGTAGTCGCGGGCTAGCGGCACCCAGCGGTAAAAACCCAACCGGTCGTAGGTTTGTTTGATGTCGTTCAAGGTGTCCTGGGTGGCCTTGAGCTCGGCCTCTGCCCCGAGCAGGTTCTGGACCTTGAACTGGTCTAAGCTGGCCCTGCCGTGCGACTCCAGCTGCTGGACTTGGCCGCGCAGCTGCTGGGTTACCGTTAACGTCCAGGCTCCGACCACCCCACCGCCGACGACCAGCAACAGCAACAACACTAGCGCGGCTACCAGTACTTTTTTGGGCCGCCGCGGTGGTCCGCCCTCCGGCCGCCGCCGCCAAAACCCCAGCCGGCCAAGTCTCCCCAGTTTGGGCAGCCTGGGCGCGGGTAGCAATCGCTGTCGGGCCCGCTCTAAGAGCTTAGGCCGAGTGGGCGGCGGCGAAAGCGGTTGATCAAGTTCGCGGCTATAAGTGGGCCCGGGGCCATGAGACTGCGGTGAGCTCTGGAGCGGTGGAGGGCCGTGCTTTGCCTCCCGAGCACTGTGGGCAGTAGGAACATCGGCACCGTCATCGATCGACTCCGCACTGACTAGACCGGCGGAAGCGTCTTGGGCAAACTGTTTGTTGGATACCATAAGCCTTAAGTATAACTCACTCTCGGCGGAATAGGAACGCGGCCGGTTACCATTTAGAGATCATTGCCTGGGGGGTTTTGAGCAAGATGACAATGTCTTCCCAGATAGATTGTTTGCGGACGTACTCAGCGTCCATTTGAGCGCGCTGATCAAACGGGATCTCGTTGCGGCCGTTAACCTGCCACGGCCCGGTGATGCCCGGTTTGATCGACAGGATGTCGGCTACCAACGGTTTGGTATGAGGATACTTCTGAGTTTGTTCTTGGAGCTCTTTGTTGACGTATGCTCGGGGACCGACCATGCTCATCTGGCCGGTCAGCACGTTGATCAGTTGAGGGAACTCATCGATCGTCAGCGAGCGCAGCACCTTGCCCAGCTTGGTAATCCGGGGATCGTTAGCAATTTTCCAGTCCCCGGCTTTGAACTGTTCCAGCAGCTTAGCATCCTTTTTGTGGAGCAAGTCATCGGCGTCTTTAACCATGGAGCGAAACTTGTACAGTCGAAACTCCTTACCGCCTAGACCGACCCGTTTGTGGCTGAAAAAAATCGGTAAGCCGGAATCAAAGTAGATTAAAATGGGGATGACGATCCAGAACGGCAGAAACACCACCATTAACACCGATGCCACCACCACGTCCAACCACCTTTTTTGATGTTGATACGACATCACAGGTACTCGGTTTTACCATCTTCCTTGAGCCGTTGGACCAGTTTCTTGACGTCCTGACTGCGATGTTTGGGAACGACCATCACTATCTCGCCGGTATCAACGACTACTAGGTCATCGACCCCTACCAAAGCTACCAATCGGTTGTTAGAGTGGACCAAGTTATTGTGGGACTCGACGATCAGGGTTTGGGGGGTGTCGCTGTCGCTGAGGACGACGTTGCCGGCCGGGTCTTTAGCGCTCAAGTTGTACACTACCTGCCAGTCGCCGACGTCGTCCCAGCCAAAGTCGCCGGGGATGAGTACCAAGTTATCTGCTTTTTCAGAGATGGCGTAGTCGATGGCAATCGTTTCCGCTTGGTCATAAATCTTGTCCAGCTGTTGGTGGAACTGTCGGGGTTTAAGGCCAGGCAACTCCGCGGCCAGATCTGCCATCTCGGGCAGGTGTGTTTGGAAAGCTGCCATCAAGGTGGCCGCCGACCAAACGTACATGTTGGCGTTCCAGAAATACTTGCCTGTCGAGATAAAAGCCCTGGCAGTGGCTTGATTAGGCTTTTCAGTAAAACTGTCAACTTTAAAGAGCGGTAGACCGCGGCCTAGCTTGCTGAGCTGTGCTCCTATCTGGATGTAACCAAAACCGGTGGAAGGATAAGTGGGGGTGATGCCGACTGATACCAGCCAGCTTTCCTGAGTAGCTACTTCGGCGGCAGACTGCATCACTTTGACGAACTCTGCTTGATTGGTGACTACGTGGTCGGCAGCGCTGTTGATAATGACAGCTTGCGGATCTTTGAGCTGAGCGAACATCGCTCCCACCAGCATGGCCAGGGCCGTGTCCCGCTGGCGCGGCTCGCAAATAATGTTTTGCTCGGGAACTTGCGGTAGCTGGCGGCGGACTTCTTTAAGGTAAAGCTGATTGGTAATGACGATGGTTCGCTCCCAAGGCACCAGCTGATTGGTCCTGTCAGCGGCCACCTGCATCATGGTCTGGCTGCTGGTCAGTTTGAGGAACTGCTTGGGAGCTTGGGCGCGCGACTTGGGCCAAAGCCTGGTACCGCCGCCGCCCGCCAAGATCAGGGCAAAGGTGTGGTCAGCGGTTGACATGACTAGATAGTTTTATGTAGTTGCGCAACGTTGACGCAGTTTCCGGTGGGTGACGACGCGCTGAGTGGTAAGCTGCCAGTAACAACCTGCCGAAACGCTCTTGGAACCGACTGGTGTTGTACTTTTGAGCAGTAGCTCTCATTATAGCAGTCTGGTAGTTGGTGGCTACGGCCCGTCTGGTAGCCGCCGTCACAGTGCTTTCGCCGACACGGTCGATCAACTCGCCATGAACGCCGGCTTTCAGCAGCTCACTGACGCCGCTGCGCCGGTTGAGTACCACCGGCGTGCCTTGGCCAACTGCCTCCAAGGCGGTGATGCCAAAATCTTCCTCGCCCGGCATCAGTAAGGCCTGAGCACGGCTCATTAGCCAGGCTACCTCTTGGTCGCTGGCGGTGTTGATAAAAGTAGTCATTCCACCGTCGGCCAGCCGCTCTAACCTGGTTCTGTCCGGACCAGTGCCGACTACTACTAACGGCAGTTTCAGTCGCCGACAAGCAGTCACTGCCAGATCCAGCCGCTTGTACATAACCAGCCTCGATACTACCAGCGCGAAGGTGGCGGGTAGCGATACTCGGGGCTGTCGGCGGTTGGTGGGGACCGTCACCGGCGGGTAGATCACCGGTTGTCGCCGCGATGGGGCTAGTTGTGGGTAGTACTTCTTCAGGCGCTGGTTCACTCGGCGAGAGATCGGTACCACCACGTCTGGCCGGTGGATGGCAACTTGGTCCCACCACTCCAGGTAGGACAGCGCCGCCCCGGTAATCGCCCGACCGCCCGGTAGGCGGGACAACGGTGAGTGCCGCAGGTGCTCGCCGCGATGGGAGTAGAGGTAGCGCGGCGGCGAGAGCAGGTAACAGCAGTGGAGCTGGTCGGGCTTGGTGATCACCCCTTTGGCTTCGGCGCTGGTGACCGACACCACCACCTGGAAGCCGCTCAAGTCAAGTGACTCGAACGCCAGCGGCATTGCCCAAGCCAGTGCCCGGTGGCGGTTGCTGGCCCCCGGAATTTTGTCCAACCAGCTAGTGACCACTCGGAACCGGTCGGCCCACTGGGCCCGGGGATGGTAAACGCTGGTCAGTAAAGGCGCCTGGGGAAGCAGTTGGTGGAGAGCTAACAACACTTTCTCAGCACCACCGTGGGCGGTGTTGGCCCGGTCATACACTAGGGCCACCTTCAGCCTGCCGAGTTGTTCAGTCACCTGATCGGGAGATAACGTCTTCATATACTTTTAGGGTTCGCCGGGCCATTGTTTCCCATCTAAAGTTGCGGGCGTGTGCCCGGCCGCGGCGAGCCAGCTTTACTTGTCGATCAGCGCTTAGCTGTTGAACAGCGGTCACCAAGCTGCGGTAGTCATTGGGATCAAAGTAAGTGGCGGCCCGGCCATAGACTTCCCGGAAAACCGGGATATCACTGGCCAGCACTGGAGTACCGGCCGCCATCGCTTCTAAGCCGGTCAGGCCGAACCCTTCCGACAGAGATGGCTGGAGCAGGGCTTGGGCTTGGTCGAGCAGATTGACCAACTGAGCGTCGCTGAGCCGGTGATGAACGCTTACCCGACGCTCCAGGCCCAACCGGGCAATCCGCAGGCGCGACTGGGCCAGAAAGGCGTCACGGGCGGTGACAATCTGAAGTTTAAAGCCCGGCAGTTTTACTAACGCTTGTAACACCGCTTCAATGTTCTTATGAGGATAGAGTGAGCCCACGTATAACAACTGCCGACTAGCGGCTGCTTGAGGTTGGCGGTGGCCAGAGAAAAATACTTGGTCAACTCCCTCTGGGATGACGGCGATGTGCTGCTGGTCAGGATAGTAGTGGTTGACCGCCCGCTGAGTGGCCTGAGACGGTACCAGTACCGCGGCGGCCCGGTTGACGCTCTGGGACGCCACCAGCCGGTACCCCATGTACTTGGTCCAGTACCAGCCGGAACTCAATGTAGTGACTTGCCGGCCGCGCTGATGGTGCCAAAGTAAGTCATGGATAGTCACTACCGTCCGACCGCGGTAGGCCAGCGGCACGTTGAAGTGAGGGACGTGCAGCAAGTCAAGCTGGGCCTTGGACAACAGGATCGGCAGCTTGATCTGTTCGGATAAGGTGTAGTGAGCGATGGGCGCGATCACTAACCTGTGCCGGCCTAGTCGCGGTCGCTCTTGGCCCAACACCTGGCGGCTTTGCTCGGCGGAGGTAAAGAACAGCACCAACTCATGGGGCTGGTCAAACTCTAACAGCTCCCTGACCAGCTGCTGGATGTAGCGGCCGATGCCGGCATGGTCACGGCCTCCTAACCGACAATCAATGCCAATCCTGGCCATGCCACTAATGAAAACTACTTCTTTTTAGGACGGCCGCGGCGCTTTTTGGGAGCGCTGCTCCGCTGGGCCTGATCACTAGACTGGGCGGCCACCGCTTGCCTAGCTGCCGATACCAACTGCTTGTCCACGGTGTCATCGCCCAGCTGACCGGCTTCCAGCCGGCGCTCCAGCGTGTTGATCCGCGCCGATCTTAAGAAGTTGCCCACAAACACGTACCCCGCGTACACCACCGCAACTAGGAATGACAGGGTGGGAACCAGTTCCAGCACTTGGGGCTGTTCGAGGAGTTGCTGGCCGGCATAGACGTAGCGGATCAGCAGTCCGGGCAGGATGGCAGCCACAATCAAGGCCACTACCACCACCAGCACTCCCTCTAAAAGTCGCTGGACGTTGGTCCGCTGCAGCCGAGTAATTTGAAAATGGAGATGTTGCGTCATGATGACACTCCTCGCTTAGCTAGTAACATCACCCGCACCGCTACTCTCAGCCAGCTCGGATAGCGGTGACGGTAATGCTTGTCGTAATACTGGAGCATTGTATCGTAAAAGTACTCCTGTGTCTTGGCGGCTACCCGGCCGGAACTGCTGTCCAGGCCCGACTTGTACTTGTGGTGGACCATGGTTACCTCAGGATGGTACACCACTTGGTAGCCGGCTTGTCGGAAACGGCGACACCAGTCCAGGTCCTCGGCGTACATAAAAAACCGCTCGTCAAGCAAGCCTACTTTGGAGATAGCGGCGGCCCTGACCAACATCGCCGCTCCTGAACAGGCGTCCACTTGATGAACAGCGCTCAGGTCCCGGTACCACTGGTGGTAGCGGCCCCACAACTTGCTGTGGGGAAACAGCCTCTCTAGTCCTAAAAAGTATGTCAGGCTGGCCCAGGGAGTTGGCTCGCCGCGGTGGCAGGCCGGGTCGAGCTGACCGGTGGGAAACACTAGCCGCGGCGTGACCACCGCCACCTGGGGATGACGGTCGAGGTAGCGCAGTAAGGTGTCGATGTCGGTATCGGCGGTGGACTCCACGTCGGAGTTGAGCAGCATGACGTAAGGAGTGTCTAGGTCTTGAAGCGCTCTGTTGTTACCGGCGGCAAATCCCTGGTTGTCCGGCAGTGCTACCAGCCTGGCCCAACCAAATGACTCCTTGACGAGCTCTGTGGAGCCATCGTTGGAGCCGTTGTCGACGACGACTACCCTGATCCGATGACCACTGCTCCCTATCAGGTGTTCCCGCAGTGACGAGAGAGTATTGCCCAGCCAGTAACGGCCGTTGTAGTTAGTGACGACGATGGTCAGTTTAGGTGCTTCAGACATGTTTTTGGTGAGGGCGGGCGGCAAACTCTAGGTAAATCCGGTCCAGTTTGCGTGAGATCTGCTCCCAGTCGTAGTGACTCTCCACAAACCGGCGGCCGTTTTTGGCCAGTTTGCGCTGCAGCTTGGTATCTTGGAGCAGTTTAATAGTGGCGTCAGCCATCTGCTGGGCGGTGTTGGCGGTCAGCACGTGGACGTTATGGCGGGCGCCCAGGCCCTCCACCGCTAAGCTGGTGGCCACGATCGGCGTCTGGGAGGCCATTGACTCGAGGATTTTATAGCGGGTGCCTTTGCCGCTCAGCACCGGCGCCACCAGCACGTGGGCACCATTAAAGGCTTGACGAATATCTGCTAACCGACCGGTAACGGTGATGCGCTCATCGCCGAGCTGGTAATTTAAAATGCTCTGCGAGGGGTTGTTGCCGACGATCCACAACCGGGCGCGAGGTAGTCGCGCTTTGATCAGCGGCCAGACCTGATGGACCAAAAACTCGACAGCCTCGACGTTGGGCAGCCAATTAAAAGTACCGACCGACAGAATGGTCGGGTCCGGCGGCAGCTGTTTATCAGCTTGGGCAAACCAGGCCGTGTCGACGCCGTTGGAGACTACTTCAATCTTGTCGTTATCATTAATTTCTGTGGCGATCAATCGCTTGTCTTCTTCGCTCATCACGATCAGCTTTTTGCAGTTCTGCCAGTAATGCTTCTCCCAGCGCTTAATCTTGGCAATGTCGAGCTTGAGCAGCGGTTGGATGAAAGGAATGGTGACGTTCTGGGCGAAGCTTTCGTAGCCTAAGTACTCAATGGTCTGCTCTACCAGGATAGTCGGGACGCTGGTGGTGGGAATGTGAGGCATCATGTAAAAAGTTTCGGCGTGGATCAGGTCGTAGCGCTGCTGGCCCAGCTCGGCTTCCACAGCCGAGATGGTTTCTTTGACGTAGTTGCGAATCACTAAGAATGGATAGCTGGACAAGCCGGTCTTGATGATGTTGGCCAGCGTGAACGGCCGGTGACTGCGCTTAAAGACCTTGACCTGGGAACAGTACTTCTCGATCTCCGGGATGTACTGGCGCTCGTTCTCCTCCTTGATCAGCGCGAACAGGGTGATGTCGTGCTTCCGAGATAACTTTTTGATTAAGTTGTAGGTCCTGATCTGGCCGCCTGATAACAGCGGGTAAGGCAGGTAGGGGGTGAGCATCAGGATTTTCATGTCTTAAAAAAGTTTAAAATGGGCTACCTTCAGAGCGACTCCGTCAAGTCGAGGATCAGGTACTGATCGGTTTGTTCTACCAGCCGGTAACTTTCCAGCAACTGCCGGGCCTCATCGTCCAGGGTAGTAGTTACGTAGTGGGTGGCCCCGGCTGCTCGTTTGGAGTTGATGTCGCCGCCTACCGGCCAGCCGGTCCTGTCGGTCTGGAACAAAAATGCAGTATCGCCGCCGTACGGGGCGATTACTTTGGCGTCCGGCGGGGTCAGTTGGTTCACTCGCCGGCCGGCGAAGACGATGGCTGGCACATTGATTTGGTAGTAGCCGCGGACGTGAAACCAGCCTAAAAACAGACCTAGTCCCGCCGTTACCGCCAGTAGTGAGTAGCTCAGCCACCGGTAGAGGCCACTGCCGGCCTGATGCCACAGCCAGTCACCACCGCGGGCCACCGCCACCGCCAGTCCTGGCACCAGCATAATTTGGTAGTAGTCGTGCTGGACGTTACCGGTAGCAAACACCACTAAGTAGAGTAAGTTTCCCGCCAACCAAGCCAGCGTCAGCTGGTCAAAGGCCCGGCCCCTACTACCCTTGCTCTTGACCATTGTTCCCACCAGCGCCGGGACCACACCCCAAAAACCGAGCATCAACCGGCCGATCCGATCACCGAACAGCCATCGCCACCAGGCAGGTCTCAACCGGATGCCGTTACCGTTCAGCAGCCACTCAAAAGCGGGAATGCCGGCTGGGTACTGTTCGATCCAGTTTCGCCACCACAGCAGTGGGGCAAAGGCCAAGGCATATGCCCACAGCAGCGGTTGTCGCCAAGCCTGACTGCCCCAGCGCTGCCAAACCAGCGCGACGTAGATGGTCCCGAAAAAGGCGGCAGTCGGTTTAAGGAGCAGCGCTACTGCCAAAGTAGTGATCGAGATCAGGTACCAGGCCCAACGGGCTGGCCGCCTGGTTTGGACTACCGCTAACCAGCGGACCATGCTCCAGATAGACACCAGCACCATCGTCACCATGGCCGGTTCCGGCAGGATGACGCGCGAGTAGTAAATAGAGTACGGCAGAAAGGCCATCACCGCCGCCGCCGCCAGCGCCAGTCCTCGACGGCCGCTGGTCAACCTGACAATGTCGTACAGTAGCGCCACCGACGCCAGCGACAGCGCCACCGTCACCAACCGAGAGGTGACGACCAGGTCCCACTGGGGTTGGAGGCGAAGCAACTGAGCCGTGAAAATGCTCAAGATGGGAAACTCAACCAGTCGCCAGCCCTCCGGGTTGGGCAGACCGCTGGCGATGTTGGACAGGTCGTGGTAGTGAGGCAAGAGCCAAGGATGGTTGTGCTTGAGGTACTCGCGAGTCACCGAGGCGGTGTCAGCTTGGCGCCAGCTGTGCCAGTCTGCCAGCGGGGTAGAGATGTTGTACAACCTAACCGCCAGGCCACCTAGCAGGATGACTGCCAACAGCACCCAGCTGGTACCGGCGCCAGTAGCTAGTTTAGGAAGAGCTTTCATACCGTGCTTGATTTTTTGGAGGCTGGTCCGCTGACCGGCCCGGCCAAGAGGGCGCTAGCGCTTACTCTCCTTACTTGCCGAGCTGGGACCGAACAACCGCCAGTGCTGGAACGACTGCCAGCCGTCCCTAAACTGGGCCGCCGGCCGGCGCTCGCTCATCACGTACCCCAACACTGCTCCCGTCAGCGCCCAGTACGTAAAGGCCACTTTCGAGGCCACATAAACGTCGATGTAGAGAGCGTTAATCAGCAGTCCCAGGCTAGCGGCTAGGTAGGCTAAGCTGAGTACTTTAGCAAAGTCCGACTGAGCCTTGAACGACTTGAGGATAAACCAAAAGGTAGCGGCAATCACCCCGTAAAAGGTAATAAAGCCCAACAAACCTGTCTCGCCCAGAGTCCGTAAAAAATTATTGTCGGTGCTCTCGGCTACCGTAAACTGGCCGGGAGCGTCTTTGTTGAGAGTGGCGTAGCCGGACCCCAGCAGCGGGTTGGCCAGGAAACCGTTGACAGCCTTGGGCCAGAGTGTCTCCAAGCGAATGCACAGCGACAAACTGCGCTCAGTAGCGCACCTTGACCACACGCGGTCACGCTCTACCAGCACCGTGGTAGCGCCGCCGCTGGCTGACTTGGAAGCAACTTCCACCACATCAGGCACGTCGACGTAGACGTCACGAGGTCGTGGAGATTGGTTGGCGTTGTCGCTCGGTTGTGAACCGTCACTCTCGCTGTTAGCTTGGTCCGGCCGCTGGGCCACGGGCCGTTGGTCAGAGGCCACGATTACTCGGGCTTCGTCCAGCGACAGGCTGTTGGGTGGCGGTTGGGCCGGCCGGTCGGCAATGCCCTGGGTGTTAATCAACTCAAAGCCAAAGTTGGCCAACTGCTTGCGTTGATGGTTGAGCTGGTGGTAGGTACTGTTGGCGTTGGGGTACCCTTCTAGGATCTGCAGGAACCGATCGTAGATATCGGCTCCAAAGTAGATCATCATCACGGCGATGACAGCGTAAAAAGCAGCTAACCTGGTGACTATCCAGCCCAGCCGCCGCCGCCAACCCCGCTGAAATAAGCCATAGGCCAGTAAGAACAATGTGGTCCCGACCAAGTAAGCAAAGAACGACGACCGAGCTGAGCTAACGACCAACAACCAACTGCTCCACAAAATGCTCACTCCGATCAGCAGTCGGAACAGCTTGGTCTTAGTGAAAAAGAAGCTGGCCAGCAGGACCGGTCCGGTGATCACCAAGTAGGCGCCCAGGTCATAGTGACCGGCGAAAGTGGACTGTACCCGAGCGTGCTCAGTCAGGTACAGTCTCACCCCTTTGCTGAACTCTCGGTTCATGGTGGAGTAGACTGGCCAGTACCAAAACTTTTGACCGTAGCCGTAAACGCCGATCGCGATGACGCTGGCTGCTATCGCTCCCAAAAAAATCTGCAGCTGCCGGCGGGTTCTCATGGCAGAGATGCTGATAAAGAAAAGCGTGAAGTACTCGATGTTGCGCAGTAGGTGCAGGCCCGTCTTGCTGACGTGAAGCGGCTGGAGCGGCACGGTTTGGGTGACAAACATCGCTGAGAGCACCGACAACAGGCCGACCGCTAAATAGGCGGTGATCACCAGGCTGGTAACTACTTTCAACCTGACTTTATTGCGGGCAAACTGGACGAGCCAGATCAAGGCGGTAATTGTCACCAGGATGTCTTCCAGCCTGACGCGAACGGTGTACTGTTCAATGGGGCTAAAGAGCGGGATTTTAGGATAGAGCGGGATAAAGACGATCAGGAAGGTGGCCAGCACCATCAATAGGTTGTTGTCCAACCACCTGACTATTTGTCTCAGCCGGGGAGAGGTCTTCATAACTGGGCAAGCGCGCGCCGGTACCAGGCTGCCTGGCGCCTGCCTAGTATACCAAACAGGCCTATTCTTAGCAGGGCGCCGGTCTTGAGTAAAGCGGCCACCAGCGGCAGTTGCCACCACGGCTTATGCTTTGCCCAGATATACCGGTAAGCTGTCAACTCCCCAATGACAGCCTGCTGACTGCTCGAGCTGGCACTACCGTGATGGAGCACTCGTGCCGAGTGGTCGATGGCGATGTCCCAGTGGTGGTGGCGGGCGCGCAGGCAAAACTCGATGTCCTCGCCGTACATAAACATGTTGTTGTCCAGCGCTCCGATCTCGTCGAACACCGAGCGGCGGACCATCATGGCAGTGGCTGCTACCCAGTCCTTGGCTTCCAGCCGAGGATGGATGTCCGAGCCGGAGCTGGTTGGCCGGTCTTGCCAGTTGCGGCCGGTGTGCTGGGTAGACGGCAGCCACTTGCCCAGCACTGGCAAGTCATCCAGCAGCAGCATCTGAACCGCCAGCGACACTAAGCTGGGTTCGCAGCCGCCTTGCGGCTGGTACGATCCGTCGGGGTTGACCAGCCTGGCGGCCACGATCCCCAGCCGATCGATCGCGTTGCCCGCTGACTTGAGGTGGGCGGTGGTTTCATCTACGGCATGCCGTTCAAAAGTGGCTATCAGCTTATCAAGGGCGGTCTGGTCCAGCTCGGTGTCGGAGTTGAGCAGCATCACTAGCTTGCCCTTAGCTTGGGCAATACCTTGATTGTTAGCGGCCGCGAAGCCGGTATTAATTTGGTTTTCGATTAGTTTGACCGGCAGTTGGCGCAGCAGCTCGACTGAGCCGTCACTGGAAGCGTTGTCGACCACAATCACTTCGGCGCGACTATCGTCAAGCCGAGACGAGTGGTCAATAGCGGCTCGCACGGTATCGATACAGCGCCGAGTGAGGCGGACGGTGTTGTGGGAAACGATAATGACGCTGATCAACATACTAGGGTGGGTTGCCGAACGGACCAACTGCCGTCCAGTCGCGGCTACTGGAACAGTCTGGCCCTCCCCAGTCGGTAACCGTACTCCCCGATTCCGCGTTGGCCGATCGGTCGGGCTGGTACTCCGGCCACCCCCGCTCCGGCGGCTACATCCTTGGTAACTACCGCCCCGGCCGCTACCACCGCTCCCCTGCCAATCGTCACTCCCGGCAGGATAATCGCCCGCGGCCCAATGAATACGAAGTCATGGACAACTACTTCTTGTTCGATGACGCTCATGTCCGGACTGTGAATGTCATGTTGACTGGTCCAGATCATTACCTCGGAGGCGATGTCAACGTGACTGCCGATCTTAAGTCCTCCGCTGGATCCGGCCAGCTGTCGGCGGCCGTCCAAAGTAGCTTTTTCGCCGATCAGCGTGTCTGGGCCAATGGCAATGTAACGCGGATCGTAGACGCGGGCCATCATGTGAATGGTCGAACCACTGCCTATCTTCATCCCAAACAGACGGTAAAAAAATCGCCGCACATGATGGGACGGCACAAACCCTACTCCCCACCACAAAAAACCGGTCACCACTTCCAGGTACCAAGCAGTAAAACGTCGCTTCACCTTGGCAATCATCCTGTCAGTATAGCAAACGCCCGGTGATGAGAGGCTGGCGTAAGCTCAAGAGGCAGGCTTGAGCCCTAAGTGCTGGTAGGCCGCGGGCGTGGCCACTCGACCTTGAGGTGTTTTCTTGATCAAGCTGACTTGCAGTAAGTACGGCTCGACTACTTCTTCGATAGTGATTGTGTCCTCGTTGAGAGTGGCGGCCAAGGTAGACAGCCCCACCGGCCCGCCGCCGTGCTTGGAGATAATTGTGTCGAGAAACAATCGGTCATGGGCAGTCAAACCCAGTTCGTCGACGCTGTGCAGGTTTAGGGCCTCTTTAACCACTTCCGCCGACACTTGACTGTCACGCTCGATCTGAGCAAAATCCCTGACGCGTTTGAGCAAAGTCAAGGCGATCCGAGGAGTGCCTCGGGCGCGGCGGGCGATGTCCAGAATGGCCGGTTTATCGATGTCAACGCCCAGCTGGCGAGCGGCCTGCTCCAGGATAGTCAGCAGTTCTCTAGGCCGGTAGTACTCTACTCGGTGAGTGACGCCGAACCGGTCTCGGAACGGACCCGACAGCAGTCCAAACCGGGTGGTGGCCCCGATCAAGGTGAATGGCTGTAGGTCAAGCCGGACGGTCCGGGCCGAAGGGCCTTTACCGATAACTATATCGAGTACGTAGTCTTCCATAGCTGAGTACAACATCTCTTCGACCGGTTTGGGTAAACGATGGACCTCATCGACGAACAGCACATCTTTCGGTTTAAGGTTAGTCAGCACCGCCGCCAGATCGCCCGTTCGGGCCAGCGCCGTGCCGCTGGTAGTCCTGATATTGACTCCCAGCTGCTTGGCAATCAAGTGAGACAAGGTGGTTTTGCCCAAGCCGGGCGGTCCGTACAGCAGGACATGATCAATGGCATCTTCCCGTTTCTTAGCGGCGGCTATCAGGATGTAGAGTGACTTTTTGACTCGGCCTTGGCCCTGGAACGCTTCCCAATCGGTCACTCTGAGCGACTTGAGCAGTTTTTCATCTTCATGGTCGGGAGGGGGCTGGGGCGGTGGAGTGCCGACAGAGCTGGGCATAGCGGTTACTGATGTGTCAGTACTTTGATACTCTGTTTGATGGCCGACTCTATGTCCAGCTCGGCCACCGCCACCTCTTCCAGCGCTTTGGCCGTGTCGTGGTCGCTAAAGCCGAGCGCCAACAAAGCTGAGCGGACCTGTTCGGCTTGGGGTGACAGCGCCCCCAAGTTAAGGACTTTGGCCTCGCCCAGCTTGTCTCTCAGTTCAATAATTATTTTCTGGGCCATTTTTTTACCTACCCGCGGCACGGCTGTAAAGAAGCTCAACTGGGCTTGTTGGACGGCGGCGACCAGCTGCTCGGCACCTTGACCGACCAGCACCAAGGCCATTTTTGGTCCCACTCCCGAAACGCTCAATAACTGTTCAAACAGTTGCCGTTCTCCGATCGAGTCAAAGCCGTAAAGCTCAAGGGAATTCTGGCGCCACTGGG
>PFDK01000010.1:0-40338 GCA_002772645.1 Candidatus Pacebacteria bacterium CG10_big_fil_rev_8_21_14_0_10_56_10 | reverse complement strand
ATCGTTCCGGGCAGTTGCCAGCACTGAGTCGGGGACCGCCACTCGGTACCCCACTCCCCCGGAAACCAGGCATAGTTCCCGGCCGATCACCAGCGGTTCGCCCCGAAGATATCCAATCACACCAGCACCATAGTCCTCGCCGTCGAGTGTGTCAAGAGCACCGCCAGGGCATCAACGGCGTCGTCGCTCTGCGGTGGAGTGGCTAGACCAAGCAGTGTGCAGACCATTTTAGTGACGGCTTGTTTGTCGGCCCGACCGTGTCCGGCCACTGCTTGTTTAATTTGAGTGGGCGTGTACTCGAACATGGCCAGCCGGTTGTCGAGGCAGCGGCCAATGATTACGCCTCGGGCCTCGCTGACTCTCAGGGCGGTCCTGGTATTTTTGCTGAAAAAAACCGACTCGATGGCTAGCTCTGCGGGCCGGAACCGATCGATCAAGTCCTGAAGATGTCTTGTTAGCTGAACATAGCGCCGATCAATACTGTCTGTGGAGTTTGTTTGGACACAGCCGTACCCTAGTTGGTCAACGGGCTCGCCCAGCTCGACCCGGCCGACTGCCCAGCCCATTCGGTCGAACCCGGGATCAATGCCCAGTACTATTAGTGGTGAGGCGGAGGTGGTGGACGATGTCATCTTTAACAGGATGTTGGGGAACGGCCGTCAGGATTGTTCTCAGCACGGCCCGAGCGGACTGCTCCCCCGAGAACAACTCAACCTGAGCACGGCCTAGTTGATGATACCGCGTTTGCCGCCGGTCCGTTAGGGTGACTGCCTTGAACAGACCACGCTGGATAGCGTTGGTACTGCAGGGGTCAACAGTGATGCCGGCTTGGCCCACTACTTCCGGCAAACTAGTGGTAGACGACACCACTGGCACCGTTTTGAGCCGTAAGGCTTCCAAAGCGGGAATGCCAAAGCCTTCGTACAGTCCCACTAAGCTCAAGCAGCTGGCACCTTTGATCAAGGCCAGCTTGTCGGCTTGATCGACGTAGCCGGTCAAGACGATGTCATCCCTGAAACCGGAGGAAGCCACTCGCTTCAGGATGGGCTCGGCCAGCCAGCCAATTTTTCCCACCAGTACCAGTTTGAGATTGCCGGGCTGCTTGGTCCTGTCCGGCTTGGCCGTCAAGCTGGCCAGCTGGCGCCGCAGGCCTTCGTACGCCTCGATTAACCTGATCAGGTTTTTGCGCGGCTGGAGCGTGCCGACGCTCACTAGGTAGTCGTGGTCCCCCAGCCGGTAGCGGTGGCGGGCCCGGGAAGTATCGGCGGCGGTAGGCTTGGAGCTAAGCTCCACACTGGGATACGCTACCGTGATGTCTTGGCTGTCGCGCCGGTAATGCTTGATGATGTCTTTTTTGGTGAACTGACTGATGGTGAGTACCTTGGCGGCGTGCTTAACGCTGTAACGTGTCCAGTGCTTGAGCTGGAGCAAGTCGCTACGACGGAACTGCTCGGGAAAGTACAGGAAAGCCAAGTCCAGTACCGACGAAACGTACGGCAGCGGGCAGAAACGCGGTGCGTAGTGTCCTGGTGTAAAAAAAACATCGAACCGCTGGCGGTGACGATAGAGGTACAACGGCAATCCCCATTGGGTCCACAGCCGGCGGGGAGTAACTTGCTGATACTGCCAGCGCTGGCTCGGCGGCGGCAGGTCCGCCGCTGGTTGGTCAGCCAGCAGCACAGTTACCTTCAAACGCGGCTGGTCGCTAACGATAGCAGCTAGCCTACCAAGCAGTTCGAAAGCATAAACATTACTACCCACCCGGTGGGTGACATTGGCCTCGTTGCCGTCGATCGCAACATGAAGTGAGTCGGCCATTTTACGGTAACGATACTGCTTGTTGGTACACCTGGACTGTCTGCTCAGCGACGTACTGCCAGTCAAATAACTGTAGCCGCAAAACCATTTTCTTTAACCGCTGGCGCTGAGCGGCGGCTGATTCTTCCAAAACGGTTACTATCCCCTGGCGGATACTCTCGACGGACTCGGGGTTGACCAGCTCGGCGGCGTTACCCGCCACTTCGGGCAAGGCGCCGGCCGCCGACGTCACTACCGGCGTGCCGTGATAAAAAGCTTCCAGAATAGGCAAGCCAAAACCTTCGTACAGGCTGGGATATGCTAACAGCTGGGCTTGTTCATACAGGACGGCCAGTAGCTGGTCGCTGACTTGTCCCAACCAGCGCAGTTGAGGATGTCGGTCCGCCGCCGGCAGTTCTTGCCAGCCCGCCGCTCCGGCCAGTATCAGTTGAAAATCATCTCGCAGCGGCTGCCACGCCTGGATCAATCGCTCCACATTTTTTCTGGGTTCCAGCGTACCGACAAACAATATAAAAGGTTGGTCCAGCCGCCACTGGCGGACCAACTGCTGGTACTGCTCTTCGCTAAGACGCTCGGTCACGTCGATGCTTTCTTGCGGCAATGCAGATGAAGTCACGTGGACGCGCTGTTCGCTGAAGCCCAACAGCTCAATCAGGTCCTGTTTGGTTGCCCTGCTGACGGTAGTCAGCTGGGCCCGCCGCTCTTTTAGGATTCGCCAGGATTCCTGATGGGCTTTGAGGACCCGGGGATGGGCGGTCTCGGGAAACTTCAAGATTGCCAGGTCGTGGACGGTCGAGACCAGTGGTAGGTCGGTATCGGGTGGCTGGAGCCAGTCCCACGAGTGAAAAACCGACAACTTTGGCCAGATCGAACGCACTCGCCGGTACCCCAACTTCCAAGACAGGCGCAGAACGCTCGGAGGCAGTCGCCGCAACGCCAGCCGCTCGGCTGGCAAGTTGGGCAGGTACTCGCTAACTAGCAACTGCAACTGGCGGCGCTGTCGCAGTGATGACCCAAAAACGTGGAGCTTGATACCTGGTTGACGGTCCAGGGCCCGGGCCAGATTGCCGGTGTACCGCGACACGCCCCGCCGGTACACCAGCGACGACAGATCGATGCCGACATCAAGGGACATAGCGCTATTGTAGCTTGCCAGGACTGCTTGGGGCTACTGGTTGGTCGATAACAGCCGCTGCGGTTGGGCAAACACCCGGGTGAAGCCAATGACGGGCTGGTCGATTACTTCTACTTCTTTAAAGTTAAAAGCCTCAATTTCCCGGAGCAACCGGCGATCGGGGTCGGTCAGGTCGGTTAAGTAGTCAAAGGTGATGACGTAGTTGGAGTTGGCGATGGGCTCGAGCCGACCGCGCAGATTATCAACTTGCCCGATGTTGAGCCGGCCGCTACTGACGGTCTGGTAGGCGCCGCGATCGTACCACTGCCAGGGTGCCAGCGGATCGGGGAAAGCAAACACCACGATCGAGTCGGATGTTGGATAGCGGTCACTAACTAGGCGGTGCAGCTGTCGCCAGTTCTCACGCTGCAAGGTTGGCCGGGCCCAATATTGACTTAAACCGAGCACATTTAGCACCAGCAGTACTGCCGGCACCACCGCCGCCGCCCGACCGGCGCTCTTGTACCCCAGTGGCCAGCTCAACCAGCCGAAAAATGCCGGCAGTACTAGCAGTAGTCGCTTCGGCCGGACGATTGGCACCGCAAACGAGAACAGCCAGGCCAGCAAGATCGGTAGGGCCACCGCCAATACTAGCACCAGCCAACCGTGTTGCTGGCGGGACAGTCCCGACTGGCCCGCGCCACCGCGCCACCGCGCCACCAACCGCCCCCCCAAGGAAACTAAGTCGTGCCGGTTGCGCCAAAAATGTGACCAGCCCACCAACGCCAGCAGGCCTACACTGCTGGCCACAAAGAACAAAGAGGGCTCGACGTCTACCACCCCAAACACGAACTTGGAGAAGATTAGGGCTAGCGCCTTGGCTGGTGGAATGCTGACCACCGTTTCCCAAACTGGCAGGCTGTCCCTAACCGCTTGGCTGGCGGCCAGTTGCTCTTTGAGCATCGGCAACCAGGGCACGAACGCCAGTCCAGCCAGGGCCACCGCCGCCCACTGCCGCCGCCACAGCCGGCCGGTGGTCAGCCACCCGGCCAGCAGTTGTCCGGGAATGATGAAGGCGTACAAGTACGAGCTGTACAGTCCGAAGATGGTCACCACTGCGTAACCAAGCTGATAGCGTCTGTCTGAGTACCGGTTGGAGCCGGTGATTGAGGACTGCCACCACTTGACCAACAGCCACCAGCCGGCGGCCGCCCACGCGGCCGGTAGGGCGTACGGCCGCAGTTCCTGTGAGTAAAACAGGTGAAAGGAGCTGGTGGCCAGCAACAGCGCTGTCCAGTTGGCCACTTTACTGGTGGTGATGGTTCGAACCCAGTGATAACTAAACCAGATGGTGGCCAGGCCAGGCAACACTGCGCCCCACCACCGTAGCCACCACTCTTGATGGCCAAAGTACTGCCAGAGGTGTAACCACAGGTGAAGGAGGGGTGGCTGAAAATCAAAGGCGATGTCAAGCTGTTGGGAAAGCGGCCTGATCACCTCCAACGCTTGAGCGGCTTCATCAAGCCAGAATGACCCGCCCAGCAGTGGCAGTCTCACCACCAGCGCCAGCGCCAGTATCCCCCAAATAAGCCGCTCTGTGGTCATCACCATAGCTTAGCACGGTCTTGGACGGCCCGATGGTATCGAGTAGAATAGGAACAGTGACCGACCAGACTGCGCCCCAGCTAGCTGAGTATAACGAAGCCACCGTTGTGGTGACAGGCGGCGCTGGTTTTGTCGGTTCCCATCTTTGTCAGCGTCTTCTTAAACTGGGGGCCAACGTCATCGCCATCGACAACTTGCTGACCGGCACCATCGACAATCTTGACCAGGTCCGCCGAGCAGTTACCGGCCAAGCCGAAAAACTTCAGTTCATCAAAGCAGATGTGATTTCGGCACCGGAAACTTACTTGACAAGCACCGACCGCCTTAACTTCATTTTTCACTTGGCCTCGCCGGCCAGTCCTTACTGGTATCAGCGCTACCCGGTGGAAACCTACTTAGCTAACTCGCTGGCCACTCACCAGCTGGGTAGCTTTCTGCTGAGCCGCTACCCCCAAGCTATCTTGATCTTCGCCAGCACTTCTGAAGTTTACGGCAATCCTCAGCAACATCCCCAGTCCGAAGAGTACTGGGGAAACGTTAACCCTAACGGGCCGCGCTCTTGCTACGACGAATCAAAACGGCTGGGAGAGACCATCTGCGGAGTGCTGCACCGCGACTTTGGCCTTGATACCAGAATTGCGCGGATATTTAATACTTACGGTCCCCGGCTTAACCGGCGTGACGGTCGGGTGATTGTGGAGTTTGTCACTCAGGCGCTGGAGCGGCAGCCGTTGAGTATTTTCGGTGACGGCCGCCAGACGCGTTCTTTCTGCTACGTCTCGGACTTGGTAGAGTACTTGGTCCGGCTGGGCGCCGTTGGCGAATTAGCCGGTCAGACGCTCAACATTGGCAATCCGGACGAGCACACCGTGGCCGACACAGCCGACACCATTTGGCGAATGATTAATCCGGGCAGTGAGCCGCGCTGGCGCCACCAGCCTTTGCCGATTGATGATCCACTCCGCCGTCAACCAGATATTGCTCAGGCACGCCGGTTGCTGAACTGGTCTCCCCAGGTTTCGTTTCAGCAAGGACTGGCAGAAACTATTAGCTACTATCGGGCCGCCTCAGCCTGATCTTCAGTTCGTTCCTCGCTTTGAGCGCCACCGTCGGTTGGCAGCGACAACCGGTACAAATTGCACAGGTCATGACAGCCTGTGCTGACCAACTCCAGACTAAAGTTTGACTGGATCGAAGCAAAGGCCGCCTTGAGCTCCGGCTGATTGCCCAGTCCGTACGACGCCAAGTAGACGGGCCGGTTGCTGACCAACAGTGACCTATAAAGTGCCTCCAGATCGGTGTAGTCGTGCTGGCTCCCCCAAACTGCCGGTTTGTGACCGCGAAAGTCTTGTTGCTGATAGAGCGGCAGTAAGTCGTAGCCGCCTCGGCCGTACAAGTCTATCAGGTAGGGTGCCATGGCGGTGATCACGATGGGGCGGCGATTGGCGGGCTGTTCAGCCATAGTTTGGTCCAACAGTTGTGAGGCCACCAGCCACCACGGCGTCTCGGCGTACTTAAAGTTAACGGCCAGTTGTTGTCGCCACCGGCCGGCGTTGCTCAAGGCGTAACCGGCACCGACAGCCAGCAGTACTATCGCTACTCCTGCTCTCCAGGCGAATGACTGGTGCCGCTGCCACCACCACCAGGCGAACAAGGCTGAGCCGATCAATAAGCTGGGGATGGCTACCAGGATGTAACGGCTGTCGCTGCTAAAGTACAAAGAAAGGACGCCGGCTTGAACCAGCATGGTCGCTATTAAAACAGCCGCCACCAGCCGATACCGCGACTTGACAGCGGTCAGCCCCAACCCCAGCCAGCCGCTCAGTGCTACCCAACGGGGCACGATCGGGGTCATGTCCCACAAAAACCTGGCGGGCAAGCCGCTTAGCGATCGCCAGTAGTGAGTGATGTTGGTGCTAAAGTATTGTGGTGAGTACCAAGGGACGGCCGAGCTGGCGCTGCTGCCGGGCGTAGGACCGTCCGCTACCAGGTTTTGAATAATTCCCAGTGACAGTACCGATTTCCACCCGCCTAGCGCCAAAAAAACTACGGTTGCTGCTAAGAATAACTCCAGCCCAGGTGTGAAGCGGGCCCGCGCCCGGAGGACCAGCTTGGAGACGGCCTGACGGTGGTCCTGACTGTCCTGATCGTACTGAGGCTCAAACCAAATCTTGGCAATAAAAGCCACAAATAACACCACCATACTGGGCAAAGCGGCAAACTTAGTCCCATGGAGAGCGGCCACCGCCAGCCCAGCCAGGGCCGGGGACCAACGCCGCCAGGGAAGTATCAATAGCCAGATGTTGAACAGCAACAGCGGCAGGAGCAAGTTTTCAGCCATAGCCAGTTGAGGCAGCCACGAAGTAAAGAAGTTAGTCACGTATAAACCCAGGGCGATGGCGGTGATCAGCCGGTTAGCAGTCAGCCGGTTGATGATGTCGTAAAAAAGCCAGGCAGCCACCACTGCCAGCAAGACATTGACGAAGTAAAATACGCGCGGATCAGAGGTAGTCAGTAACACCGGCAGTAGTGTGATCGAGTACAGTGGTGGCACGTCGGTCACCAACCCTTCCACTCCGGGCCTACACAGCCGCCAGCCTCTGCCTTCCAGCCAGCACTTGGGCGGGACCAAGTAATGGAAAGTGTCGGGGTAAGGTTCGAGGTTGCCGATCAAGGTCCTGGTGGAGAACGGGTCACGGGCCAGAAGTAAACCGAACACCACCAACATGACTAGCCACAGCCAGTGGTTGGCTGCCCAGCCGCGACCGGCGGCAATTAAGGAACTGGTTGGTTGTCTTATGTCTGGCATGTTTGTTACACCCCGGCCAGCAGTCCCTTTTTAAGCGCCGCGGTTGTCCGCCCGAGCCAGCCTGACTTCAACAACCACCAGCCAATTGACCAGCCGGCTGCCACTCCCATCGCCGGCAGTAAGCTTGACAGCAAGCCGGTTGCCACTTTATCCGGCGTACCGGGCTGAACTTGATCAGGCCCCAGTTTGCTCTGCCAGAATTTATCAGAGTATTGTTCCAAATTGCCCAACTGTTGAGAGTCCGAGCTGATAGGCAGGACTGTCACCTGGTCTCCACGCACCGACACCTGCAAGAAAACGTCACTTGGTCGCGAGTTGACGGCGCTAGCCAGGTAGGTAACCGCGCTGTCCTGTGGACGATGATAAACCAAGCTAGGTTGTTTTCCAGGACTAATATCACCTGAAAACACGTAGACGCTTTTGCCCGTCAGCTCTTCCAGCCGGGAAAAGAGCTGGCGTTGGACAAACCCGTCGCCGCTGGTTAGCTGTCGCTGATTAGTGATCGCTGTCAGCGGCTCGAGTAGCTGGTCACGGCCCAGCCAGCTCAAGCGGTGGGTAAACACGAACACATTGACAACGGTGTCATCGGCAGACAGCTCCAGCACTTGGTTGACAGCAAACTGAGTTTGGGCGGCACCCAACTCCCCGTTGGGACCACCATTCAGGGTGATAAAAACCGATGGGCCAATCCGAAAGCTCTGAAACTCTGGCCCGAACAACTTGGTAGCGACCGAGTCGTAGTTGCCGGGAGTGTAGACGATCGGGTAAGAAACGGTCGGCTCAATCTGTTCGAAAAACAACTTTTGTTGAGAGCCGTCGGCGATGTGCAGGGCATCGCCCATCAGCATCACCAGGTCGGGCCCAAGCTCGCTCAGCTCGGCCAGCTTTTTGGTAAACAACAAGGTATTGTTGCGCTCGCCGGCCAAGGGCGGTGTGAAACGGTGGCTGTAGACTATGAACGACAGCTCCTCACCAAACTTGGCTGGATCAAGCTGAGCGGTAGTAATCGTCTCGGGCGGGCTGGGTTGGTAGGGTTGAGGAAGGGACAGTCGGTAAAGGCTACATCGCTCATCACAACCAATTTCAAGCAGCTGCAGGCTAAATTGCCGAGTGAGCGGCCCGAACTCGGCCGGCCGCTGGAAGCGGTTGTCATTAAAGTCGGTCACGAACAACGCCCGGCCTTGGGCCAACTGCCGGCGGTACAGCTCGGGGAGATCGCTGTAGTTTTCCGGTCCCCACACCAGCTGAGCTTGCTGAAAATGGAACTGGTCGGTAGCTAACGGCAAGAGTTGAATGGGCTCCGATAGGTAAAAGTCGACGAAAAATGGGTCCAGGGTGGTGATCAGCGTCGCCGGCCGGTCCTGGCTGGCGGCGGAAATGTCTCCCACCAACTGGTCGAGGACAGACTTTTGCCAAAAATTACGTTCCGGCTGGAACTTAAGCTTGATGACCCGCCATAGCTGAGGGCCTGGTACCAGGGTAATCATCACCGCCGCCCCAACGCCGGTTGCCGCTACCGCCAGCCAGGACCAGGGAAGCCGGCCAGCGGCTGCCAGCCGTCGGCCAGCCAGCACTCGGGCTGACATGAGAACAGGTTGGGCAACGGCGGCTGCCAGTAAAGACAGCCAGGGAAGGAGCAAGACCACCGAGGTCGGGCCAACGCCGAATCGAGTGATGACCGCCAGTATCAACACTGTCCACAGGATCCATCGTCGAGTGTTGTCGGCAGGCCGCGGCCCGAACTTAACCGCTAGGTAGCCGGCGGTCATCACCAGTACCAGCCGCAGGTTCTCGGCCGAAGGTACTAACGGCAGGGCAATCCAGCTCAGTCCAGCCAACCACACTAGCAGGGCCGTCATTCGCTGCCAACGCTGATTTAACAGTCTGACTGCCAGCGCGTACATCAGGAGCAAACTAAATGCACTTAGTACCAGGTTGGCGTAGTAGTATCCTTGGGGAAACTGAAAAGCTACCAGGAAAGGCAACAGCCAACTCGTGTAGATGGGGCTGGGGGCCGGTAAGCCTAAGCCAGCGGTATCCCCCTCAGATAAACCAACCTGGCCGATCGATACGGTGGAGCGACACCGCTGCCAGCTACCGCGCTCCAGCCAGCAACGAGCGCTAGTCAGGTGTTCAGTTTGGTGGGGGGCGGCTCCCAGGTTAGTAATAACACCCCGCTGGCTGAACGGCACGGCGTGGGTGGCAACCATCCAGATAAGGACCGCTGCTACCAGAGGCCAGTGTCGGTCCAGCCACCTGCCCACCAGCGACCACCAGCGCCGTGTGTCGCGCCGAGCTGACTGAGGGTGTTCTAAGAAGTATGTCTTGACCACTAGCCCGGCCATCGCCCAAAAAGTAAACGCTACTTTAGACGCCACTAAGACGTCGATGTACAAGGCGTTAGCCAGCAAGCCCACTGTCGCGCCGATAAATCCGATCGACAAGCCGGCCACTAACGGGTCTCGGGACCGATGGGCCAGCCAAGCATAGCGGACTGTTAGCAGCACTGTGCCGAAAAACGTCGCAAAGCCCAACAGGCCCGTTTCTCCCAGCGTCCGCAGGTATTGGTTGTCAGTGCTGTCCGCTTCTGTGAAGTGGACCGGACCGTCTTTGTTGAGAGTCCCAAAGCCGCTACCCAAGAATGGGTTTCGGACCAGCCCGCTGACTGCTCGAGGCCAGAGTTCGTCCAACCGAATGCCTGCCGACAGACCGTACTTGAGAGCGTTTTGGCTATAGACGCGCTGCCGTTCGACAAGCCTGGTGACTGGCTGGCCGGTGTCGGTCACGGTAGTGACTTCTACAATGTCTGGCATCTCCACGTAGACGTCCTCAGGCCGGTCTGAAGTAGTTGGGACGCGCGCCAGTAATGAGGCCGGCAGCAGTCGCTGAACGTGTGGCTGGTGGGCCACGATACTGACTAGTCGCCCGGAGGCATCGCCACCAAACGCGACCACCATCGCGCTCAAAGTGGTCAGCACCACCACTACTACTACTGCTGCTACCGCCCAGTTTACCCACCGTCGTCTAAGACGGCTGGCAGACAACAGCGTCACCACTACCATTGCCAAGCCGTAAGCTACCACTGCCGACTTGGAAGCGCCGACAGCCATCAGCCACAGTCCGGCCAAGTGGACCAGCAGCAGTCCCAGCTGGACGACTTTATTTTTTAACCGCAAAGCCAAGCCCAGCAGTAGCGGCAAGCCTGTCAGTAGCGGCAGGGTTATCACCAAGAAAGCTGATAGGTCATAAGGCCCGGCAAAGGTGGACTGGACCCGGGCGTGTTCAGACAGCTGCAGCGCCACTCCCTTGCTAAACTCGCGGTTCATGGTGGAGTACAGCGGCCAACCAAGTTGTTTTTGGCCAAATCCGTAGACCGTGGCCGCCACAATAGTCAACGCCAGGACCACCAACACCACTTTGACGTCACGTTTGGACCGGACCGCACTAAACATGATCACGAACAAGCTAAAGTACTCCAAGTGGCGGACCAGCATCAGAGCGCTTTTGAACAAATGAAGAGGTTCTAGGGGCACCCAGCCCAGCAAGAACACAGCCGACAACAGCGACAGTCCGCTGACCACTATGAACAGGCTAAAGCCCAACACTACTAAGTTTAACCACCGCAGTCTCCCCCGCCCGGCCTGAACAAGCCACCATAGTCCGGCCAGCAGGACCAGTATGTCTTCTAGTCTGATCCTGACCAGGTAACCGGGAATGACATCGGCTAGCGGGATCTTAGGAAAAAGAGGGATGAACGCCACCAGCGCCACCGCCCACACTAACAGTCCCCGGTCGTCGATCCAGCTAAGCAAGCGCCGCATACAGTAATGCTACTATACTCAGCCTTTAATGATGATGGTAAAGCGTTTCTTGAAGTTGTCGATGTCGAAGTAGCGGCTGCGCCGCACCGCTTGGCGTTGGTACTGCTTGAGCAACTGCGGACTTTTGATCAGCCTCAGGGTGTAGTTAATCAGCTCGGCGCGGGTGTTCCAAGTAAAGCCGCTATCTTTGGTGACGATTTCTCGTTGGCCGCCGGCGTTGATCACTACCGGCACGCAACCCGACGCCATCGCCTCTACGGTGGTGATGCCGAAGTGCTCGAAAGCGATCGGCCGCTTTTCCTCGTTTTCGTCCAGGCCAGTAGCGTGCCAGTAAATCTTGGCCGAAGCAAACAAGTTGCGCAGTTCCTGAAACGAGGCGCGGGTATGAAACTTGACGGGGAAACCGTGGGCCTCGCTCCTGACCTGACGGAAGTACTGCTGGTGCAGTTTGCCGAGTTCCACGCTGCCCACAAAATGCAGTTGCCAGTTGCTGACATTGTGGTGGGTGACCAGCTTCTTGAAAGCCTTGACCAGCTCCAGCTGTTTCTTAGAGTGACCAGTTACGAAAAACCGGCCCACATGAATAATGATGTTTTTCTTCGGTTTGGAGTGAAAAAACTTGCTGGTGTTGACTGGTGGGTACAGCACTCGGCTGGACAGGCCCCAGTAGCGGTTGATCCACTTTCTACAGAACTTGGAGATGGTGACGATGGTTTGATACGACTCTAAGTCGGCGCGCTTGGTAATGCCCGGTCCCCCATGGAGCCGCATTTCCCAGCGAGGGAAGAACCGTTTAAAGACGTTAAACAGCAGATACCTGACACTAGGGATAGTAAACGAGATCATGGCGATGTCCTGGCTATAGCGATCACTCGGCAGGACGATCGTCAGCCCCCCTTTGTCTAGCTGGCTGAACCGATAGGTAACCACGTTATTTTTTTGGTTAACACTTCGCTCCAGTGGCTCAACGCGCTGACTACCTCGAAAAAACTCGATACCGTCGATCACCGCCAGCGTCATGAAGCGAAAGTAAAGCTGAAACCCAACTTTATCGATATAAGTGTTGAAGGAAATCGTTGACCGCTTGCCCAACCATTTGTGGATCCGGCCGTGCAGGTACTGGTCGTGGGAGAAACCTTCGAACTTGGTCGGGTAAATAAATGCTTTCTTAAACGACGGGATAAACAAGGCCCGTTTTAGGTACTCGTAGATAGTCATCTTGATGATGCCGGGAAAAAACACAGAGATCAGCCCCTGCCGAGAGCGGTTGGCAAAGTAATCTAAGTGTGAGGCGTTGATAAAGATGTCGTACCGCTCGGAGACTCCTGATAATAAACTGGGGTCGCTCTCCGGCATGGAGACAATCTTGATCTGTTTGAGCGAGACGCCCATTTTTTTCTCTAGCTGATGGCGGTTGACGTGGCGATGGGTGAGCAAGTTAACGTTGTACCCCAGGTCACGCAGTACCTGGGCATAAGCCAGCACCACCTGCTCTCCCCCTCCCAAAGAAGACAACCAGCGGTCGTAGATAGCGACGGTTTTTGGCTTGGTAGTAGTGGCCATCAGTACAGCATCCCCACCATCTCTTCAAAACCTCTAGTCTGGTTGGCGAGCAGCCGTTGGCGCTGCCGCAACAACTCCGGAGCTCGGCCAAGCAAGAAAGTTGCCGCCGCGGTCCGAGCTTCCGCTTTGTTGCTGTGCAGTTCGAAGTACCGTCCAAAGTAACCTACCGCCCTCATCACTCTAGCTGCCAGCCAGGAGTAGCACAACTTGGTAGTGAACAAAACCAGCTGAATCATCACTATCTTCAGCGGATAGTGGTTAATGGTAAACTGAAGATGGTTGCGCTCCACCAGCTCAATAAAAAACTTGACATTGCGCTGGCTGGTTGTTGCTCGGTGGGCGTGGTACACCACCGAGCTTGGGCAGTAGACGATATCCCAGCCTTGCTTCCAGATCCGAAAGCTCAAGTCCATGTCCTCGTAGTACATAAAGTACGACTCGTCGAAAAACCCTACCTCGTCGATGACCCGCCGTTTGATCAGGCAGCTAGCGCCGCACATAGCCACCAACGAGCGTGGTCGTTGATAGTACTCAGTATCAAAGTCGTAAAACTCTAGGGCATGCTCGGCTTCGCGGTACACCACACTGCCTCGGTCGCGACCGTAGCCGTTCTTAAAAGCGATGTTACCGGCGTTCTGTACTAACCACTGCAGGTGTGATTTGGCTTGGCGTTTGCCAATCACCAACCGGTACTGCTTGACTTCGTTACTGGTCAATGTGTCGTCGATCAACAGTTGGTCACCGAGCCAAACCTTGACGCGATTCTCCAGAGGGTGGCCCAACGGGTAGCCGTGAAAAGTGAGCTGGTAGACGTTTTTACCTCGGGACGTTTGTTCAAACGGCACCAACACCCGGGCTTGGCCGTTAGTCCAGCGAGTGGTCAGGTTGCCTTGTCGGGGTGCGTAAAAACCACTCAGGTACCAAACTTGCTCTGATAGCTCGGCTGTCGGACAGTTGACCGGCTCCATCAGCACCCCAATGGGCCGAAAGTCGTCAGAGTAGTCAAGGTCTGCCTTGTGAATGGTTTGAGAGCTAATAACCAGTTCTAAGTACGGCAGGTGATAGTACAGTTTGGAGGTGACCACCCCTACTTGGTCTGGTTGGGAAGCGGCTACCAGTTGGCGCAGCCACTCTGGGTCAACCTGAGTGTCTGAGTTGAGCAGGGCGACACACTCCCCGCCGGCGTGCTCGAGGCCTAAGTTGTTACCGCCAGCAAATCCAAGATTGCTTTCACTTGGTATCAGCACCACTTCCGGGTAGTGTTGACGGATAAAACTGACTGAGTCGTCGTGAGAGTCGTTATCGACCACCACCACTTCCAACTTGGAGCCGGGGTACCTGACCTTGCGCAGCGAATCTAAACAACCAGGCAACAGGTGTTGACCGTTATAGTTAACGATAATAACAGAAACAGACGGTAAGGTGGACATCAGCTCCCAGGAGCGGCGGCGTTGTTAGCGTCGTTGGGCGGCAACTTCACAATAGTATATTCTTGGCTGTTGTGCAACTGCTCAACCTGTGAACGGTTGCTCAACCAGGTTTCTACGGTTGCCACCTCGGGCGGCGCCAGTGCCGCTTTATTAAGTCTTAAGTACTTAACGTCACGCTGGTCTAGTAACTGCCACCAACCGGCTTCGTCACCTGTTTTGACGGTTTGGTTAAGGGCGGCTTCGTGGGCCGTGTGGCCGTCGGGAACATAACCGCTGTAGCCATTGACCAGTTGACAATCATGACGCAGTGACGAGAGCATGATGGTGGTTTTGTAGCGCAAGTTGGTGGCGATGTTGGCACCGACCACGTCCTGATTTAAAGGGTACTCCAGCAGCACACCCGGGTCCTGTTGGCAGTGGCGCTGCAGCGGCACGTAACCCGAGAACGCAGAGGCTACCTCCATGCTGTGGTGGCGCGTCGGTACTACTTCGGCCACGTACACAATCATTAACCCGGCCACCATTAGCCCGGCGGGCAGTGACAACTTACTTTCCAGCTTGGCCAATCCTTGGACAGCAAAGTAGCTTAATCCCAAGTAGGCGATGAACAGCCAACGGCCCGTCGAGCGGATCGGTTCCAGGATGGGCACCGCTTTGATCACCAGTAAGTACGGCAGTGGGATGCCGGTGTAGGCGCCGTTGACGGTCAGCCGAGTGCCCAACGCGAACAACAACCCGATCACCACTAACAGTCCAAAGTAGACCGGCTCGAACTTACTGGGAAACGTTACCGCCACCTCTCGCTTGTTTTTCTTAAGCCTGAACAGCCCCAGCATGGCCAGACCGCCCAACGCCACACCGGGAGTGGCCGCGATCTCGCCCATTACGTGGTTGTTAAACCGCCGCAGTGCCTTGCCCAGGCCGCTTTGGCCAACCAAGCTGTGAGGAGAGTAAAAAAATACGTCGCTAGGCTGGGCGGCGTAAGTAACGTACTCGCCGGCATGGCGGTCTATCTGGTACGCCTGCCTGATGTTGAGGTAGGCGGCGATCAGTGGGGCAGCGGTGACGACAAACACGGCGGCAGTGACGGCGCCCCTGACCAGCAGCCCTTTGAGTTGATCGAGCCGGCGGCGTTGGTACCACAGCCGCAGCGCGTACCACAGGCCGATACTCGTCAGCATGAACAAACTTAAGTAAACGCTGGCCAGCAGTTGCACGGTGATCAGAGCTCCGGTAAAGATCGGTTTCCACCACCTTGCCCGGCGGCCCATCACTAGCCCTAAGCCGGCTAAGAACGGCCAGAAAGTGATCATCTGGAAATGTCCCAGCTGGCTAAAGAAGTAAGGCGACAAGAATGTTGTCAGCGTAGCCAGTAGCAGCCTGCTCGGCCGGCTGATCAGCCGGCCCCAAAACCACCAGCCCGCCACCAGGTTGAGCAGTAAAGTGACCAGGAACACCACGTTGAACACCGCTATAGGGTTGGTCACTGCCAGTGCTACCGGCCAGCCGATCAAACTTTGCGGCAGCAGTAAGTCAGAGAACAACAGCGAACCCTGGAACGGATAAAAGATGTTAGTGTTAAAGTAACCGTCCAACTGGAAGCTGCGCAGCTGGGCGATGTTCTGGAACACTACCCAGGTGTAGAATGGGTAGTCAAAGGCGTCCGGCAAGTGGCTGGCAGCGTTTGCGATCAGCGAGCGGAACACCCAAACTCCCAGTCCCAAGTTTACCCCGAAAATAACGGAGGTGGCGGTCCTTGGTTTAGGTATATGGATCATAACTGAAGTTATCAACTAGGTTCTAGCAACTCTGGTCAGCCGGGTCAACTTCTCCACCCAGTGCTACAATTCAACTCAACCTCGTTTTATTTTGGTTAGCTATGCTGTTTATACACCAACTGCTGCTGCCGCTGACAGAGTACCGGTACTTGTGGCGGCAGCTCACTCAGCGGGACATAAAGGCCCGTTACAAACAGTCAATCATTGGTTACGCCTGGATCATCCTTAACCCGCTCAGCCAAATCCTAGTGTACACTTTTGTGTTTTCGATAGTGTTTCGCTTTCCGACCGACATTCCCTATCCGGTGTTTTTGTTCGCTGGCCTGCTGCCTTGGATCTTTATGCAGAACTCAGTGATGGCGGCCACCAACAGTTTGGTCAACAGCGCCGCCCTGCTTAAAAAAGTCCAGTTCCCCCGTGAGGTGATACCCTACGCGGCGGTCGGCTCCAAGCTGATCGACTTGCTCTTTTCGTGGGTGATCTTTGCCGTCCTGCTGATGTTTTTTGGGGTGAAACTGGCCGCCACCAGCTGGCTGATACTGCCACTGCTGGTTATTCAGCTGCTACTGACGGTTGGTATCTCGCTAATCGGTGCCGCGGCCAACTTGTTTTACCGCGACAGCCAGTACTTAATTAATCTGTTGCTGCTGTTGTGGTTATACATGAGCCCAGTGGTTTACCCCGTCTCGATGGTCCCCCCCCAGTTTTTGTGGTACTACAAGCTCAATCCCTTAGTAGGTATCCTGGAGGGCTACCGGTCCGCTTTGTTCAACCAACCTTTTGAAACAAATATCATTGGTTGGTCGGCGGGCGTGTCGATAATCGTTTTCCTGGGTGGGTTTGTACTGTTCAAACGCTCTGAACGTTACTTTGCCGATATAGTTTAACCCAACACTACCATGAAGCCCGTCGTCACTAAGTTTTCCCAAGTTACCAAGATTTACCCGGTCCAGCAGGAGCGCACCCTCAAGGACGTCATTCCTCAACTGCTCAGACTAAAGCCCTGGGCTGTCCCCCAGGCCTCGCTTAAGGATGTATCTTTTGAGATTAATCAGGGAGAGTCGGTGGGCATCGTCGGCAGGAACGGCGCCGGCAAGTCAACTACTCTCAAACTGATCGCCGGCGTGACTTATCCCACCCAAGGCAGTTTGGAAGTGACGGGCCGGATCGCGCCCTTGATCGAGCTGACCGCCGGCTTCCACCACGAGCTCAACGGCTTCGAGAACATCTTTCTCAACGGGGCAATTTTGGGTATGTCCAGACGGGAAATTGAAGCCAAAGTCACACAGATCGTCGATTTTTCCGAGCTGCACGACTATATGTACCAGCCGGTCAAGCGCTACTCCACCGGCATGTTCATGCGGCTGGGCTTCTCGATAGCTGTCCACACCTCGGCTGATATTCTGCTGATCGACGAGGTACTGGCGGTCGGCGACGATTATTTCCAGCAAAAATCGCTTGATCGGCTTGAGAAGATCAGGCAGGACGGGCAAGTTACCACCGTTTTTGTCAGCCACGACCAGCGCTCGGTAGAGCGTTTCTGTGACCGCTCGTTGCTGTTGGTAGATGGTCAGCTGGTGGCCGCCGGCCCGCCGGCCCAGATCTTCAAGCAGTACCATCGTCTGCCAAACAAAAGTTTTTAGCTTACCGGTCGGTACTTTGACCAGCCACTGTGTGGCGGCTGATCGGCACCGACAGCTTGGCCAACAGGCCGCGGTAGCGTTCCCCAAACATCTCTAAACTCCCAGGTGTGGCATCAGGCCGGTAGAAACGGTACATCCGGTACCAGTTCCACCACCGAGTGTGTTCGTAGCGGATGGTTTGATAAGCTATCTCGGCCAGCTGCTCGGCAGTCAGCCGACAGCGCCGGCTGTCGCTGCCCGGGATGAGCGCCACTACCTGGTCAATGCTTGCCTGAGCGGTGGTGGTGATGCCCAGCTGACTGGGCAGCAGGCTGAAGTTGCTGGCCACTTCTGATAGCTCTGCAAGCCTGGCGGCAACTTTGTGGGCCCCACCAGGTAGTTTCCGGCTTAACAGTTGCAGACCGGTAGTTGCCGACATGGCAGTGCTGGTCCGGGCCTGATCAAGTACCGATAACTGCTGCTTAAGCCAGGGGTGTTGACGCAAGTTGTACGAGAAAAGATTGATCGCCTTAGGGTACGAGTACACTTGCCGGCCAGCCAGCAAACAGTAGTCGTCCGCCATCAGTGAGTAACCCCTGGCTGGTGAGCTCCAACATCAGTCGAGTCTTGCCGGTGTGTCGCCAAGCTGGATAGACCATGGCCGAGCTTTGTTTGGCCACCGCGCTGGCATGGACCATTGCTACGCCTTGGCCGGCCAGCATCACCGCCATCAGCGGCTCGAGGACCTGCGTCAGCAGGGTGTACAGATCAAACTCGGCTTCAACTTCCAACCAACAATGACTGGGCCGCTCACTCAGTCTGCCCAGCGGCAGTTCCGCCCAACAACCACGGGTGTCAGCCACCCACATCCGCCGGTGATGGAACCGGACAGCGTCTTCCAACTGAAAACCTTTCGGGCCCGGGGCAGCTTGGTTGTTAGTGGTGGCGTCAGCTCGGCCGCTAACCACTCGCCGGAACCTCACCTGGATGTTAATAGCGGCCAGTGGTTGCCGGCCGGCCGGGCCCTGCTGGTCCAGCTTGAAAAAAGTACTGTCTAGAAACCGCCTGTGCCGATCGTCGGCGTCAGAAAACTTGAGCCTGACAAAGGGGAAATCAAGCTGGACGTTCATAGTAAATCATCCGGCAGTTGCGACAGCGGCCCCACCGTGACCAGCGCGTACTCTGTCTGGGGGAGCTTGAGACTGGTCGCCGCCAATCTCAGCTGGGACAAGGCGGTCAGCTCGACCGCCTCTCCGTGGACACGCTGCAGGTGCTGTACTGTTTTGATGATCTCACGAGCCGACCGTGGTTGACGGTCCCAGCTCGATCCTCTGATCAACAACGCTACTAGGCCAACCGGCAGGGAGCGCTGGTCGCTCCAGCTCGATGTCTCGAGGTAGGTTTTACCGAAGCCAAATGACGCTATTTCGGAAACATGACCAGGCAAAGCGGCAGCCTGGTCTTCCTCAAGCCGAACAGTGTCCGGGGCCAAAAAAGCCCGGTGAGCATCCATCAACAGATAGTTGTCGGCGAATAATCGATAACCTTTCGCCACCAAGCTGAGCGCCAAGCTGGTCTTACCTACCCCATTTAAACCGGCCAGCACTACCACTTGGCCGTTTTTCTCAATGGCGGCGGCGTGAAGGCACAACAGGTTGTGCCGCCACGATAAGTACCACAACAGCGTCTGCTCCACGTACAACTTGAGCAACATTTGGTAAAGCTGCCGGCGAAGCTGGTTTTTAGTGAATGCTGAGGCGGCCCGGAACATCATCGATGGTTGGGTCACTAGCTGGATGCTCTCCAGAGTGTCGCCCGCTAAAGTAATCTTCACCCTGGTGAGCGAACCCAGGTAAACGTGATCAACAATTATCTGCTCAGCAGTCGTCCAAGTAGTGGCGCTCAGCCTCAGATGATGACTGGTGTCAGGCCAGTCACCGCCGAACAAAATCTGCAGCTGGGTCTGCTCAAAGACATGAGTGCGGTCTGGGTTAAAACCAGACCACTTGACTGCCACCAGTTCGTTCATCAGCGAATCGCTTGACTCGAAGTAGCACCGCAAGCCATAGTACTCAAAACTAGTAGTTGTCACTGCGCTCCTTTCGGGGCGGACAACAGTCTCTGCCACCATACTTGACTGCCACAGCGGATTACTACCCACACTGCTTTGAAAAAATCTGCCGGCCCAATTTTTTTACCTTCCTGATAGGTCCTGCCATGATAAGAAATGCCCACCTCGTAGATTCGCGCCCCGCTGGCCGCCACTTTAGTCGTTACTTCTGGTTCGAAACCGAATCCCGGTTCATCCAACTGCACCGACTGGACTAACTGACGCCGGAACGCTTTGTACCCAGTCTCCATGTCAGACATGTTCAGTCCAGTAAAGATGTTCGATAGCAAGGTGAGCAGCTTATTGCCCACGAAGTGACTAAAGTAGACTACTCGGTGAGGATCACCACCGATAAAGCGCGAGCCGTACACCGCGTCGGCTCGGCCGCTCAAGATAGGGTTGACCAGCCTGGGATACTCCTGGGGATCGTACTCCAGATCGGCATCCTGAATGATAACCACCTCTCCTCGGGCCCGGGCCACCCCTGTTTTGACTGCCGAACCCTTGCCTTTGTTGAAAGGTTGAAGGACCAGCACATCGATCAATCGTCGCTGCCGACGCAGGATAGAGCGGGTGCCGTCGGTTGAGCCGTCGTCGACCACGATCAGTTCGATACCCTTGACAGGCGAGGTTTTGACGCTGTGGATCACCTGGCTGATAGTGGCCGCCTCGTTAAAGACCGGGATGACTACCGATACGCGTTTACGTCTTTTTCTGGGAGTTCGATTGGGAACGGCTGTCATACTTTTTTAACGCTATTTGGCGGACAACGTCCTCCAGCTTGCGTCTGTTCTCCTTTTGTACCAAGTAGTTGCTAATCACCAACACGGTCTGCACCATCATCCCGACCACCACCAGTAAATCAAAGACGCGGGAGAACCTGAGGATGCCTGACAGTTCCAGTAGCAGGTCGGGGAACAAGGCAATGACGATGAACAAAAACCAAGTACTGTACCAAAAACTAACTTCCACACCGGACAAACGCGACCGGCGGCGGTGGATGTTGACCACGTAGAGCATAAACAGGGCAAACAGCACCGCGATGACCTGAAAGATGCTCATACCACTAACCTCCACCCCAGTAAGTTGAACAGTACTCGCATAGCGTCAAGCGACGTCATCCCCCGGTCCAAGTCATGGTAAATGGTGTTGACGTTGACCGTGGTGTAGCTTAAGTCGCTGGTTGCCAACCGGACAGCCAGCTCCAGCTCCACGTCGTAGTGACAGGCCCGCCACTTCAGCCGCTGGTAAGCCGCCCGGGTGACGGCTTTGTAGCCGCACAATATATCTGGCAGGTACACACCGAACAGTCCGCGGACGGCCAGCGAGATGATGGTGTTGCCCCATCGCCGGCCGGCCGGCATGGTGTTGTTCAAGTCCCTCACACCGAGCACCACCTGGTAGCCTTGTTTAAGCTGGTAGAAAAACTTGTCCAGGTCCGCTGGGTCGTGCTGGTCATCGCTGTCCATGAACACCACCGCTTTGGCGCCCAACTGTCCAAAAGCATACTCTGCCCCTGTCTTGAGCGCGGCGCCCTTTCCTAAGTTGACGCAGTGCCTGAGATTGTGCCGGTTGAGGTTGTTGGCGATTCGCCACGAATCATCACTCGAGCCATCGTCAACCACGACGGTCCGAGTGCTCACCTGATGTAGTTTGGTCAAGAACCGACCAAGATACTGAGCTTCATTATGGGCAGGGATAATGATCCAGACTTGAGAGCGGGTGATAGAGCCGTTGCCCACCTCCTTGACTCTCCCTTCTTTTTCCCGATTAAGCTACCCAATAACCTTGGGAAAACAATAATGTGTTCATCACCAAAAGTAAACCTGAAATCGACAAGATTGTCCAGCGCAGTTCAGGCCGCGACTTGGTGACCAGCGCCAAGCCAATGTACAGCGGGAACGCCACTAAAATATAGCGCGGCATGCTGGAAAAGGTGCCGGTCAAGGTAGGCAACAGGATGGCAATGCCAGCGAACAGTATGTAGGACCACCGAATTTTCAGGGCCGCCAAGCCCAGCCCGACTACCGCCACTACTCCGGCAATCATTTCTTGGACCGTACTCCATAACCTTACACCGGAGACTGAGCCGGTGGTCAAAATCTTGGTGTACCTCCAAACCACTTGCGGGTACGCTACTAAAGATTCCTGCCGCCCACCACCAAACTCCGCCTGGACAGACAGGAAGTAGAGCGGGTCATTAAACTGAATTGACAAAAAAAGCATGAACCCCAACACGCCTAAGCCACCGGCCGCTATCCACCACAGCGACCGCCAGCGGCGCTTGAACAATCCCTGGACCGCTCTGGCCCAAGCCGCCGGCCGCCACTCAAAATGGTATCCGTATTTAGGTAGCAACCGTTCCTGAATAGCCAGCTCTACCAATAAAGCCGGCACCAGGGCTATACCCACGATCCGGGTGGCGCTGGCCACCCCGGCCGCCAGCCCTGCCAACCTCCATCGACCTTGCCGGGCTTGATAGAGCGACACTAGGGCAGCTAACAGAAACAGTGACTCGCTGTAGAAAGAGCCGAAAAAGAAACTGGTGGGAAAGGCCAGTAAAAACAACACGCTCCAACGGGCGATCTTGGTCGAGAAATCCAGCCTGATCAACCGGTGGAGAGTGATCAGCGCCGCCCATAAGCTCAAGTGCGAGATCAACAGCGCCGCCGCCAGCACCGGTACTCCCAGCTGATGGAGGGCCCGGACCAACAGCGGGTACGCCGGAAAAAAAGCTTGGACCAGCCCAGTACCCAGATAACCGCTGGTGGCGATGGTGTAGTAGTGGACGCCGTCGAAGTTTGCCCAGGCCGTTACCCAGCGCGGCGCCCCAAACCACTCAGGAAAAAGCTCAGCGTACGGAAAGCTGGGTTGGTACGCCAGCACCAGCGGGGCAGCAGCAGCAGTGAGCGTCAGCAGTAAACGCCAGCCGAGCAGTTTTACCAAACTGGATCTAACAGTCACCACTCAGGGACCCTTCTCGGTAGCGTCTAGCTGTCACTACTCCTACGCCAACCACTGCCAACCCAGAAACGCCATTGCCGAGCATCCTGGCTGGAGTGCGCTGTGTAAAGCGGCTTTCTACGGTGTGGCGGCCAGCCGGCAGTTGGAAAGCTATCCTGCCGGCTATCTGCCGTGAGTCACTGTACTCCACCGGCTGACCGTCGACCCGAGTATGCCAGCCTAGAAACCGCATCGTCGGTTCGGTCACCACTACCGGTCCGTCTGCTTCGAGCGAGTAGCGGTGGCGGTGGGTCCGCCACTCCTCGACTGTCACGTTGGCGCTGCCTTCAAGAATGCTAGGTGCTGGCTGCCAATCGGCGATGTTACTGTAGCGAAACGTCCGCGGCAAGTTTTCGTTATTGGTAGAAGTGCTTTGGGCAAACGCCTCGTACGCTTGGTTGTTTTTGGTAAAGTAGTCTACCGGCCGCTGGCCGCTGAGCAGTACAAACTGGCCAACCAGCAGAGCAAGTAACGCCAGCCTCAACTTGGTGCTCAGCGCCGCCGCGGCCCAGCCAACCAGCGGTAATAAAGTGATCATTATCAATCCGGTCAACCTCCATGGGAACTGGGTGAACTTAATCAGCGGTAGGTACTCCCAAACAGGTCCGGCTGCCGGCAGCTGGGCCAACAGTAAGAGCAAGGTGGTCGACGCTGCCCACCAACCAACAATACTCAGGGCCGGCGGCTGAGTTTTAGCCGGTCGGACTGCCCGGATCAGTGCCACCAAGACTAATCCCAACACCAGCCACTGGGCCAGCCCCAGGCTAAAACTGAGCGAGTCTACCGATCCAATATAAGAAAAACCAAACTCCACTGGGCTGCTGATCAACTGCTGTAGTCGCGGCAGATGGTAGGCGGCGTTCTGGACCAAGTTGTCGTTGCCGAGAACTACCTCGCCTTTCTCGAACACCGCCGGTAGCCAGAACCAAGCGGACAGCGCTACTGCCACCGTCCCAGCTCGGACCAACCTCAACCAGGCTCTTTTGAAGTCTTGACCAGACAGGCGGCGATAGCACGTGACCACGTAGCTGGCCAACAGCGGAGAGGCCAACAGCACGGTGATGTTGTGGGCCAACAACCAGGCTGTCATCACCCCAACTAGTCCCAGCCACTTTAGCCAACCCAGTGGTCGCCCAGCGCGGTGGACGTACCCGAACATCACTGGCAGCAGCATTAGTCCCCAAACTTCACCAATGTTGCCGCGGAACAACACCAGCGACAGTAAGTACGGACTGCTCACCAAGCTCAGAGCCGCCGCGCTGGTCGACCACCAACCGGCCGGCCGGACCGGACCGTAGTCGCGGCGCAGCTGATCCACCCACCAGCCTGTTGCCCATACTCCCAGCGACACCGCCATCAAGACTTGGACTTTAAAGATTGTTTGGTAAGAGATCCTAGCAAAGCCCGGACCGACGCTTAAAATGTTGGCCAACGGATAGTTGTAGTTAAAGACCGGGTAGCCGTAGCGATTGAACAAGCTGGGCGCGATCCGGGGAGGGAACTGGCCTTCTCTGATCGCCAGCTTGTAGTTGGCAAACCGGGCCAAGTGATTTTCACCATCGTGGGTAAAGGGCATGCCACTTACCCAGTAAGCTCGCAGCGCTACCACCGATATCAGCAGTGCCGCCGCCAGCCACCGCCAATTTAACTGGCCTGCCAAATGTGCGACTGACCGGCCCGTCTGCCTGGCAGAAACGAGATACTTAGTCATGTCAATACTTGCCGATACACCGCCAGTGTTTGTTCTACAACTTTGGGCCAGCTAAAGTTATTGGCCCAACTTTTGGCAGCCAACGTCCACTGGTTTCGGTGGGTTGTGCCCCAGGAAAGAACGTCCTTGATAGCCTCGGCCAGTTGTTCGGCCGACGGGTCGGCGTAAACGGCATGATCACCGCCTACCTCGGGTAAAGCCGAAGTGTTGCTGGCGACCACCGGTGTGCGGCACTGCATCGCCTCCAACACCGGTAAGCCAAAGCCCTCCGCTAAGGACGGCTGGATGTAGACCGCCGCGCCGGTGTACAAAGCAGCTAAGTCGTCCGGCCGGTCGCCACCGATGTCGTTGACGAGGATCACTTGTTCGGTAACGTTGCTCATCGCCAGTTGCAGCTCGATGGCCTGCCACTCAGGTATATTTTGCGCCACAAAGTGCTTCCCAAATAACACCAGCGTGATGTTATCGTCGAAGTACTTGAGGGCTTTAATTAACTGGGGGATGTTCTTGTTGTAGTTGATGTCGCCCACGTACAACAAGTATCTGGGCGGAATGCCGTATCGGCGGCGGACGGTGTCAACGCGGGAAGGAGACTGTTCGACAATATCCGGATTGGCGGCCAGCGGCACGACCCTAATGTGTTCGGCGCTGACTTTTAAGTGCCTGGCGATGTCCATTTTGGAACTGGCCGAGTCGGTGATAACCAGCGCCACCCGCCGCAGGGCCAGCCACTGTCTTAAGTAACGCCCCCAGCCTTTGACCCCGGGCGGGTAGTGCTCCGGGAAGAGCAGCGGAATAACATCATGGATAGTCACTACGCTCGGTACCGAGTGGCGCAGCGGCAAGGTAGAAAAATATAGATCAAAGTATGGATAGTGGATGATGTCGGGGCGGCGACCGTCGGTGAGTAGTTTAACTGCCGAGTGATGCTTGAGACCGTTGGCTAATAGCTGGGTATAGATACCGATACCGCGATGAGCGTGGGCGTTGCCCAGCGGCGAAGTATCAAGTTTAACGCTAATGGGAGGTTTACTCATGCTGGGGCAATCCGCTAGCACTCTGTTGTGGTGACTGTTGACTTAGTTCCCACAGCTTCAAAAAAGCGATCGGCTGGTGAAGAGCGCTCATCAAAGCGAACACTAGGCCGGCCACTCCGTCCACGTAGCCGCGGTGGCGCCAGTAGAGACTAACAAATGTGCTCACTGGCCGGATGGTAAAGGCAACTACTCCGTTGAAAAAAGTGGCACTTAAACCAGCCTGGTGGTACTGGCGAGCCATGAAACTGGTGTAGGTATTTAACTTGGTGATTGCCGTCGTCAGGTTTGGCATGCTGTAGTGCAGCAGGTGACCATCGGCCCAGCCTAGTTGCCCGTCAACTGCCATTTGCTCATGGACGTCCTGTTGAGGAAGCTTGGCCCGGCCTCGCCGGTACAGCCGGATGACCGGATCGGGGTACTGGCCGCCCTTGCTCAACCAACTGCCTAAGTAGAAGTTCTGGCGCTTCACCCACCAAGCTGCCGGTTGCCGAGAGCGATCACTGGCCGTGTGGCGAATGAAGGCGGCCAGCTGATCATCGACAACTTCGTCGGCGTCAAGTTGGAGCACTAGCTCACCCGTAGCCTTGTCCATGGCTAGCTGTTTGTTGATGTGGAAGTTGATTTTATTGCTGACCACGGTCACTTCGGCGCCCAAACCGCGGGCCAGCTCCACGGTTCGGTCGCTGGACTGCCCATCGACAACGATAATTTCCTCAGCTATACCTAGTACGGAACTCAACGATCGCTTAATGTTGGCTGCTTCGTTGTGGGTAGCCATCACTACCGAGACTTGGGGTTTCATTCGAGACTTACGGCCAAATAAAGTAATAACTAACTTTGTAAATATGGGTGCATCTTCGCCACATCTTATCCCCTACTTTACCACCATTTTGCGCCACTACGGCACCCGAGAGCGCCATTCTTGGCCGGTCCACTCAACCAGAACTCGCTCATCTTCACTCCGGTCAGCGGGATGAGCAATGAAGTGGTAGCGGTCCAGTCTTTCACCATAGCGCAAACCGATCTGGTCTGGCTGCTGCTTAACTACCGTCGCAAAGAACTCATCAGGTGGTAAGCGCAAGTACCAAGCGGTCAAAATGTACTGGAAGCCCTGACTATCAACCACGGCGATAGGCCCGTCGGGATAGCGCTGCTCAACTTGCCGAAGGTGACGGTCAAATCCTATCTGTAGCGAAGGCGGGTGGCTAGTCTCGAAACGGGTAAAGTATGACTGCAGGTACTCCACAGAACTGATCAGCACCACCAACACCGCGCCGCCAACCAGCAGTTGATCCAGCTGGGCGGAAGGCAACTGGGGACGCCACTGTTTCAGCCAACCGGCCAATTCCTGTAAAGCGTAGGCGCTCCAACCGGCCAGCAGCACAAAGAACAGCAACGCCCTGGTGGCGTGCGGAGCATCGACAGTGATGATCCCTGGCAAGATCGCCGCCGGCGTCATCACTATCCACAGCAACTGGGCACGGCTAGGCTTATGTCCTAAGCTCTGATCGGTCCACCGCCAGCTAACCAGCCGCCAGCCCGCCACCGCCGCTCCACCCAAGCCCAGTAAGTAACTGGGCCAGTACAAATGGCCTCGGCCGGGCAGTGAGTGCCAGGGGTGTTGTCCACCATTGGTAACTAAAAAGCCGGGTGAAACGTACCCGAGGGTATTGTTGAGCAATCTGGGTAAGACGAACACTAGCTTTTGGCCCAGCCACGGCCGCAGTGGCTTGGCCAGGCCGGAACGATACTCGGCCCACTCCAACTGAACGGCTTCATCCCCCAGCAGTGTCACCGCTTGCTTTTGAGCGGTAACGGGCCGCAGCAGCCCATACACGCCGCCGGCCAGCACAGTTAACAGAACTACCGGCACCAACCAAGCCTTGAACTGGCGAGCCCCTCTGACCAGCACCAGCGACAACATTAAGAATGGCGCTAACAACAGCGGGGCGTTATAAGTTAACATAGCCATCAACCACAACCCAGCCGCCGCGGCATCTAGCAAGTGACGTTTGTTGGTGCTGGCAGACGGCCACAAAAAAACCACCAAGCTAGCCACCATCAATGCTAGCGCCAGATTGGCCTCGAAAGCAATCCGCGAGTAAAACATAAACACTGGCGAGATGGCTACCGTCAGTGACCACAGTAAGGCATAAGGCCAGTAAAGCCCTAGCCTGCGCCCCAGTAGGTAGGTCAGCCCAATCAGGCTGATACCGGCCAGCGCTGACGGCAGCCTGACTGTCCAGTCACTCGGCTCAAGTATCCCAAACACACCCGCTAGCACTGCCGGGTAGCCTACCAACTTAAAGTCACCGAAGGACTCCAGCGCCAGCGGCCAGTTGCGCTGCCACTCATCAAGACCGGTTTGATTAAGCAAGACGGCGTTGTAAGCCAGGGCCGCCTCGTCACGGTTGAGAATCAATGGAAGACTACCCAACCGATAAAAGCGCAGCCCAGCACCTAGCACTACCATCAGTACTAGCATCACGAGCGGAGAAAATACGCGGCTAGTCTCCATCATTTTCCTAACACAAATTTCAACAATCGTACTTTAAACTCATCCATTAGGCTTTAGTATAGCCGACTCAAAGTTTAGTCAACTGAAGCTGCAACACGCAGCAGCTGACTTGCCAATGTTGACCCGTCATCGTCATTTCCTTCAGCTGTTTGAGGAAATCCTAGTTTGCTCCTACTTCCTCCACTCCCAGGCAGGGTAAGTTTTCTTAAGCGTTCGTCTTCACGGATACGACTTTCAACATCGTAAGACCGACGAACTTTTTGAAGTGCTTCGTCCCAGTCTCCTACGTTAAAACCTTGACCTTCTAAATCTAACTCAGTCAAACCATCCAAACGACATTTTTCTAGAGAAATTCGAAGCATAAAATTACCAATTGCCTCAACTACAATGTCTTTTAAAAACCGGGGAGTGAAACCCTCCGTTAGCTCTGCCAGAGCTTGGAGTAATTTGTCCCTTGCTTCTGAAGAAGAAATGGATGTACCACCAATCGTTACCTGGTTAAATAACGGCAGTTCTTTGGTTCTGCTCGCCACGACTAGGTGTTGATCCAAGATTAACTTTCGTGCTGCCGCAGTCGGCAGGCCGCAGAATACCAGTCCGCCTCCCAATCTTTCAGGTTCTAGTAATTGGGGATTAATTTTTTCTAGATGGTTCGTAGTCCATAGCACTCGGTAACCGCTGTTGTGAATTCCAGCCAATTCATTCAGGAGTAAATTGCTGGCTTCATTATCAGAGTTGGCTAAAAACTCTAGGTCCTCTATGACCAACACCACGGGTTTCTCAACTTTGACAGCTATGTCACGCACCCTGGGTAGAATCCTCCTCCGCTCCATAGCTTTATGTAGCTCTGTTTCAAGATCATAAGCACTTACCGGCACCATCATGATGCCATTGTTTTGTCTTAAAAAGTGTTTAATAATTTGAGTTTTCCCGGTCCCAACTTGACCGATTAATCCCATAGATTTAGGCGTACCACCCAAAGCTTCTGTCAGCTCCGGGCTAGCCAAAGGTAAGATCATTGTTTTTTCTACCAAGCGAAGTTGCGGTTCCAAACCTGGTAGTTCAGTGTCCGGCCCTAATCCGATTTGGTTCATCCGGTGATAAATTCGATACGTTAACCCGGGACGAACCGGAGGTAGTTTTTTACCAGTCAACACCATTGAAACGTAGATGGCCAATTCAGCTAAATCAGTTTGGTAGAGACCACTGTTTACTACTCCTCCGTTCGGGTCGGTATACTTGCCGGATTCTCTTATCTCAATAATATACGAACCGCCTTGATAGGTCTGACCAGTGTTGTCTGTCAACGTTTTTTCAGTAAACCAGTCACCATCCTTGCGGGCCGCTACACCAGCGGCAATATCTGTTTTACCAATGTGGCGGTACACAAAAATTCCCAGATACGATCTGTTTGGAGTGCCTGTCTCTGTTCCCAAGTACCAACCAATCGTGGAATCAAGAGAGGGCTTTTCTCCTCTCCCGGCATCTAGCTTTGGATAAAAGTGAGTTTTTGCCGCTTTTCCCTGCCTAGTCTTTGTTCCTCTGACATCATCGCCATATACCCGTACAGCAACTTCCTCGAGTTGTGCCAGCTGCTCAGCATCGAGTTCGTCTACCCTAAAACCAATCACTATTCTGGGAATCGGGAAGCCAGAGCGAGGGTCGTCCACCTGAACAGTTTCAATTTTTGCTGGTAGTCCGCCTACTTCCGAGATCACTTTATCAACTACTGACTCGAAAGCTTTAACCACCCGCCTGTCATCCAAATCAACAGGATATAGTAAACCATTTATTGGCAGCGGTGGTTCCCGGTGGGTATTCTCACTTTCCAACCAGTCATGCTCTAAGGATGATGGCGGCGGTTGTCCTGTCAATTGTTCAGCTTTTGACATACCTGTTCTTGTATAAAAATACCCTTCCAAATAAGGGCAAGCTCAAATCGTGCCATCCACTTTCAAGCCTCACAAGGTAGGTTCGAATTGGTTTTGATGGACCGTACAACCACCCTATTGTACCTTAGAGTGTTATCTTTTTATGAGTGTAACCACTTGAAGTGGCTGCTGTCCTGGGATATCGTCAATAATTTCCTGATGTTCAATCCTAAAGTCGTCCCGGAGCATCTTTTCCACTTGCTGAGACAGCCCTATCACCACCAAGCTGTTGGACTTATCTAGATAATCGTCTACAACTTTGATCTCATCAATAATAATGTTGTCGAAGCGGCGGAACTTAAAGTTTTGAGACTCCCAACTGTGGAAATCCCTGGCAGTGAAAGCATCCTGAGCCATCAACCATAAATGGAACCGGTCGTCAAACTCGATCACCACCACGTGGTCAACCTGGCGGCGGCGCTCCACTGCCGCCACAGCCAACCGGTTGTAACCACCCTGCCACCACTTGCCAGACAGCACCGGGTACGGCCCAAAGTAAAACCAGCTGAATTGCCAGACTGACAAGGCGATGGCTGCCGTAACCGCAACCAGCGTCAACTGTGACCACCCTAAAAAACATCGACCGCGACGATGACGCAAGTACTCAAGCGATGCGGCTAGTCCGGCGGCAATGATCAAACTGGTTGGCACCAGGGCGTTGAGAGAGCGCAGGGCGTGAGGTGTATCCAGCGGCACTGAGGCCGGCAGCAGCGACCAAGCCCACCAACTCATCAGAATTACCAAGGCTGGCCGGTAATATCGGCCCAAGTAGTACAAGCCAGCCAGTAAAAATGGCAACATCACTGCCAAGTGTAGACCGTGTTGGCCCGTACCGTGGCGCAAGTTGTCGTCGCCAGTCAAGAACAGATAGGAAGCGTCCAGGTGGTCGGCTACGTTTTCCAGCAGTGATCTGAGCAGTAACCAGTGACGGTGGAAAATCAACCGGTCAACAAAAGTGTTACCGGCCAGCTCGCGTAACTGATTTGAGCTGACAGCGTAATTAGCGTTGAGGACCGACGGAGTAGACAGCCTAAACTGATTACTGGGTTGGTACCAAGGTGACCGCAGCATCGGCACCAACAACGCCAAGAACACCGCCGTCGGCACCAGGATGAGCGTCGTCCCCTTTCGCCCCAGGGCCGACAGAGAGAGTCCGGCAGTAGCATCACTGAGCTGCCGCCAGATCAGTACTGCCATCACTACCAGCAGTACACCCGGCCATACAAAGCGAACCGAAAAGTAACTGTAGGTGGCCAGCGCTCCCAGTACCCCGGCTACTGCTCCCCACCACCAACGCTGTGATGACTTGAGCATTGCCCAGACTGACAAAGCCAGCCAAAACTGACCGAGATGGCCTTCAAATCCTGTCCTAGAAAAGGTAATGCTCCACGGGCTGATCGCCACTGCCAGCATGGCAAACAACCGAGCCACACCCAGGAACCGACCAGACTGCGCCAGAGCGCGGCTCTGGAAGCGGCTGAGCTTGAGCAACTGCTCTGTCAGTACCCCAGCCAACACCACCGTGGCTAAGCCCGCCACCAAGCTCGGCAGCCGAACCGCCCAGTGGACCGGACCGACCAGTTTGACCACCAGGGCTGTCAACCAAATCTGGACAGGCAGTTTAAAGTCACCGTAGGAAGGAAAGATTGTCTGCAGCCAGTGATTGCCGTGCATGTCTAAACCTGATTGGGCGACCGACTTGGCGTCAACCAGTATCGCCATCTCGTCCCAATACAGTGAGGTCGGCACACTGCCAAATCGCCAAGTTCTTAACACCACCGCCAGCAGGATGATCAAGCCTGACGCCAACCAAACCAAGCGCGCTTGGCCCCGTTGGCCCCGACCACGCTTGGCAAGCCAGTCGGTAGCGACAGTCGGTAAGTCTTGAATAGTACTTGGCATACTTGCTATTAGGTAGTAACTAGGGCACCTCAGCGCTCAACAGTCCCACCGTCCAGACCGGCTGGTCAGCGGTGTCAACAATGATCGACACCGGCTGAGCAGTCACCGGCTGGGAAACCAGCCGTTGTTCCAGTCCAGCCCACTGTTGAGGAGAGGCCGCCACGATGGCCGGGCCGACGGGAACCTCGTCCATAGAGCGGACAAACGAGAACTGGTTAAAAGTAAGAAACTCTCCTTGGTCAAGACGGGCGGTTTCTTGAGCAGTCTGGACTAAGCTGGGGTCGGTCCTGGTATAGAACCAGTAGTACATGGCAGGTCTGCCTTGTTCCCTAGTGACGTACAACGGCAGCTGCTGGTGGTCGGCCCTTAACTGCTCTATCGCAATCACCATTTGCCGGTACCCCACTTGCCACTCGCGGCCGTGCTGTTTGGGGTAGACACCACTGTACACCCGCCACCACCAACCTATCTGGACCAGGTTAGCAAGTACCACCGCCGCCGCCAACACCCCTAGGGCGGCCCTTTTTGGCATCGCCAGCCTGGGTAGTGCCGGCAGCGAAGCAATTAGCTGATGCGCCAGTCTGAGCACCTCGGTCATGCCGATGGCTATCATCAACATCCACACCGGCCAGCTGGGCAGGATTCGTAAAGCATGAGGTACAGTCCTGGTCAAGCTAGCCGGCACAATCCCGGCTACTAACCACCAGCCCAGCAACCAGCCAGCCCAGCTGCGCCGACGAAGTATCACTACTGCCCCGACTGTCAGCCAAACTACGTCGCTATAGAGAAGCTGGCCAAACAACTGGACGCTGTGGCGGGGATTGACATCGCCGCTTAAAAACAAGAAATCAGGCCGAAAGTGGCTCAGGAACTGGCCGGCAATCACTCGGCCAAACACTAAGTAGCGATGGGCGAACAGCCGGGAAAGCAAGCTGTGGCCGGCGGCTTGCTGAATGCTGTTGCTCGTCTCGATGGGTTCAAGCAGATGTAAAACGCTAGTCTCAGTGAAGCGCTGGGACACGGTTGGGCTGTTTAAGTCGATGATAATCGGGGCAGTCATCACCAATCCGGTCACCACCGCCAGTAGTAGCTGACGCCGGTGCCTAGCCAGGAAGGCTTGACCAAGCTGGAGCGGCCGAGGCGGGTACAGCGATCCGTGTGAACGCCACCACCAGATCAGCACTAGGCCTGGCACCATCAACGGCACTATTAATCTGGCTGCCTGGTAGGTATACATCGCTAAGCCTAAAAAGGCGATGCTGGCTAGCAACCACCGCGTCGAGACACCCTCCAGAGCCTGGTCGCTCTGTTCAGCCAACTGTCGACCGGTAAACTTCAGCCAGCTGATTACTCCTAAAATGATGAACAAGGTAGCCAGCGTCACTTCCCATCCCCCCCGCGAAAACTGGACTCCCCAAGGTGAAGTAGCTGCAGCCAGCACGGCGGCCGCAGTCAGTCCCATGCGCCAGCGCCGCTCAAAAAACAAATCGGCCAGTTGCCAGGCCAGCACTCCCACACCAATCACGCTCAGCCAACCGGCTACGGCAGCCGGTAGACGGACCGCCTGCACCGACAGGTCCAGCACGGCGATGAACGGCACTAAAGCGTAAAAGTAACCCGACGGCTTCCAGTCCCCAAACGACTCAAATGCCACCAGCGGCCAGCTGTGACCGTGGTGGTCACGACCGGTTTTAAGTATTGAGTAGGCGTCGTACCCCAAGGCTACTTCTTCCCAGTAAGGAGCCGGCGGCAAGCTCGATAAGTTTGACAGTCTCAGCCAGCCGGCCAGTAAAACTAAGCCAATCACCACTACTGCCACCCTTTTGTTTGCAGTGAGGTCATTAGCCAACCGGTTGAACAGATTTCTCCATGTGGTCATCTTTACTTTTCGGCTTTTTACTCCAATATGAAAATGGCAAACCTGACGCTTGAGTCACTGCCTAAGATCAGGTGGTCGGCCTCTGATATCGGCAGGTTGTCGCTGCCCGCCGCCACCACTATCGCCTGCCGACGGCTGAGGTCATCTATGTCCACGTCCGCAAACTCGTACTTGATCAGATCACCGGCGTGGTACTGGTAGGGACTGGACTCGCGGGCCAGCAAGGCATAAATGTACGGCTGGCCGTAGCTCGACGAGAAAACTATCTTGGTGATATCTGATCCTCGTTGTCCTGTCTCAAAGGGAAGCACATACTCAAACGCCTCCAAGTAACCCTCCTGGAAAGCCGCCGCGGACTCGGCCGCAAACCGAGTGTAGTAATCGTGCAAGTACGACAGTGTTAACAAGCTGTGCAGCAACAGCATCATTCCCAACACGCTCAGCCCAGCCAGTTTGGTGCGGTGGGGAGTCCAGTCCAACTGGGTGGCCACTCGGCGGGACAGACGCTCTACTAAGGGTAAACCAGCGACTGCCAGTAAAATCACGCCCGGCAGTCCCAGCAGCGTTCGGTTACTGTGAGGTACCTCCAAACCGATGGCAGCCGGCAGCAAGCTTACTCCCACCCAAACTAAGCCTAAGCCCAGTGTTCGTGGTATGCCTTTGCCTTGCCGCCAGTGCCAAACCAAACCTAGCAGAGCCGCCACTACCAACAGCAAAGTGGTCACCAACAGCACCCCCCATCTACCGTCGCCGTGACGCAGGGTGGTAGTTTGGCCAAACACCAAAAAGGCGGGGGTCAGGTGGCTGGTAAAGTTGCCGGCTGCCGTCAACACCAGCTGCGCAAAAGACAACTCTGGCGTGAAGATTGAAGTTTGGCTCAACCGAGCAATGCCTTCCTTGACCACTGCGTCGTGAAGTAGGGGCAGTAAGCTGACCGCGCCTAGTCCGGCCGCCGCCAACACCTGTTTTGGGTGGTGCTTCACCCATGATCGCCACCACCACCCAAGTGCCAAGCCTAGTAAGGGAACCACAATTTTAGCGCTGTGGTAGGCGTACATCGCCAACGAGGCAGACAGGGCGCTAACCGTTAACCACCCCAACACGCCCCAGTAAGTGCGATGGTCGTCGGTAGCTTTTAGCCATCCCCAGACGCTGGCCAGCAGCAGCGTTAGGGCAAGTCCGGACTCAAACCCGGCACGAGAAAAGTGGTGGTGCCACGGTGACACCGCTAACAGCAGCGCGCCGACCAACGCCAAACTATCCGGCTGTACCAAACTGTGGCTACTCAAAGCGGGATCGTCAACAGCTAATCGCCGCAAAATCACTCCCATCAGGGCCACTGCCGCCACCCCCGCCAGCGCAAACGGCAACCGCACCGCCCAGAGCTCCAGGCCCAGTACTCGAGTTACAGCCCCGTTGAGGTAGATGGCTAGCGGGGCCTTGTAGTCGCCAAACGACCTAAATGAAATCGGCAAGCGTTCCAGCCACTCGTCCCGATAAGTGGTCACTACCGAAAAGCCATTATAGGCAATAGCCGCTTCGTCCCACGTCATGCCTGCCGGCACTCGTCCCAACTGGTACAACCGTAACACTGCCGCCAGTAGCACTACGCCTATCAGCAAGCCCGAAAAAGTTGGGGCTGATCGGGAAGTACTGGACTGGAAATTTTTCATCATCACTGCGCTGCCGGGGCCAACTCCATTTTACTTCTAGATCTGAGCAGCCACCAGTACGGTTGCCAGATAACAAACAGTAGCCGCTGCCGCCAGCTGGCGTGTTTCCAAGTGAAGTACAGCCCATGCCGCCAGCTGAACCGCTCTATATGGTCACCGAAAACCGGCCTATTGGTAGTCTCGTGCAGGTGGTGGACTACGGACCTGGACTCAAACCAAACTCGCCAACCTCTTTGGCGGGCACGGAATGATATGTCGATGTCTTCCCAGTAGGCAGGGTAAAATGCTGGGTCATAACCGCCCAGTTCCAGCCACTTGGGCCGGGAAAACAGGCCACTGCCGCCGCTCACCCAAGCTGTTGGCCCGGGGCCGAACTCCCTAGCGCGGCTGTGCCGGTACAGTCCCCGCTCGAACCATAACCGGTTCTTGCCGCTCAGCCGCTCAGTACTGGTACCAGACTGCTCCTTTTCCAGACAGCCCACCGCGAACATTTCAGGGTGTTGGAAATGCTCAAGTAGTGGTTTGAGAAAATCCGGCTCGGGCCGGACGTCGTTATTAAGGAGACACACCAGTTTGTAGCGAGCTAGCTTGACTGCTCGGTTGACACTAGCAGCAAACCGTAAGTTTTCTGTGTTAGCTACCACCAGCAACTCCAAGACCTGACGGTGGTAGCGATACTTGCCCATCAAAAGTTGGGCGGCCGGTGGGGGCGAGCCATCACCGCGGCGGGAACTCTTGAAACGCGGCCCCAGCTGTTTAGCCGGTGGTTGTTCTCTTGGTTTGAGCCGATAGGTCTGCGTCAGCCACTCTACTGTCCGGTCACCGCTAGCGTCATCAACGATGACAACCTGGTCGCGGCTTCGCAAGGCTGCGAACACTGCCGGCAGATGGCGTTTGAGAAGTGATTTGCCATTGAAACTGGGAATGACAACGCTGATCGGCTGGTCGGGAAACAAAGCAGGGCTAGTCATCGGGCCTCGAAACCATCAACTCAAGTGTGCTGGCAAACGACTTCAGTGAGTACTGGCTAGCCCGCCGTCTGGCCAAGTTGGTCATCTCCTGCTTCAGCTTTGGTTCGCGAATTAGCTGGGCAGTTAACTCTATTGCTTGGGCGGGGTCCGTCCATAACAACTGGCTGAGGCGACCGGCCATGATCTCGCGCTGACCTCCCTTATTAATTACCACTGGCACACAGCCATAGGCCATTGCCTCCAGAGTAGTGATGCCAAAGTGCTCCACCAACTGAGGGTGTGAGCGCTCGTCCACTTGGTAACCGGTGGCGTGCCAGTACAGGCTTGCCCGGCGGTACCACTGCTCTAGCTGCGCCCTGGTCACGTCGTGGTGTACTTCCACCGGTAAACCGCGGGCCAGCTGGGCCACTTGCCGTGCATAGTCACGGTTTTCGACTGGCCCGATCAGTACTAGTTTCCACCCCTGGGTAAGCCGAGAGTGCTGCTGTTTGAGCCGGCTAAACATCTCCACCAACACGTCTTGGCGTTTGGTGTGGAGCTGGCGAAAGAACCTGCCCACGTGGAGAATAATTTGCTGTTTATTGCCGGGCAAGCTGGCCGGTAACTCGATAGCCGGCGGATGGACGTAGTTGATCTCAACCGGCCAGCTGGCCGTCACTACCTCCTTGGTAAACTCTGAGTTAGTGGTCTTGACGTGCCAGCGGCTGAGTTTGAAACGATCTATCCAGCCGCTTTTATCAAGTTTGAGCGGCAGCTGGATGTGAAGTATGTTGCGGCCGGCCAAGCTCCAGAACAAACTGCCGTCCGTCAGGTAGTAGAGCAAGTCAAACTGCTTAGTCCACCACAGTTTTCGCCACCAGCTTGCCCGCGAAAACAATGGGGTAGAAATCACTTCAATGCCCTCTAGCGAGTAGCCCAAGAACTGCTGGTAGCGCTGTCTGATCTCGTTTTCTTGCCAATCTGTGCCGGTAAAAGCCACCTGGACGCGGTGGCGGGACCGTAAACACCGGGCTACGTCGAACAAGTAACGCTCGCCGCCGCCGGTGTGTTTGGGCAAGTATGGTGAGTAAAGACAAATTCGCATAAGACATCGACTTGATAACGGCTTGATATCAACTTGATAACGGCTGGCCGTCTCAACGCTGTCTCCACTGCCGAGCAACGTCTTGTTCAACACGGTCATAAACTTCGGGCAGCGTCGGCCGTCGTTGGAGTTCCCAAACCTGGATGTAAATCAAGATTTTGTTGATGCCTTGGACCAGGCTTTCCACTAGTCCCGGCGAACCGTCGCGCCAGCCGCCCCACCACCAAGCGCGGCGCACAAACTCGATTACCCCTTTGCGCAACATGGTCAGAAATCCTACCGGCGCTAGTTCAGAGCGATACAGTAACTCGGCCTCCAGGGCCGTCCAGCTGATGGTTTTGCGCAAGTTCTCACTAGTCGAGCGGTGGGTTAGGTGAATGAGCGGTTGCGCCAGCAGGCAAGTATCTCCCTGGTAGCGGGGGCTCTCATGGACAATGCCGCTCCATCCCTGGAGAGAAGCGCGCCTAAATGCCCGAGTGACTAGGTCTTTCTGCCAGTTACCGTGGCGCATTCGTCGGCCGTACATGATGTTATCACGCTTGAACTGCAGGGCCTGAACGGCGCTGTCCGAGAGTTGTTGCTTGATTTCGTCTGCCAGGGCGGGAGTGACTCGCTCGTCGGCGTCGATGTAAACCAACCAATCGGTCTTGGCCCGCTTCGCACCCAGCTGCCTAAGCTCGGCAAACGAGCCGCTTTGGGCAGCAACTACTCTGACGCCAGCTTGTTGTCGGGCCAAGGCTACGGTGTCGTCGCTGGAGCCGTTATCGACCACGATTATCTCGTCACACCACTTAAGCGTTGCTAAACAGTTGGCGATCATGGCGGCCTCGTTGCGGGCCAGCACGACCGCCGTGATAGAAACCGGGGATGGATGGGCTACCGAGTGCGTCATACTACTGAGCGTTTTCCCATTCTACCGATCAGCATGTCAATCGCTCCAGCCCGCTCGGCCGAACTGCCGCTCGTCAAAAACCGCCATCCTAACCGAGTGGTATTGATCCTGGTTAAGAGGCCGCCGTACTTGGCCCCAAAGTACAGCCTGTTGCGAGTTTGGTAGTAGGTAGACAACTTCGAACCTGCCCCATCGCTGCTGCCGGCGTTGTCGTGCCAAACTTTAGCTTGAGGACAGAAACGAATCTCGAAGCCAGCCGAGCGGGCCCGTAAGCTGAACTCCACATCTTCCAGGTACAAAAAAAAGCGCTCGTCTAGCAGTCCGATTGTCTCCAGCACTTGGCGGGACACCAACAAACAGCAGCCAGTGGCAAAATCTGTTTGAGTGTCCTGGTCAAACTGGCCCCGGTCCAGCTCGTCAACGCCTCGGTGAAAAGCGGTGACGTGCTCCCAGTCGATACTACCGCCGGCATACCACAGCACTTTACCTAAGTCTGCTTGCCGGTAGCTTTGGCCGTGGAACTCACGACCGGCCGTAAAGTAAACTTTGGGGTTAACGATGCCCACCCGCCCAGCTGTCTGGCCAGCAGCCAGCAGCCGTTTGGCACAGTCGGGTGCCAGCCGGGTGTCGTTGTTGAGCAACAGCACCCAATCTGATTTGTAGTGGTCAATGGCGTGCCGTAATCCTAAGTTGTTACCGCCGGTGAATCCCAAGTTACTGTCACTGCGAATTACTTCCACGCCTTTAGACCGCAAAGCTTTAGGTAAGCGCAGCGCTTCTTTCGAGCCGTTATCTACCACCACTACTTGGTGGTCAATGCCGTCGGTCTTGAGCTGCTGGAGCGAGCGCAAACAGATTTGGGTCAGCTCATCGGCGTTGTAGTGAACAATAATAGTGGAAAGATGGGTCATGATAAGTTGGAAGGGTACTCAAAGTTGTTTAGGCAGCTTTGGGTTAGAACTTGAACTTGCGGCGCAGCCGCCACCACCAGGCTGTCGAAGCGGCGCTGTGGCGCAGCTCCCAGTCTGCCAGCCAATAATTTAAGTCCCGTTGGAACTCGCGCAGCTCGGCGCTCAGTTCTGAGCGCGACAGCTGGGTCGGGACGAACTCGAACTGCTGCCACTTCTTGAGCTCGACCGCCATCTCGCCACACGACTGGAGCATGGCCAACGCCAGTCCGTGAGCGCCGTCTTCCACTCCACGCTGGGCAAACAACCGCCTCAGCCACTCTGCCCGAAACTCCTGCCAAAACCTGATCGGTTCCGGGACTCTCTTAGTCTTGACTACCTCCAGCTCGCCCCGGGCCTGAACAGTAGAGTACCGGTTCATTCTGTCTAGGTACTGGTCAACAGATTGGTAGTTGTGATGGACAATGGCGTTTTCAGGCTCAGCCGCCAGTTCTTTGACCACGCCGGTAGTGATCGGCACCGAGTGAATTTCATCGAGCCACTCCACGTGCCCGGCCCGAAATAACCTCAACACCAGGTCCGGCCACCAACCAGTATGCTTGATCCACTGTCCAAAAATGATGTTTTGACGGGGTAGATAGTAGCAGTCGGCCGCTTGGTCGTCAGTGATGATCTGCCGGATTTTCTTGCCGAGCGATGCTGGTACTTCCTCGTCAGCATCGATCACCAAGATCCAGTCGCCGTTAGCTTTACTGAGAGCGAAGTTGCGGGCCGGCTCGACGTAATCGAGAGGCCGGTGTGAAAAGATCTGGTCGGTGTAGCGCTTGGCGATCTTGACCGTGCCGTCATCACTCTTCATGTCCACCACCACGATCTCGTCAGCAAACTTGACTGACTGAAGAGCTTTTTCCAAGCTGGTGGCGGCGTTCTTGGTGTTGACCACCACCGACAGAGATGTCATGGTGACATTGTCCTATATTTGTTAGGTCAAGTAAACACTAGCGGTGTGATATACTTCGACAACGTTACAAAAACAACGTGAGGTGGTCACGAGATACTCCATGGCTGAAAAACATCAAAGATATACTTACGCTTTGTGCTAGTTCATACAGCTAGATCAGCTAAAGCAAGTTTAGATCTTCCTAGAGTCAGGTTGATG
>PFDK01000023.1:24051-25202 GCA_002772645.1 Candidatus Pacebacteria bacterium CG10_big_fil_rev_8_21_14_0_10_56_10 | reverse complement strand
ACTTATGACGCTATTCTTAATCACGGATTTTTTTTCTACTCGTGCCGCATTCATTACTACAACATTTGTCAGTACCGAACCTTCTCCAACTACACAATTATCCCCTACTACTGTTTTTTTCATATTAGCAGTTGGATGGACATGCGCAGATCTACTGATAATATTTTGTAAGCCTTTTTTGTGCATTTGTAGTAGGTTGGTCTTCAATAAATCATCTAGTGTGCTAATGTTGTTGTCGTACCTTACACACCTAGAAGCGATAACTTTGACGTTTGATTCAAGCAGTAATTGAATTGTGGTTGTAATTTCGTATTCATCACGTTGTGCTGTACGGGGTGTGCTCTTGAGAGTATTAAACACCGAAGGATTAAACACATAGGCACCCACGCCTTCTAAAGCAGTTACTAATCCTGATGGTTTTTCTATAACTTTCTTGACTATATTGCTTTTATTTCCTACGAACACTGCGTAGTTTTTTTTAATTGATCCATTTATTACTTGTTGATTTCTAGTTGCCACTACTGCGGTGGCGTTATGATGTCTATGAGTAGTGATCATTTGGCCAATCGAAATAAAATCAAAAAAAACATCTCCAAGCAACAAGAAGAAGGGCTGAGAAACTAAGTGTTCTGCCTGCATTAAGGCGTGAGCAATGCCGAGTTGTTTTTCTTGCCTGATAAATGTCAATTGTAAACCTGGGGTCGAAAGAGTTGTAAGATGTTGCTTGATTTTCTCTCCTCCAAACCCTACGACTATAATGATATCTACTATCCCAAGTTGTCTTAATAAACTCAATTGGTGCTGGATAATTGTCAGATTTCCTATTGGCAGTAGTGCTTTTGGCGTTTCAGTACTTAGATGCCCTAACCGCGTCCCTTTGCCAGCAGCTAAAATTACGGCAGAGTAGTTTTTTTCTGCAGTAAATTTATTTTTCTTAAGCTTATTTTTCATACTCGCGTAAAACGGTCTCGTTTCCGTCTCGAATAACTTTCCCTTCCTTAATCCAAATGAATTTCTGACAGTTTGCTTCCAAAAATTGAATCCAGTGAGTAACAATCAAAATAGTCTTATTTTGGGAGAAGAAATCATTAATCCTGTTACCTATTTTTTTTTCAAACACTCTATCTCCAGCTGTTACTACCTCGTCGAGA
>PFDK01000023.1:0-24028 GCA_002772645.1 Candidatus Pacebacteria bacterium CG10_big_fil_rev_8_21_14_0_10_56_10 | reverse complement strand
CGCGTGAATAGCGATGCTAAATCCCAACCGCAGCTTCATCCCCTCCGAGTAGGTAAACAGCGGCTGATAAATAAACTGGCCGATGTCGGCAAACTTGACGATGTCGTCGAGCTTGTCAAACACCTCCCGCTCGCCCACGCCGATCACTAGCCCGTTGAGGCGAATGTTCTCGATGCCGGTCAGCTCGGGGTGAAAGCCGGCGGTCAAGTCAATCAGCGACACCACCTTGCCGTTGGTGATGACGCGGCCGCGATCAGGCGTAGTAATACCGGCGATAATCTTAAGCAGAGTGGTCTTGCCTGAGCCGTTAGGACCAACGATACCGATCTTTTCCCCTTTGTAAATTGTTAAATTTACGTTATCGAGCGCGGTAAACCGGCTGGACTGGAAACGGCACATCACCTGTTCAACAAAAGTAGGCTTTTCCTGGCGAAGCTGGTATGTCTTGGTGACGTTGGTCAGCTGGATAGCGACGTCTGGCCGTGGGGACGTTCTTTTTCTCATGGCTTAAATCCAGTCGTCAAAGGTGGGGCTTTCTCGGCGAAATACCGTCAGGCCAGCCCAAAGTATAACCGCGGACACCGCCACGCTGAGGACACCCAGTTGTGGCGAGGCGGGCGGAATGCGCAACAAGGTCCAGTGAAAACCCTCGATGACGGCGGTCATGGGATTGAGGTAGAACAGCGGATGGAGCAGTGAGGGCAAGAGGTCAAGGGTGTAGACAATCGGGGTGGCGTAGAACCACAGCGGCATCGCCGCCTGGACTATGAAGTTAACGTCGCGGAAACGGACGTTGAGGGTGCTGGTCAGCAGCGACAGCCCGCTGGTCAGCAGCGACAGCCAGGCCACCAACGGCACCAGCCACAGCATTCGGGCCAAGTACCCCAGCAGGCGCAGTGCCGAGTACTGCTCAAACACAACTTTGTCGGCAACCAAGGCCAGCGCCAGTAATCCCAGAGCGATCAGCAAGTGGAATAGGTTGGCCAGTATAATCGACAACACAATCGCCTCGCGGGGAAACTTGGCTTTCTGGATCAGGTTGCGTTCAAAAACGTAAGCCGGCGTGTTTTTACTGACGCTCAAACTAAAAAACATCCACGGCAGTAGTCCGGTAAACAAGAATAAAAAATAGTTATCGACTTGGACCGGCACAAAGAACCGAAACACAATGCCGAGAATGACCATTTGCAGTAACGGGTTGATGACAATCCAAGCAAAGCCGAAAGCGGCGTGCTTGTAGCGGACGTTGACCTCTTTGCGCGTCATCGCCAGCAGGAACTCCAGCCAGTGGCGGTGGCGGTCGCTGATCGGCAGCGGCCCAACTACTGAGGTCAAGACAAACATGGCTGCACTATAGCACTTATGAAAACTGGTCTGGGAGAACCAAGAAGTTAAGCGCGTTGGGAAAGAAGTCGCTCAAAACTATAGCGGCGCCAGCTTGTTAATTACCTCGCTAAACTGAGCTGTCCCCCCTTGACTTGAGGTCATCAATCTGACTATTCTGGAGTAAGCTCAACACTTCGCTGAGCGTTTGTTGTGTAGTGGTTTAATGATTAACGCGACCCCTCTTCCCCCCAGTGGTAGCCCCAACGGTGTTGGCCAGTCATTCAGTGCTACTCAACCAACCAGTGCTACTCAGTCGGTCGCTCCTGCCAGCCACGGGACATCTGCCCACTCTCCTGGGTCAGCCGGCCAGCCTAGTCAAGCTGGTTCACCAAACCCGACCGGTTTGCCAAGTTCGATCAACCCTCCCAACTCCCCCCATCCTCCCAACCCGCCACTGCCTCCTACTGCCCAGAAAACGCCGGCTGTGGCGGCAGGCGGCCCACCACCGCCAAACTCCGTCGGTTTAAGCGGCGCTGGTGGCGGGCACCAGCTCTCACCCAAAGTAGTGCTGGCCATCGTGGTGGCAATTCTGCTGGTGGTCGGCTCGATCTCAGCTTTCATCCTCACCCAAGTATCCCAAGATCCCCGACAACGAGCGGCCACTCTGCTGCCGTATCCCGACGGCCAGTGCATGCCACCCCTCGGCAGTGGCGCCACCTGTGAAAGCGGCTTGAATTACGCTGATGCGATCTGTCCCACCGGCCGGCGCTGCGGTCCTGGGGGTAACGTTAACTGCTGTCTTAACGGTCAAAATACCAAAGCAGGTACCGCCGGTGTCTGTAAACAGCAAGGCGGCACCATCGGCCTGTGTGAGAATGACCCGGCTGTACTGCGCCAGCAGTGTATTACTAAACAAGGCGGCGCAGCCTCCTACCAAACAGCCGTTGACCAGTGTAACTCTCAGCCAGGCGGTCAGTGGAGCGACAGCCTCTGCCAGTGCTCGATTGGTGACAGCTGTTCTCATCTCGGCCAACCTCCGCTGGCAAACCGGCCCTGCTGTGGCAACTTGATCGTCAAGAGCGGTGTCTGTGCCGAAAACCAGGGCGGCGGCCTGACCTGGTGTGATCGCAGTTCACCAAACACCAATGACTGCACCGACGTCTTGGAGGGAACGGGCTGTCAGAATCTCGCCGGCGAGAATGGTTCTTGTCAAGTCGTTCAAGTTGGCGCCGCCAACAACGAGTGCGGCTGTTTCCCGGGCAGTGGTGGGCCGCCTTCGCCGCCAACTCCTCCTCCTCCTCCTCCAACTTCGCCCCCAACTCCGCCGCCTCCGCCTCCGCCGCCTCCGGCTGGACCGATGTGCCTTTCCATCAGCATGACGTTGGCCGGTCAAGCTAGTCAAACTTTGAGCAACTCTCAACCTCCCAAGCTTGGCAACTCCGTAGAGTTTGTCTGTGGTAACGTGCAGGGCGCCGACGCTTACGTCTTCCGCGTCATCGAGCCCGACGGCACTGTCGTCAAACTCGATCCGGTCTCGACCGGTGCCAGCCGCTCACAGCCGTACACCGTCAAAAAAGCGGGTACTTTCGCAGCTCAGTGCCAGTTCTGCTCGGGCGGAACGTGCCAACCATTTGAACAGTCGCCTGTACCTATCAAAAAATGAACGACCAGACTACCCAGCCCACCAACCATCCGAACAACTTAGGCAGTCATCAGCCTCCTTCCAGCGACGGCGTGATCGAGGCGTTTCCCCGACACTTGCCACCAGTGGACGAGCGGGCCCAAGTACCGCCGCTGGAAAGTGAGAACCTCGCTTCCAGTGATACCGGTAGTAATCAGGCTGACCCCCAGCCAAGCGAACAACTCGATCTCGGACTGAAAACGGCCGACGGCCACACTCTCCGCCCAGAAGACTTGCCTGATGTCCAGATTGATCAAAAAGACCGAGATAGCTCAACAGTAACGCCTTTTGAGGAAGCGGCCTCGACTGACAAAGCGATATCAACTAACGAGACGGCATCAACTGAAGATGGGAAAAGCGAACAGTCACAGACATCGTCGGCTTTTGAGAGCTTATCGAGCTTGCTGCATTCAGCTAGGGCTTCAAGTTCAGCTGAAACCTCAAGCTTAGCCGCCTCGCCAAGTTCATTGCCGGAGGACTCATCACAGACACCATCACCAACACCATCAACATCTCCATCGGCACCGCCTCCGCCCACTTCAGAACCGCCCACTTCAGAACCGCTGTCCAAATCGCCGCTCAAACCGGCACCGCCACCGTTCGCACCGTTCACCTCGACACCGCCACCGCCGCCAACCGCACCGCCCACCCCGCCTAAATCCAGGCCCGGCCGCAAACTGTTCGGTATCGATCTCAAAGCCGTGGGAGCGGCGGCCGCGCTGGCGGTCTTCTTTGCAGTTGGCCTGGCCGGGGTGATGATCGCCTTGCGCCAGCGCACCACCGAGCCGATCGCACCTACCGCCCCCACCTCTACGCCTAGCGCCACTTCTCCCGCACCCCACGCCTGCACGCTGACGTTCACGGTGGCCGCCGGCACCTTCAGCCCTGGCTGCAGCATCACCACTTACCGCAATGACTCGAGCAATACGGTCGGCAGTTACACTCTCAGTCAAACCGCTACCACCTACAACCAGGGAGGCATTATCGTGTATGCCGTCGACATCACTAACGACGGCTCCCAGTCCAGCAACTACCTGCTCACCGACGTTATCGACGAGACCGGCCTGACGTTCATGGACAGCAACTGCGGCGCCAATGCTTTCGATAGCACCGCCAACACTCTGACGTGCAGTACTGCCAATCTGGGCGGCGCTATCGCGGCCGGCAGTTCCACCCAAGTCATTTACCGCGTCCGAGTTAGCCCTGGCACTCCAGTAGGCCAGATCGACAACACCGTCAACGTCCGCTCCGTCCGCGACTCTAGTCAAACTACCAGCTGCTCCGCGCCGGTCACCATCCAGTCCCCCAGTCAGCCGGCGGAACTTGACCTGACCGTTGACAAGGACGACGGCACCGGCACCTACACCCCGGGCGGCGGTAGTATCTACACCATCACCGTCGGCAACAACGGCCCCGGTACTGCTACCGGCGCTACCTTGACCGACACTTTCCCCGCTACGATCGTCAGCGCCGACTGGACCTGTACCAGCACCCAGGGAGCTAGCTGCGGCACCGCTTCCGGCAGCGGCAACCTCAGCGAGACTATCGACGTCGGCCCCAACGAGACGGTCACCTACTCGGTGGACGTTAAGTACTCGGCTACTGCTACCGGCAGTATTACCAACACTGCCGAAGTGACCGCCCCCAGCGGCAGTACCGACACCGACACCAGCAACAACATCGACAGCGACACCAACAACCAAGCCTCGACCACCGATTCCGAGGCCGACCTGACCATCACCAAGGACGACGGCACCGGCACCTACTCAGCTGGCAAAGCTAATACCTACACCATCGTTGTCCGTAACAACGGTCCCAGCGACGTCACTGCTGCCAAGGTAACCGACACTTTCCCCAGTGAGATCAGCTCGGTGGTGGTGGAGTGTAGCGCCGGCAGCGGGGCTTCCTGCCCGGCCGGCCCCCACAACGATGACATCGATGACTTGGTAGACATTCCCAGCGGTGGCCAAGTCACTTACACTGTCCAGGCTACCTACAGTAACTCGGCCAGCGGCGACGTCACCAACACCGCTCGGGTGACAGCTCCCAGCGGTACTACCGATCCCGATACCAGCAACAACTCGGCCAGCGACACCAACTCTCAGCAAGGCGATGGCGGTACCTCCACCTCAACTACCTCCACCTCTACGACTTCCACCACCACTATCGCTCAGGCCGGAGCGGCGTGTAACGAAGCGTGCAGCGCCAACGCCGACTGTGCCGATGACTCGCACATTTGTTTCAACGGCCAGTGCCGCAACGCCACCTACCCCGACAGCGCCACCTGCACCGCCCCGACAGCCACGGGCGACCAACCAGCCCTGCCGGAGCAACTGCCCCAATCCGGCTCTGATGACCTGACAACTTGGCTTAAGATCGGCCTGGGAGTGCTCAGCGCCGGCGCCATCCTCTTGTTCTTGTTATAACTGCTATAGCGGACTCAAAAACAAGCGTTTGGTTTTGAGTCTGCTATATCTTGGTATAATTCCTCGACTGGGAGCCGGTAGCTCAGTTGGTTAGAGCGGTAAGCTTATATCTTACTGGTCGGGGGTTCGAGTCCCTCCCGGCTCACTTCACAGTTGGGTTGCTGCACTCCGTCGGTGGCCTGAATCGCTATATCAAAACACCACCAATCTAAGCTGAGTAACCTTAAAACACGGTTCCGGGACTCCATCTCCTCGAGTGATACAATATCCAGATATGCCCACTACCCTGAGTAGTTTGCTCAACAGTGCCTTCCGGCAGTTGCGCCGCCGCTGGAGACTGCTCACCATTTTGTTGCTGACCGGGCTGGTTACTGCCAACTGGCTGTTTCAACGACAGCAGGCCAACCAACCGGACCTAAGGTTTCAGCACCCCATCCGCCAGGACATCACTAAAACGCTGGAAGTTTCCGGCGTAGTCGATGCCGATGAGAAAGCTTCGCTGCGTTTTTTAGCCGGCGGCAAGCTCACTTTCCTTGGGGTCAGACAGGGCGACCGGGTAAAGAAAGGCCAAGTTATCGCCACCATCGACCAGCGCACTCTCAAAAAAGAGTTGGAAAAGGACATTAACGACTTTCTCAAAGAGCGTTGGGACTTAGAACAGCTACTTGACGATAATGGCGATCCGATATTGATCGGTGACATTGCTACCCGGCGGACAATCGATAAGCAGCAGTTTGACCTCGAAAGTTCTGTCTTGGACGTTGAGATTCGTGACATCGCCGTCCGCAACTCGGTGATGACGGCGCCGTTTGACGGCATTTTGGTCTCGTCACCGGCCGACACTGCCGGCATTACCCTGCTCTCCAGCCAAACGTTTGAGCTGGTCAACCCGACAACGCTGTTCTTCCGGGCAGAAGTGGACGAAGCTGATATCGGCCAAGTCAAAGAAGGCCAGCCGGCCAAAATCACCCTGGATGCCTTTCCCGACGACCTCATCGAGACGTACGTTGATGACATCGCTTTTACCAGCGGTCAGAGCTCTTCCGGCACAGTGTTTCATGTAGACCTGGCGCTGACTACCACCAGCGGGTCAAGCGCCCTCCTTACCATCGACAACCTCAACACGATGCGGCTGGGAATGAACGGGGACGTGGAGATCGTGCTGGAATCGCGTCAGGACGTGCTGACCGTGCCGCTGATCGCTACCCGCAGCCGCGACCGGCAGTTATTTGTTGACGTTATGACTGGGCCAGAGTCATTCGAGGAGCGGCCAATCGAGGCCGGGCTTGAGACTGATGAGCTGGTAGAGGTCTTAAGCGGCTTAACCGAGGACGACCAAGTTATGATCCCCGAGTAACATCAGTAACATGCTGCTCAAACTTTCCCACATCTCCAAGCGATACCAGCTGGGAGACATCACCATCACCGCGCTCGACGACGTCAGCCTCCAGGTTGATAACGGTGAGTTTGTGGCCATCATGGGTCCGTCGGGCTCCGGCAAGTCCACCTTCTTGCAAGTTGCCAGTATGCTGGCTCGACCCACCGCCGGCGTCATCAGGCTCAAGGACAAAGACGTTACCAGGTACAACGAGGTAGAGCGGGCCAAGCTGCGTAACCGGGAAATCGGCTTCGTGTTCCAACAGTTCAACCTACTTCCCCGGACCTCAGCCCTGGACAACGTAGCCTTACCGCTGGTGTATGCCAATCTGCCGCGCCAAGAACACCGCCGCCGTTCCCGTAACATGCTCGAGCAGGTGGGCCTGGCCGACCGGCTGATCAACACACCTGCCCAACTCTCGGGCGGCCAACAGCAGCGAGTGGCTATTGCCCGAGCGCTGGTCAACGATCCCAGCCTGATCTTTGCCGACGAGCCTACCGGCAACCTGGACACCGTCAGCGGTCAGGAAGTGATCGATCTGCTCAAAAAACTCCACTCCCAAGGCAAGACTATCATCATGGTCACTCACGAGGAAGAAATAGCCGGCAAGGCTGAGCGGCTGATCAGGTTTCTGGACGGCCGGATAGTCGACGATGCTCCAACTTTACAGCCTCCATCCTCCAAAAAAAATAACTAAAAAAGATGCTTAACTTCACTAACATTTTTTCCGTGGCCGTAAAAGCTATTTGGGTAAACAAGGTTCGCTCCTTGCTAACCATGTTGGGAATTATTATTGGGGTGGGATCGGTGGTGTTGTTGACGTCGATCGGCAACGGGCTGAGGGCATTTGTCACTGATGAGTTTAATCAGCTGGGCGCTAATACTCTGATTATTTTCCCGAACGACATATTTGGTGATGGGGGCGGATTTAGCAGCAAAAGCGCGGCTAGCTCAATTGCCAACAGTAAATTAAAGCTTACCGACGTCACCAATCTCCAACGGCTGAGGGATCATGTCACCCAAGTCGCACCCTTCAACTTGCAGACAGATACTGCTTCCTTCCGAACCACTCAAGAAACGGTGACCGTCCTTGGTACGACCTTCGAGTATGCCCAAGCATTTAACACGCCCACCGAGCGAGGTAGTTTTTTCAGCAAGAGCGACGACGCAACCGGCGAACGAGTGGTGGTGTTGGGCTTCGAGGTTGCCAACCAGCTTTTTGGCCAGGTTGATCCTATCGGCAAACGGATTAAAATTGGCGGCCAGTCTTACCAAGTGGTGGGGGTGGCCGAAAAAAAAGGCAGTGGTTTCGGCGGGCTGTCCTTTGATACTTACGTCTACGTGCCGCTTAGAACATTTTTCCGTCAGTATGACACCGATACCATCATCAGGATTATTGTGAAAACACCGGACACCGAGCGGCTGGATCAGCATCTGGCCGCTATTGAAGCCGAGTTGGGCAAGCGGCTTGATGATGACGAGTTCTCGGTAGTTGACCAGTCCGAGATCCTCGGTACCATTACCCAAATCCTGGGAGTACTGACGCTGGCGTTAGGTGGCATCTCTGCTATTTCTCTGGTGGTAGGCGGCATCGGTATCATGAATATTATGCTGGTCTCTGTGACCGAACGAACTCGCGAGATCGGCCTGCGCAAAGCCCTGGGCGCTACTCCAAACGTCATCTTGCTGCAGTTTTTGATCGAAGCGGCCCTGTTGTCGGTGATGGGCGGCGGCATCGGCATCGGGTTGGCTTTTGCCGGTACTCTTGCTGTCCAGGTTTTTATCCCCGCAGTGGTAACGCCTCAGGCCGTGGCGCTGGCGTTTGGGGTGTCCACGCTGGTGGGGCTGGTGTTTGGCGTGGCTCCTGCCAGGCGTGCCGCTCAGTTGTCACCGATCGAAGCACTCCGCTACGAGTGATGAGCTGGTAGGGGTGGTCAGGGGGTCGAATCTTCCACGGCCAGTAAGTATCCTATAATATATTATTCTGCAATTCGATATTGGAAGGTGTTAGTATCAACAAACATCATCTCTTGGTGTTGAAGTGCCTTTATTTGGCAAGCTGTACTGCTTTGTCGGCGTCGTAACCACGCAGGGCCTTCGGGACGCTTACCGAGCCCACAAGCTCGTCTATACTACTGTCCGCGCTTTTCTAACCAAATTCCACCGTTTCTTTCTTCAAAAATAACCCTGTCTCCTTGAGAAAAATTAGCCCTGTTGAAGGTTTTGGCGGGAATCGTTATTCGTCTTTTGCTGGTAATGGTGTCTGTTTGTGGCATTGTAAGGAAATTACAGTAATGAAAGGCAGTACTGTCATTAGTAAGGAGATGGTGTCCAGAAGATGGCGTCCGGAACAACAACCAAGCTGCAGCTCAAGCCTTTGCGTACTGCAGTACATTGAGTACCACGACTAAAAAGACTATAGCCGTACCCACACTCATAGTTTTTGTATAGACATACTCAAAGTCGACCGGTCCTTGTTTGTGGCGGTGGATAGACCGGTCTGATTTTGCTAAAGCGAATGAACCAATAATTAAAGCCGTCACGGCCATTTTGACTACTATGGCAGTAGACAAATCGTTTTCGGCCATTCTTGACCCTAAGATGCCGACCTCTTCGAACCCTCGGTCTGAGTTGAGAGCCGCCCATGTCACCGCAGAATCTACTAGGTTGGCAGCTAAAAATGTGGTCATGACTAATTTTTCCTTAGAATGTCTCATTGTGCGGGTAATTCTACTGTATGAAAGCAACCACCCGCACTACAGGATATTGATAAGCTTGTTCAAAGCCCGGCTAACCAATCAATACCCTTACTTCTCCGCTTCAGGCTGCCTTAGTTTATACTAGCTGTACTATGTTTCGCCTCAAAAAATTGCTCATTGGAGTGCTAATCGTCGTGCTGGTGCTGGCCGGTCTCAACCTGGCCTACAACCGCGACCTCATCCAGGGACTGCCGGTCTTTGCCGGCGCTTTGAGCAACCCTCAGCTGGTTGGCGCCATCGACAGCGCCAACATCCAGCTCAACCTACTGGCCGAGCGCGGTCAAACGGTGGGCGGTCACATCGGTGGGGTGCTGGGCGTGTACGTTCAGCCAAACGAGGATGCCCAACAACCGGTCCACCAGCGCGCCTTCGAGTACGCCAGGTATCAATACTGCCAACAGGTTGTCCGCGATTTTGAGGGGGAGCAACGGGAAGCAGTTGACGATGAAGTTGAAAATGGAAAAGATGAAAAAGCAGGAAGTACAAACAATGGTGGTAAAACTAGCCCAACTGAACAGTCATCCATAAACCATCGGCCGGCATCGATCAGTCATCAGTTAAACATGAACCTGGAGCCAAGTCGTGTTAGCTATTAGCTGAATCTTTGCTATCGGCGATAACCCACAGTTTAAAGCCCATAGCCAAAAGCCTACAACTTAGCCCGGTGAGCGATCTCTTCTTCCACCTGTTGGCGGTCACGGCCGTACTTGAGGCGCGACAGCTGCCTGGTCATCTCGGCCAGCTTGGGGTTGAGCTTGGCCGCCTGGGCGTCCATGTCTTTGTACAGCGACATGCTGAACGCCGGCACCGGCTCGTTGTTGACGATTGTCTTGATGTACACGTGGTACTTTTCTACGTTAATCAAGTCGTTTTCGCCAAAGACCGGCGCGAACTCATGCTGGATGAAGTTGGCATCCTGGACGCCGATCCGGAATGAAACAATCGTACCAACGTTACCAAAGACGGCGTTCTTAACGTCCTCGTCAATCTGGCCAACATACTGATTGGCCACCACCAGATTCAGCTTGTACTTGCGCGCCTCGGCCAGAATGACCGCGAAGTCCTCGGTGGCGTAGTTCTGGAACTCGTCGACATACAAGAAAAAGTCGGTCCGCCGGTCCGGCGGGAGGTCCGCCCGGCTCATCGCCGCCGTCAGTACTTTGGGCACCAGGATCAGGCCCAAAAACTTGGCGTCTTCCTCGCCCAAAATCCCTTTCGATAAGTTACACAAAATAATTTTCTTCTCGTCCATGGCCGTGCGGAAGTTGAAAGCGCTCTTGGGCTGACCGATGATGTTCCGCATGGTTTTGTTGGTCACGAACCGACCAAACTTTGAGACGATGTAGTCCAGCACCTCGGACTTGTGAAAGTCTGAGGTCTGAGCGATCTGGTCGGTCCAGTAGCGGCGAACTATCGGGTCTTTGACGTACGGCAGCATCTCTTCCACGAACTTGGAGTCCGTTAGCAACCGGACCATCTCGATGAAAGTACTCTGCTCCTTGGACATAACCGTCAGCATGGCGTTACGAATGGCGTGCTCGAACCGCGGGCCGACGATGCCAGTACGGTGCGGGTCATAAAGCTTGTACATCAACCCGATCACCGATCCCACCATAAAGTGCCTTTGTTCTTCGGAGTCTGCTTCCATGATGTTTAGGCCCATCGGCCGCTCTAAATCGGACGGATCGAAGTAAATAACGTCCTCGGCCCGTTCGGGTGGCATCAGCTGGAGAATGTCCTCCACAAACTCGCCGTGAGGATCGATGGCGCAGACGCCTTCGCCGGCTTCGACGTCCTGCATGATCATCTCTTTGAGAAACTCGGACTTACCGGTACCGGTCTTACCAACGATGTACATGTGGCGACGGCGGTCATCGAGACCCATGTAGATCGGCCGCTGTTCGCCGCGGTAGACCGACTTGCCCAAGTACAGCCCTTGAGTAGGGATCTCGTTGGGGGCGGGCGCGTTCTTGGCGTTCAGCCACTTGATGTGGTGTGTCTCGACCGTTTTGTTGGGCAAGTGAAAAACGGTGGCCAGCTCCTCGATGTTGAGGACCGAGGCGCTCCACGGCAGGAGCGGCATGTAGCGGTACAGAAAGTCGATCATGAACAAGTGTTTCGAGAAAATTCGGGACCGCTTGAAGCTGTTGTACGCCGAACTGAACTGGGCAAAGGCGCCGCAGATGTTGTTGAGGTGTGCCTCCGCTTGGGCGTCACTGGGCGACGACACCACCACCCGCACCGCCACCCTAAAGCCCGATTTATCAATTTTGTTGCCGATGTTCTCCATTTCTTTGGGATCGTGGCTGTAGGTGGCTTTATCGGGGTCGGCTTCACGTTTCTTCTGGCGGGAGATGTAGCCACGGCCCCGGCCCTGCCAGCGACCGCCCTCAGGCCTGATCAGCACTTGGACCATCGCTCCCTCTCCTTGGCCCATCTTGGACAGCGCCGACGTTACCAGCGACAGGCCGTCAGTGGGCAGATCTTTGTAGGTCTTGAGCGGTAAGTACTCAGTCTTGTCAAGCTTGAGACTGGCAAACGCTACCCGCCCTTCTTCGCTAAAAATGTTGGGCTCGTCTACCTCCTTGATATCTGCCTGGGGGTAGGCGCCGTGGATCTGTTTCTCGACCAGGTCCCGAATACCACCGGGACAACTGACGTAAAAACCGATCTCTTCCCTGAGCGACACGATCTCGAACGAAAACATGTCCTCGGGCCTGATCCAGCTCAACAGGCCGGTTTTCTTGAGGGAGTACAGACCGGCGAACATCTGCTCGGCGGCGTCGATCTTAACCTCGTTGTCGCGCGGCAAACGGATCAGCAGCGTCACAAAGTCCAGCGCGTACGACTCGCGGCGGCGGTGCTTGATCCACTGGATGACCATGTAGCCAAACACCACCACCAAGATAATGAACAGCACTAGCAGCACTACGGTAATCAGGGCGCTAACCACGGCGGTGGTGAAAGACTGGAAGTCGGGTGTCATGCTGGGCTATGGTGAAACGTTGGTTCCGGAGGTGTTCCTGGTTGATGGGGTGACTGGATTTGGTGGCTGGCGTCTGGGTTAGCGTCTGGGCGGTAAATGATCCGGCCGGCAAACTTCTTCATCAGTTTGTGGCCCCACTCTATCAACCAGCGGATACTAAACTTAGGTGACTTTTTACGGCCTCGCTCTTCTACTTCCGGCGTAAACGGCAGTACTATTACCGGCGTTTTGGCGGTGTGGGGAACGGTTTTGACGGTGTGGTCATCGGCAATGACGATCTCTTGGGGCAAGTGGTCGGGGTGCTCTTCGGCGTGGCGCAGGTAGCTCTCGACCTCGACCGGGATCTCCGGCCTTGGTTCGTGCTCGGCCGCGGCCAGGCCGGCGGCGGCCAGCTCATTGAGTTCGGTAGTCTGTGGGGGTGGAAGTTGTTCTACTGGCCGGGTTGTCGGCGGTGTTGGTTCTAAGATAGTTGGCGTCTCTGTCGGCCGGAAGCCAGGTTGGTCAAGCGAGGCGGCCGGGTGCTCGCGCTCTTTGTTGAATTGTTGAGTGACCGGTTGGCTGAGTGGTTGGTCTGTCTGTCGGACGGTTAGTTGGTCGATGAGATGGTCAGTTTGCTGATCGGTTGGTTGGACAGATGGTTGGTTGGCCCGGCGCTGCTCTACCTGGGCCAGTACTTCGTCGAGCATATCCAGGTAGCGCTCAGCGTCAGCCGGGTCAGGCTGAACTGTCTGGTCAGGTTGAGCTGGCTGACCTAGCTGGTCAGGCTGGCGCCGTTTCTGCGGCCAGCCAACCTGCTGGTTGTCACTACCCACCCGAACAGGCGTGCCGGTAGCGAACGCCCGGCGCATGTTAGCCAACAGAAGATGGCGTGAAGGAGCGTTAGTCATAGCGTTAGTCATAGCGTTAGTCATAGCGTTAGTCATAGTCCCATTCTAACAGTCTGTACCGCCAACCTATCGCCCACAGAAATATCCCACTCGGCGGCTTGACCTTCACCAACTTCCAACACCATATCGGCTGGTTGACTTGGCCTAAACTTGGGCAGCGATGCCGGCGGTTGACCAAGGCTTGGCCGAGGTACGTTCAGCGTGATGTCGACCACCTGGCTGTCAAGCAGCCAAATCATGTCAAGGTTAAAACGCATGCCGATCATCCAGAATTGGTGATAGGCGGCCTGAGGCATCACAAACAGCATGCCGTCACTGCCAATGCGGTCACGACCGCTCAAGCCCTGAGCAATGCTGGGCGGCGTGTTGACCACTTCCAGCGACAGCAGTTTGTCACCCAGTCTGGCCGTGACTAGCTGACGATCGTTAGTGTTGACCAGTTCCCGGCGTTGCTGCTGGGTGGTGGTGGGCGCGTCGCGCAGCTGCAGCAGCCCCCACCAGCCCACAAACACCACTGCCGCTAGCAGTAACAAGGAGGGCCAGGGAGTCCGACGTCCTGTAAACATATCGCCATTGTAGCCGGAAAAACCAGGACCTATCTATAGCAGACCCAAAACGAAACGCTTGTTTTTGGCACCTCAAGTTCCCAGGCTAGAAAAAACTACATCAAGTCTGCCATTTGGTTTTGTGTCTGCTATAGATCTGGAAATGTTCCGAATTTATCACTAAGTTTTGAAGATCAGCGCCACCGTCTGCCGGCGCTGGTACAGCCACCACCCTAGTACCACCCAAATAATTACCAGTACTACTTGATTGGTACCAAGGCTCGGAATAATCGAGGCGGTCTTATCGATCCTGATAAAGTCCAGCAGTAACCTAACACCACTGTAGTACCAGCCGTACAGCAGGGCGTAACTGCCGGTGCCGATAAGCTGGTGGGTGACGGCGAGCGGGCGTTGACGCTGAAGCTGGTGGCGGCGGTCATGCCACCATAACCAGCCGCCAAAAGCGCCCGTCAACAACAGTTCGTAGGCAAACAGGGGGTGATAGGTAGACTGGCCCTCGAAGCCGGGCAGCCGGAACTGAGGGTCGATGGTGATCGCCCACGGCAGCGAGCTGGGCAAACCGTACAGCTCTTGATTGACAAAGTTGCCCCAGCGGCCGATAGCTTGGGCCGCCGGCAAGCCAAAGACGCTCAGATCAAGCAGCATCGCTAGTTTAATCGGCGAGCGCGCCAATCGGGAGTACGCCCACAACCCGATCGCCCCACCTAACATGGCTCCCAGCACGCTTAAGCCCCCTTGCCAAAAGGCCAGGGCGTTGAGCGGTTGGGTTTGGTACAGCGGCCAGTCAGTCACCACGTGCCACGCCCGGGCACCGATCAGTCCTCCCACCAGCACCGGCCAGACGCTTGACCAGAGCTGGTCGGCGTTAAGTCCGGCTAGCTTGGCCCGCCGGATGGCCAGCTCGATACCGACTACCGCGGCGGTGCCGACGATCAAGCCGTAAAGATGAACAGGAATGCCTAAGATTTCTAACACTCGCCTATTGTATAGGGCGGTGGACACCGCCGCCACGACATCTCCTACCCCAGCGCCCAGAAGCTCAGTAGCCCGAACAACACCAGATAGCCTACCAGCAAACCGTTAAACTCCCGGGTACTAAACTCCGCTTGGTCGTGCAGAAACCTGCTGACAAACTCCTGGGGTGACTGGCGGCACATCAGCAACTCGCTCAGTAAAATGAAGCCGATAGCCAGGATCAGCCCCACCCCGATGCTGCTACCCGAAGTCGACACCACAAAAATGGCCAGCGGAGCGTAGGCCAGCACAAACAAAAAGCTGCGGGTGACCAAGTACGGCTGCTCGGGAGGGTTTGGCCGGCCGGGAAATTTTGACCAACTGGGAGGGGGGCTTGGCTGGCCGGGTGCTCCTGGTAAGGGTTGGTGGTAGTAGCGGTACAGCCAAGCCCTGTCCAGCCACATCAGGCCGTAACCCAGACCAACGCCGATCGCAAACAGCACGGTCTCGTCCAGCGCTCCCTTACTTAGCCAGTACAACCAACTAAACAGCGCGAAAACTGCTACAAACAAAACTGCCTGGAGGCCGTGCTTCATCGCTTTCTATTTAACTTGAAATTGACCAGTCGCTCAAGTCGGTCATCGACCGCCAGCCGAAAAATGGGACTGTTTTGGTAGCGCTCGGCCAGCTGCTGCTTGACTGTCTCCAGCTCTTCGAGCGTCACCTCTAGGCCGTAAACTAACACGTCGTTGCCTGCCAGGATAGCCTCTTGGGAAATCTGGGCCAGCGACTTGGGAGCCGCCGGCTGATCTGCCTGCTGATCTGTTCCTTGGGCTGTTCCTTGGGCGGCCTGTTGGTCCGCTCCCTCCGGCGGCTGATGGGCGGCCGCGGACATATCAAGCGCGTCGGCGAAAACCAACACTTCCGGAAAGTTCTGTTTGAGCTGGTTGACGCAGTCAAAGCTTAGCGAGCACGGCACCTCCGGCTGCTGGTTAGCCACTCCTACGTGAGTCACCATCACCCCAATATCGGGCAGCTGTTCTAACACGCCCCGGAATGGCTGGGCCGCCTCAGGAGTAACGGTGATGGTCTCGAACCGACGGTGGAGATCGCCGCCGGTGCGGCCGATGCCGGGAAAGTGCTTGATGACAGGCAGGACGCCGTGCTGCTGGTAAATGTTGCTGGCCTGAAAGGACCGCTCGGTCACCACCAGCGGATCAGCGTCGCAAATCCTGTCTCCCAGTACCGGGTGATTTTCGGCTACGTCAACCACTGGGGCAAACACTACGTCGATCTCGGCTGCCTGAAGCTGACGGGCGGCGGCGGCCACGGTCTGGGCCATTTCCCCGGGCTGCTGGCTGCAAACCTCCTGCCAGCTGGGCAGTCGGGCAAAGCCCTGGCCTGCTAAGCGCTGGACCGCTCCCCCTTCATGGTCAACGGCGATCAACGGCGCTAAACGGTCCGGACCGGCCCCAATTCGGGCCGACAGCGAGGCCAAGCTGGTGTCGACCAGCTGGCGCGATAACTGCTCGCCAAACAGCGTCACCATGCCGGGCTGGAACTCGGCCAACAAAGCGGCCTGGGTGGCCGACGCTTGGTCAGCTAGCACCCACGGCACAGCCATCAACTGAGCAATCTTCTGAGGGGGCGTTAACTCTGAAACGGCAGTTGCCGCTGGGTCACTGTCCTGGCCCTGATCTGGGGCTGGGCTAGGCGACTGTTCGGTAGAAGCGGCCTCGGGTGACCCTAACTTGCTCAAGTCAAGCTCGGCAAAGGGCTGGAAAAAGTAGTTAAAACCCAGCGCACTGGCTAAGACTGTCAGGATGGCGATAAGACTTAGCGTAGATCTGGACATCGTTTTTTGAACCTACCTTTTAAGTTGTCTTTCAATTGATATCGGCCATAACTACTGATCCACCGACGGTTGGCGTTGTTGGCGCAGTTGCTTGAGCTTCCACATAAACAACTTGGCCGGACTGTCGGCCCCAGCGTCCTTGACGAAACTGAGCGCGTTTTCCAGCAACCGCCGATCCTCCTCCTTAGCTAGCTTAATGTACAGGCTCTTGTGCTTGAGGTCGCCGAGCTCTACCGCCAACCGGTACCCAAAGTCCTGAAACTCCTGGGAGATGTAACCGCCGGTATCGACCAGGCCGTGCTGGGACAGTACATCGCCTAAAGACTGAAAGCCGGCTTGACCAGGCCTGGGGCGGGTGGTCCCCCGGTCTGAGGCTCCACGTCCGGACCGATCTGAGGTCCCACGTCCGGACCGATCTGAGGTCCCACGTCCTACCCCCCGTCCGACCGCTGGATCGCCGGTCCGTTTTCCCGCCTGACGGTCTGCCCGCCGCCGAGGATCACTCGCCGACATCACCCGACGAACGACCTGCTTGATAACCGGATCAAGGCGATGCCGCTCCTCTGCCGGAAATGCCTGCAGGACGTACTGTTCGGGCGGAACTGTTCGGTCAACTTGCCGAGCGTCAATGCCGAGGCGCAGTTGCCAAAACAGCTCACTGCCCAGCTGACCGACCAACGAGTTGAGACCGCGATGGTCTTTGGGACCTCTGGCCCAGCTGTCCTTGACTTGACCGAGCTCCAGGTCCAAGTCATCGTACACTACCCATAGCCGGCCGGGACTTTCTTTGGCCGGCAGAGCCATGCCGTAAAAATCGAGCGCCGCCCGGGCGCCGCGGCCGGAACGGTTCATGTATCCTTGGGGCTTGATCAACAGCCAGTCGCCGCCTTTGGCCACCTCCACCTCAATCTTAGGCTTGAACTGCCACTCCAGACCCAGCCGCTGAGCCAAGGCATCGAGTACCATGAAACCAACGTTGTGCCGCGAATCAGCGTACCTTTGGCCGGGATTTCCCAGACCTATCACCGTGTACTTAGGTTGGGCCATGGTGCCCATTGTACCTTGTGACGCTATAATCAGGGCAGAGCTGTGCCGTTTTTTACCATTATTATCCCCACCCTCAACGAAGCCGAGTACTTGCCTGGTCTGCTTGACGACCTCAGTCGCCAAAGCTGGCGCGACTTCACGGTGATAGTAGTCGATGGCCGCTCCGACGATCAAACGGTGGCCCGGGCCGAAGCTTTTCAGGACCGGCTGGACCTGATCGTGCTCCCGTCGGCACAGCGCCACGTCAGCGTCCAGCGCAACCTGGGCGCGGAGCAAGCCCAAAGCGAGTGGCTGTTGTTCTTAGACGCCGATACCCGCCTGCCTCACTACTTCATGCACGGCTTGTCGTACCAGCTGCTCAAACAGCCCAACACCGATGTCTTCACTAGCTGGGCGGTGCCCGACTCCAAGAGCGCGTTTAACGCCGCCATTACTAAACTGGTCAACTTGACCGTCGAGCTGTACCAATCGATCGGTCACAAAGTGATTGGCAAGGCCGTGACCTTTGGGGCCTGCCTCGGCTGTCGAAAAAAAGTGTTCAAAAAGCTCAAGTTTGACCCCAAAAAACGGGTTTCCGAGGACGCAGATTTTGTGTCGAGGGCGATGGACATGAGCTACTCGTACCGGGTGTTCCGCGATCCGCAGTACGTGCTGTCCCTGCGGCGACTGCGGCGGGAAGGCACGCTAGCGGTCACCGGCAAGGTGGCCCTCCTTCAGCTCCAGCACTTGCAGGGCGGCGACTTTGACAACCGCTCGTTCGGCTACGACATGAATGGTGGCCAGTACTACTCGCAGCCGCGGACGCCGGTTACCGTTCAGGTCCACCAGTTCTTGAGCAAAGCATCCGACCGCCAACTGGAACGGGCCCGTCATGTCTTGCGCCTAATCTCGGAGGTGGCCGAGTGGCCGAAAATTGAGGAAAAAGAGGGAAAGTAGTGACAGCATCGGCCGCCACTTCCCCCGCTGCTTCCCCCGCTGCTTCCCCCGCTGCTTCTCCGGCCGCTCTCTCGGTCGGTCCCACCACTTCCCCCGCTGCTTCTCCCACTGCTTCTCCGGCCGGTTCCGCCAGCATCCTCGTCCTGACGGTACCCGAAGGACACCTCAGCATCGGCCAAGCCGTCGCCCAAAAGCTTGAGCAGCGCGGCTACCCTGTCCGGCTGCACGTCTTCACCGAGCCGCTACTCAAGCTCTACCAGCTGGTGTACTTCTTCTCGCCGCGGGCCTTTAAGATCATTTTTTGGCTGATCAACCGGCGCTTGGTCAACGCGGTCGCCAAAGCAGTAGTGAGAGTGTCCCATACTCCCAAAGTGGAAAAAGCCATTCGCGATAACAGGCCGGACGTAGTGATCAATACCTCGTTCGGTTTCACCCCCGCTCTTGAGCACCTCAAAAAAAAGTACGGTTTTCGGTTCATTAACATCCTTCCTAACCCGCGGACGCACTTTCGCGCCGACGTCTCCGGGCAGGCGGATGTCAATTTGCTGTTCGACAAGACCATCCAGCGGTCCATTGCTCAGGTGGCACGGAGCGCGCCCACCCAAGTTGCCAGCTGGTTTGTCAGGCCGGACTTTGAGGACCAGCAGTCGCGCCCGTCGGTCAGCAAAAAGCTGGGACTGCGGCCCGAGGCATTAACATTCGTCATCACTACCGGCTCCGAAGGCACCCTCGATATAGCCTGGCTGGTTAAGAGTTTGGCCCGGCTGGACCGCCGTGTTCAGTTGGTGGTGGCCTGCGGCCACAGCCGGCCGCTGTTGGCCCTTATTTCTAAACTGGGCCGGCTGTACCCCAACGTCCTGGCCCTGCCGTTTACGACCAAGATGCACCAGTACTTTCAGGCCGCCGACCTGGTGATCGGTAAGGCCGGTCCGAACGTGCTGTTCGAAGCGGTGGCAACCGGCACGCCTTTCATGGCGACTACCCATGTGGGAGGGCTCGAGGACGGCAACTTATCGATCATTCGTGACTACCAGCTCGGGTGGGTAGCAGAGCAAGCTGACGGCGCCTTAGCAATACTGCGGCAGATCATCGCCCGCCCTGAGATGCTTGACCGATACCGGCCAGCTATCGAGCGGCTGGCCCAAACTAACTATCAGTCGATAGACCGGCTGATCGCCGTTTTGGACAAGCCGGACTGAAGCCGGGCCGAACTACTCAAAAGCACTAACATGACCCTTATCACTAATCGCCCCACTAACCAGCGAGTTGTCGGCTGGTTGCTCCGGTTTGGGGTAGTGTTCATGCTGGCGGAGTCGGTGTTTCACTTCTCGGCCCTGCGGATCAGCGGCGCCCGCCAGCTCTGGCCAACGTCTGCCTGGTACTACGCGCTGTTGTTTAACTGGTTGTGGGCATCGGCGTCGTTGTTGATCGCCATCGTGCTCTACTATCTGCAGCGGGACGCGCGCCGGTACCGGGACCTAATCGGGGCAGTCAGCTGGTTTGGGCTGTTCCACGCCGGCGTGCTGACCTATTTCTCGACCGTATCGATCGAACAAAAACTGATACTTCCCAGCTTGTACGTCTGGAACCCGTACTACTCCGTCCAGCTGCGGCTCGAAGCTGCGGTGTTGGTAGTGTTCTTCGCGGTCGTTCAGTTTCCCTTAGCAAAGTGGGTTTGGCGAGCGGTGACGAGCGGTGGTGAGCGGTGACGAGCGGTGACGGTCACTAGAGATCGCTCAACTGCTTAACTTCCTCAAGCGTGGTAGCTTGGTCGGCATTTTTGTCGGCGCGAAACTTGATCAGCCGCGGAAAGCGCAGCGCCACTCCGGCCGTGTGGAGCGGTGAGTGGGTGATTTCGTCGGCGGCGATCTCGGTGACCAGCCGAGGCTCGGTCCAGACGTCGGGCGCTAGCTCTTTGGGCACTTGGTAACGGCTGTCGGCCTGGTTAGTTTGCAGCCGATCAGCTTTGGTCTTGAGCTGACGGAGCTGTTCGTCAGACAGTCCGGTACCGATCTTGGCAATGGTGACGATCATCCCCCGACGCTCCCCGCTGGCTACCGGCACCCCTGCCAAGAAAGCGCCCACGCCGAACTCGGTCCGCTTGCCCCGGCCAAAGTAGTAGCCCAGCACTACCGCGTCGATGGTGTCGCGCAGCTTGCCGGTCGTGCCCTCGGCTTCCTTAATCTTGACCCAGTTCCAGCCCTTGCGGCCGCTACTGTAACTGCCGGCCGGCCGTTTGATGACCGCCCCCTCCAGGCCGGCGGCCAGCTGTTCGGTGTGGAAAGCGCGCAGCCGGCCAGCGTCGGTAAACGTCTCGGCGGCAGTCATGGCCACGGTGGTTTGGTGGTTGGCAGTTTGAGGGCTGGTGGTTTGGTGGTTAGTAGCTTGGCGGCTGGTGCTCGGCGGCAGAAGCTCTTGCAGCTGCTGCTGACGCTCGGTAAGCGGCTGGTTAATCAGGCTGCGGCCGTTCACGGCCAGCACGTCAAAGAAGTAAAACCGGACGGGTAGTTCATCGGCCTTATCGGCAATACCGTGCTTGCGCTTGCGCTGCATAGTGTCCTGGAAAGGCCTCAAGACACCGGTCTGAGGGTGGTAGCTGATAGCTTCGCCGTCAAGAATACACGTCTGGCACTTGACCTGCTCGATAACCTGCCGGGCTTCCGGGAACATCCGGGTGACGTTATCAAGACTGCGAGTAAATACCTGAATGGGCGGCTGGGCTTTTTTGTCGATGTGCAGCTGGACGCGCAGGCCGTCGTACTTAGGCTCGGCAATGACGGTGCCACCCAGTTTTTCCAGGATCTCGGCGGCGGTGTCGAGACGCTGGCACAGGGCCGGCACGACCGGAATGCCGACCTCCACCTGAATGTCGTCGAGCGTTTGTTGGCGGTCGGAACTTGGGCCGTCGGCTAAGTACTCTTGGGCCAGCCGGCCGATGTCCGCCCGACGCTGGTACGCCTGTTCCAGCTGCTTGCTGTCAGTTTTGTCACCGTTGACCGCCCACGACAAGCCATCGAGCATGGTCATGGTCGAGAAGCCCAGCCGCAGCCGGCCGATCACCATCCTGGTGACATACTTAGCGGACACGGCGTCGAGCCGCCGCAGCAGCCGCGCCAAGCCCGCTCGTTTACTTTGTTGTGACCCCGGCCCGCTCTCTTCTGCGATCTTTTTGAGCTGGCGGTAGACGTCAAGGAGGGGAACGCTGTCGGCTGAGGCGTCGGTTTTTTGGGCTGGTTTTTGGGCTGTTTTCTTGGCGGAGTTTTTGGTGGTTTTCTTGGCGGGATTTTGGGCGATGCGCTGGACAACTTTCTCGGCCAGCGCGCCGATATCGCCCAAACGTTTGTACTCTTCGGTGAGTCGTTCCAGCTCTCGCTGGCGGTCATTTTCATCAGCGTCTCTGTCGGCACCAACCAGTTTCAGCTCCGCCAAAGCGCGCAGCACCATTTTAGTAGAGAGTTGGAACTCCAGCGACTGGTACTCAGGGACCAGAGAACCCAGCATCAGGTAGCAGGCGGGCGGAATCTCGTCCTCGTCAAGCAACCGGAATGTCTCGGCCAGCAACTTGGTTTTTTCCAGCCGGGCCGCTACTTTGTCCAGCTCGGCTAGCTGGCGGGAAAAATCAGCGAACGTCATGACTGGGTTGATTGTAGCGCACCTTAGGGCGAGGGTGGTCGGGCGAGCTGGGTTGATCGGGCAGACCAGGCCCCAAAGACTGCCGCTGGCGCTTTAAGCTTCTTTCAGAGAGTAGTTAACACCCTTGGTCACGCCGTGCTTCTTGACAATGCCCTTGGTCATTAAGTCCTTGATATCGCGCAAAATAGTATCGACAGAAATATTCGGCAAAATCTTCTGGGCGTCCTGTGAAGTAATCACTCCCTGGTTTTGGAGCAGTTCCAGGATCAGGATCTGCCGCTCCGTCAGCGCTATCTGTTCGCCTAGTTCCTGCTTCAGCTTCAAGTCTTTAGACAGCTTCTGGACCTGGCTCCTGATCTTGTCGATCTCGACCGCCAGGCCGTAGCAAAAGTACTCCAGCCAGTACGTCATGTCCCCGCCGCCACTCTGCTGGACCGAAAGCAATGCCTGGTAGTAGCTCTTGACGTCGTTGTCAAAGTACTGCTCAATCGAGAAAAAACGCTTGAAGTCGTAGCCGCCGGTGTACATCACCAGGGTGGCCATCCCCCGGGCCGTCCGGCCATTGCCTTCCACGAAGGGGTGGATGTACGCCAACTGGTAATGGGTGATGGCCGCCCGAAAAATAGGATGGAGCTGGCGGGCCTGCGGACTGGTCAGCCATCCAAAAAAGTCGTTGACCAGGAACGGTACTTCTACCGAGACCGGCGGCCGAAACACCACCGTCCCGTCAGCGGCGCTCTTGACGATGACTTGCTTGTCGCGATACCGGCCGATGTACTCTTCGTCGATCAGCCGCTGCATCGTCAGCGAGTGCAGCAACCGAAGCGTTTTTTCCGAAAAGAGGTCCTGGCTGTGGGCCAAGTCCTGCTGATCGATCCAAACCAGCACGTTGCGATAGTTGATCACCTCCTGGATGTCGCGGTCGCGGGCGATGATACCGGTCTTGGCGGCCACGGTCTGAGAGTCAACATAGCCCTCCATTCTGACTACTTGCTGGGCTTGCTCTTCCGTCAGCTCGTTACCTTCTATCTTGGTGCCGAAGTGAACTGTCCGCGACAGGGCGTCGTCGCGAAACTTAGACTCCCAAGCGGGCACCAGCGGTGAGTTGTCGATGACAGCCTTAGCCGACTCAATGCGAGTGACGTAGGTGAGCAGGTTGTTGGTGATGGTGAAGGTGGGCTGATACATGGTGTTTGGCGGGGCGGCCGACGGCCCGTTCTATTGGCGGTCGGCGGCTCGTCTGGGATCGGTGGTCGGCGGTGGTCCGGACCGGCATCGAGTGTTTTAAGACTTGGTTTGACAGTTGGTACCCGCCTAGTGATAGATGAGTACCGATCAGTAAAAGGAGGTTATAGCACGACGCACAGGTCAACGCTAGGGTTTTTTTGCATAAAATGCGGAAAAAGTGTGTTCGCAGGCTGGGGGGGTGAGTGGCGCTGTGGGCGTGGGTGGCGCCGGTGAGTTCGGTGGCGCCTGTGGGCAGCTGGCGCGGTGGCGGGATCGCTCAATTTGTCTCCTGCCCCAAGTAACTGCTCCTAGTTTGTCTCTTGCCAGATGATGGTGGGCCGCCTCATCCACTTGGGGGTAGTAGTCA
>PFDK01000015.1:8352-10746 GCA_002772645.1 Candidatus Pacebacteria bacterium CG10_big_fil_rev_8_21_14_0_10_56_10 | reverse complement strand
CCGAAGTTGGCTGGAGGGACTGAAGTTAAGCCGGGCCAGCGGCGAGATACTGCCGTCGGCGTTGAAGCGGAAAAACTGGCGATCGTCCCTGACGGTGACGATCCTGGCGGCCGTCTGACTGTCGATCTGGCCGACCGCCACCAGCGCCAGCTTGCTGAACGGCTTGAGGACATCGCTCAACGGGTTGGCGATGACCGGCTCGGTGATGGCCTGGAGCTGCTGGCTTTGTTGGGGCGTGAGCGGTGGGCGCTCGTGGGCTGAGGATAGGACGCGGCCGTTTGGGCCGTTCAGGGAAGGCTCTGGGGTGAAGGCGGTCGGCGGGGCGGCGGTACCGTCGGTAGTGAACAGTCCTTGACTGGCCGGGCCGGCGACGCCGGACAGCTCGCCGCCCAGGTAGCGGTAGCCGAAAAACTCGGCCGTCTGCTGAGGGAACATCAGGAACAGCACTGTCAGGGTGACCACCAGCAGCATCAGGGTGATGGTCAAACCACTGCCGGCCAGGTAGAATCCCCGCCGAAAGCGTTTCAAGCTGTGAATGCCCCGAGTGAAGTCAACCAACGTCTGGGTAAGGATTTGAGGATCGTCGAAGATGCTGGGCTTGGCGTCGGGACCGAACGCCTCTTGGCGGCGCTGGCGGTCCTGGTAGTCCTCGCGCTCGCGCAGCTGCCAGTCGGTAGACTCCTTGATCTGTTCGATCTGTTTCTCGGCGTACTGACGGGCGCCAGCCTGGTCGCGGAGCGGCTTGACCACCCCCTTGTCCTCCCAGCGGCGCAGGGTGTCGTCGGACAGACCCAGCTCGCGGGCGGCCTCGGTGATGGTCAGCTTTTTGTCGGCCTGGACGCGGCGCAGTTCCTCGATCGCGAAGTAGCGGTTGCGGCCGTCGGGCCGGACCGACTTAATTTGGCCCTTTTTGTCCCAGCGGCGGACGGTGTCTACCGACACTCCCAAAATGGCGGCGGCCCGACCGATGGAGACGAGCTGATGGGGATCGGGCAGTTGATCGTTCATTTACTATAGGCCTTGGCAGGCCGGCGGCGGTTACCTAGGCATTGCTTAGGCAGTGCTTAGGTGCCTAGGCAAACCACTCGATATAGCAGACCACATAGTTATCCAGGTGTCAACTCGAGGTAGCTCGTGGTAACTCGAGTACAAAATGTTGCCGTGTACCTAGGCAGTATCGGTATCTTTACGTCGAGTAGAACAAATTGTGTTCAATTTGGCCAACATCCAACTTTGAATTAATATAAGACTCTGGAAGTAGCACTCGCCGTTTTCGGTTGCTACACGAAGATGACTATGCACGTCAATCTTTACTGTTATAGTGACGTGAGGGCGATGGGAAAAGCGCGCTCCCGCGGAGGTAAACAGCGGTGCTTGGCGGCTTGGCGGCGGCGGTTTTTAACGCGGGGCCGCCGCGATTGCGCAGTCCAAAACCCCTTACTGTGGGGTGGTACCGTACCGTGAACATTGCTTGACTTTGACCGATAAATCGGTCATTATTACATCTTAAGTAGTAATAAGTGAGGAGACCTATGCAAGATGGCATGATGTCCAAGATGATGATGGCGATGATGGCGCTCATCCTGTTGATCGGGGTGATGTACGCCGCCCAGGGGGTGCGGATGCATGCTCAAGTGCCCGTCGAGGAGGCCAGGTTTAACCAACTCCAGGGGCAGTACTTCTCCCAGGCTAAAGCGGTCCGCGACGCTGCCGAGACCAACTCGGAGCTGAGCCAGCAGCTAGTCAGGCTGCAGCAGTACCCTTCCCAGCTACTCGAGCTGAAGCTGGTGGGAGTGGGCCGAATTCTGACCGGCATCTTCGTGGTGCTGGTGGGGATCATGATTGCCCTGGTGATGATGCCTAATCGGCTCAAGAAAGCGATTAGGGGCTGAAGCTTTGAGACCGGCAGGTAGCTGGCGCTGAGCCGGCGAAAAAAAGCGGCGGGCGCCTCGGTACTGTATCGGTATCGGGGCGCTCGTTTTTTTGGCGTTTTAGGGACGATTAGGGACGATTAGGGACGGCACCGAATAAATCCGAACATACCTAGGTAGCTATGCAAGCGGTCGCCGTTCTCGAGGGCCGGCACGATGATGGCCACCGACGACGACACGAAAATGATGCCTAGCAGCAGCGAGGCGATCAGCGAGTAGCCGAACAGCTGGCCGATCAGCACGCCCACCGCCATGGGAATGCCGCCGTTGAGCAGTGAGAACACCACGATCTCCTTGCCCAGGTCCGCGAAGACCGACAGCCGGATCTCCAGGCCGGCGATGAACATCAGGAAAACCAGGCCAATCTCTGCCAGGAAGTTGATGGTGTCGGTGGTTTGGAAGAGTTGGAGGCCGAACGGACCGATGGCCACCCCGCCCAGGATGAGGGCCACCACCCACGGCA
>PFDK01000015.1:5806-8339 GCA_002772645.1 Candidatus Pacebacteria bacterium CG10_big_fil_rev_8_21_14_0_10_56_10 | reverse complement strand
TTCGGTGGACAGCAGGGCGGCCATTAGAATGATGAAGAAAGTGGTGAACTCGACCATGGTGTGAGTGTGGCGCGTGGCGGTGGTTGTTGGCGGTTTTTTACGGGCCCGCCGGACTTGGGCGCTTGGCGCTTCTTGGCGTTTGGGCGCTTGGCGACGGCAAGCTCCCCACTGCCCTTATACTAGCTTACCAGGTGGGCTGGAGTCGAGCGACGGGCTGAGGGGGGGGCGGAACGTTGTGTGTTTTTTTGGGAGAGTTTTTTTGGGGGTGTTTTTTTGGGTGTGTTTTTTTGGCGCGCATTTTCAGTGGGCCATTAGTGGGCCATTTTGGCCCACGCGCTTAAAGTTAATTTTAGATATGCCAAGAAAATATTGCCATGCGTTAACGACCGGAGGTAGTAGCGGCAGACTCGGTGGTAGCTGACTCGGTGGAGGTTTGGGCCGGCTGTCGGCTGACCGGCTGTTGGCCCTCAGCTCCAGAGCCGCGAGGTTCCCCAGAGCCGCGCTCGCCTGGGCCGCGCAGTTCCCCAGCCCGCTGGCGATTGATCAGCTCGATACCAAGTAGAGCCTTTTCGTGATCGGGATCGGCTGCCAGGATGGTTTCAAACTCCGCCAGCGCCTCGTCGTAGCGGCCCTCGTTCCATAACGTGGCGGCAAAGTTCTGGCGGACATCGTGGCGGTCGGCATCGAGCTCCAGAGCGCGGCGGTACAACCGCTCGGCTTCCTTTTTATCGCCCTCATCAGAAACAATGTTGGCCAAGTTGCTCAGCGAGCTGGTGTAGTCGGGATCGTACTCGAGGGAAAGATAGTAGTGGTGCTTGGCAAGCTCTATCTGGCCGAGCCGTTTGTAGGCCACGCCCAGGTTGTTGTGGACGCGAGAGTCGCGGGGCGATTTGTGGGCGATGTCCTGCCAGAGCGACAGCTCATTGCGCCAGACTTGATTGCGCGCCGCGGTCAAAGTAGTGTAACTGGCCAGCATCACTAGGGCCACCGACACCACCATCGCCATCGCTTGCCGCCGGTGCCGAAATAAAACCAAAGATAGCTGGGTAAGACCAGCGGCCAGGGCCGTGCTGGCCCCGACCATCGGCAGATAGAGGCGGTGCTCGAAAATGACGTCTTTCAAGGGGATGACGCTGGACTCGACCAGCATCGCCACCAAAAACCAAACGATGCCAAACGAGATCAGCCGATGACGCCGGAACAGCCAGGCCGCTGCCGCTAGCAAACCGCCGATCAGCGCCAGGCCGGCCAACACCGCCGGTTCGGTCAGGCTGTGGCTCAAGGGAAAGTCGTAGTCCACGTTGAGACCGGTTGGTACGAACACCAGCCGCAAGTAGCGGGTGATGACGCGCGGCTGGGTCAAGGCGTAGGAAGTGACGGTGATGTCTTCGCCGGTGTACTGCTCCTGGGGAAGGAAGATACTGCTGGGGTGGTACAGCCAAAAAATGCCGGCCACCATCAGTAGGATGGGCAGGACCGTCACCAGCAGGCCCAGCTGGACGCGGCGCTGGCTGAGGGTGGTTTTCAGCCAGCTTTTGAGCGAGGTGGCGGCGACCCTGGCTCCGGTCTTGGTCCCGACCCCAACCGCCCCGAAAAAGAACCACTCGTAGGCCACCAACATGATCGGCAAGGTGGCCACGATCTCTTTGGTAAAAATGCCCAACAGGCCGGCGGCGAGCGTTCCTGCTAAGTACCACATCTGGTTGGTCAGTCGGCCGCGGGCATAGAGGTAAACAGCTAGCAGGTACCACAAGGTGGCCAGCGAGGCGAAGCGCTGGATGATGTAGGTCACTGCCTGGGTCTGGACGGGGTGGGTCAGGAAAATCAGGCCGGCCAGCAAGCTCAACCAGCGGCGGTGCTTGGCAAGCGGCGAGCGGCGCAAAGCGGGGGTGGTCAGCGTCACCAGCGCCAGTTGGTACACCATCCAGCTGGCCAGCAAGTGAATGATCAGGTTGACCAGATGGTAACCGAACACAGTTTTGCCTCCGAGCAGCCAGTTGAGCGAGAACGTAAAGTACCCAAACAGTCGCAGCCAGCCAAATGAGTCCACCAGGGTACCGGGCGGCCCGATGTTGCTCATCATCACCAGATCGTCAAAAGCAAATTGATGGCCGAAGGTGTTGGCGTAGCCTACAAACCCCAGGGTAGTGATCACCGTCACCGGCCACCAGGGATCGATGTTGTCGCGTTCCACTTGGCGCAAAAGGTGGCGCCAGCGCTCGATCAGCATACCATCGGTTATACCAGATGTGGGTTGGGCGTGTGGAGGTAGTTGGCTGGATCTGATAGGAAGCTGGGCTTTTAGGAGGCCGGGCTTTAGGAAGTTAGGCGTGTAGAGGCGGTAGCAAGGCGTTCGCCTTTGATTCGCCCCGAACAATACCCGCTATAAACTAGCTGGCGCGGTGGCTGTGGGGCGGTGGCGGCCGCGAAATCTGGCAAGGAATGTTAGGAGTATTTTTAGGCAAACCCCTAGGGAATAATTTCTTTGGGGTGTTTTTTTGGCGCGCATTTTCAGTGTGTCATTAGTGTGCCG
>PFDK01000015.1:0-5797 GCA_002772645.1 Candidatus Pacebacteria bacterium CG10_big_fil_rev_8_21_14_0_10_56_10 | reverse complement strand
GTGACCACACTTGGCTTGCCCTTAGCCTGGAAAGAAACGTAAAAATCAAAAAGCGTGAAAGTCAGGTACTACGACGATTTTTAACATCTCTTTTTCTTTAAACATTCTCTACTGATTGATGTAAAGGAGAAAGACACCGTAACGAGGGACCCAAAGTTTAATTATGCCCGTAACCTCAAACTACCTCCTCTCACTCTCCTCAGCACCTTTAGAGCCGTAAATTTTCAACCAAATAAGTGGCTGGAAAAGTTCTTCCTGTTCGAAGATTTCCCCCAGCCTCCCTTGGAACTCCAAGGTTAGCGAAGTACCGTAGTGTTCCTCGAGCACGGCCATGGCTGTGATCAGCTTATTCCTCATGCCATCCACACCATCCATCTCGCCCGGGTCCATCAGGATGATTTCCATGAAGCTGTCCACCAGCGCCCAGGCCCTGTCGGTCACCAACTCCTCCTGAATTAACACCGGGACCTTGCCTTGCTCGAGCATGCCGGTGATAGCTTCAGTGATCTCATCGAGCTTCACCCCTTGTTTGCCCAGTGAGGCCAGTTTGCCTTGGCGGTACTGGCCCAGTTCCTGGCATAGCAAGGCGTGGAACAGGACCTCGTCGCCGGTCACCCGAGAGTAGTCCAGTTCCGGGTACTGTCGACCAGACAAACTAGGCAGTCCCGACTGGTCAGCACCGTTGTTCCAGCCGGTCCAGTTCGGATCAACCAGCTGGCCGCCAACTGCTTGCAGTCTGGAACGAACAACTTCTCTAGGATCAAGCTGGAGCATCTGATAGGCTAGGCTCTCGATCCTTTCAGGACGGTGATGTGCTCGGCCAAAACTGACCTGCGTCGAATCAGACACCGGCTGTCGGTTCCCTAGCCCAATCTTGAGAGCGATCTGCTGTTCTGGGTCGTGGAGCTCGTTTCCCTCCTCGAGCGATCTAAGTTGGGCCGTGCCATCCTGGACAGTCACCGCCAGGTGCTGGTCGGGACCGGGGACCATGGTCAGGGCGGCCACAAAGTGCTCTTTCTTAAGTTCGTTGTCGAGCTTGCCCTTCGGGTCGTACCCCACCAGCACTTCGTTAAGCTCTATCTTGTTTTTGGGGCCGGTTTTTTTGCCGGTTTCTGTGGGATCGATCTGCTGCTGCCAGCTACTCAGCGAGCCGTACTTACATAATCTCGGGTCGTGTTGCCACATCGCCAGTTTCTTCAAGTCGTCAGGTGAGGCCTGGCCGTAGAAAAACGCGTCCACCGCTTGGTGGTCCAGTTCGGGACTGCCCGTGGGCTTGAACATAATCCACGGGTTGACGCTAAATTGAGTATCGGCAGGCTCGACATCGCCGGCACTCTCGGCAGGCTCGGCATCGCCGACGTTGCTCGGATAGGTCAGTGCCGAACGAAGACTGATATCCCAGTTATTCTCTAGCCCTTTCAAGATGACTTCTCTGATGGCCTTCCGATCTTTTTGGGTACGGCAAGACATGACTTCGTAGGGGTGCAGGTAGCCGGTATCTTCCAGCACGGCGTTCATCAGCAGCTGGGAAATGGCTTTAGTTGAAGTTGGGCCGTCCGGCCTGTCTATCTGCGCTGTCACCTTCTCGAGACTACGGCGGTCTTTGTCCAGTTCCTCATCCAAACCCAAGGCCAGAGCCAACTGCTTAAAGGGACTGCGGCCATGGACCGCTTCAACATCACTCAAAAACTTCTGCTGTGGCTGATCGAGTTGGGGTTGCTCTGTCTCTAGCGCGGTGTTAACGAACACTCGGCCGGTCTGTGCGTTGATCGAGACATCGGCGCCCGAGGGGACGGTGGTGGTACCGATGGTCAACGCCGCGGTAGCTTGCGTACCTGTCCGCTGCTCAATACTAATCTCCAGCTCGCGGTGACCAACACCGACCACGGCGCTAACTCCGCGGGCCCGAGCCACGTTGGCGGCGTGACTGCCGTGGTTACCCCTCATGGTCACCACTCCAACCTGGCTACTATCCACACCAGTGGCCATCAGCTTGCCTAAAAAATTGGGGTCAAGGACCTCGCTCCACAACACCACCCGCTTTCCCTGACCGACCAACATCCGGATACGCTCTAGCGCTAGCTGCTGGGCTGGGAAATCATCCTCTCCACCGGCGGGGAGAACCACCAGCTCACCGCTGAAGGCGCCGCCGATGCCGTGGCCGCGAACGTCCGGTATTTCCCCAGTCTTAACTTTCTCCAGCGCTGCTTGTTCTTGCTCCTCATTAAACCTAGTCCGGAGGGTGTCGTAGATGACGCCGGGATCGACCTGGTGGCGGAGCCAATTATGGTACTCGGCAGATTGTGGTTTGCCATCCTGGTCATAGAGGGGTTCGGGAGCCTGCTGAAGCAGTAGTTCAATCCGCATAGCGGGCGACGGTTTAGCCAATCTAAACTGGAGCAGGTACAGCTGACCTTGCTGGACAACAAACTCTACCTCTACGGGCGCGCCGGAGTGTTCTGCCACCAACTTGTCTAGGGCTTGCCGGAGCTGATTAGTGAGCCTGTTGTCAGGGCGATGGCTGTAGTCGGTGTCACTGGGTGTACCATCAGCGTCAGGGTGGGAGAGGTCCGGAATGTAGTCGAGGGTACTGCCAGACTGATCGTCCACCACCCCAAATCCTTGATCCCCTGGCAAGAACGTAACTTGCATCTCGCGCTTACCAGTTTCCAGATGGTGGGAGAAGGCTTGGCCTGAACCAGAAATGCGAAGTAGTTCGGTACCGACATCTTGGTCCCCAGGGCGCTGGTTGCCGAAAACTATCGGCATCAAGATAACACCAGTCTGTCCCTCTTGGTCCAACAGTTTTTCACGACGATAAGAAAATGCCCCGGCAGAGTCGTAGGAACGGTAGACCGCCAGCATGGACAGCAGTACCTGGAGACGCGGGTCTTGAGGAATGTTGAAGCCGTACTCCTGACGGGCCCAGTTATGTAGGTACTTGACTTGTCTTCGGTAGTACTCGGCATCCTCAACACTGGATGGGTGCTGACGGGACCGATGCGAGCCGTTGGCGGAACTTTCGTCCTCGCCGGCAAACTTCTCCAACAGATACTTCATCTCAACGCCAGTCACTGCCTGGAGAAAGCTGAGGCAAAAGTTGGTGTACGTTTGCCAGGCCCCTCGCTCTCCCAATTTTTCGACCAAGGCATTCATGGATCCTTCGGAGTCATAACTGACCCCGGCGTTGAGCACCGTCACCATCATCCCCGGCATGGACTCCCTTGCCCCAGACCGGACCGCCAGTGGTCGCGGCACCTCCGCGTCCCCAAAAAGCTCGTCACCGGTCGTCATCAACTCGAGCTGCTGCCAGCCAGCTTCAAACCGAAATTTGGTAAACCAGTCAAGCCAGTCGTACCGCCCCTCAGTCTGTTTCCTAAGCTGTTCGCCAAGATTGATCGGGAAACACACCGCGTCCGGAACCTGCGGAAAATTAGGATCAAGCCGACTCAGTTCAGCCAACTTGGCCAGCCCTACCCCCTTGCTCCCCCAGACACCCCGTGGATCGTCCGGCCACGATGGGCTCCCTTCGGCCGGCTGGGTACCGTGTTTGGTGCTGATTTTAAGTACAGGCGGTGAATTTAAAAAGTACTCCAGTTCTTCAGAAGAAAGGCGCGAGACTAGAAAGCTGAGATATTCGCTTAACTGTAAGAGGAGAAGTTTCTCAAGTTCATTGGGGGCCCATTTCTCAAGACTCTCCCCGACCGGCGGTGGTGGTCGGAGCGTTTCCGGTCCCCTTGGCGATGCTGGCATAGTCTGTTTGGCCCAGGGACCTTCCCTACGTCCTAGCTAGGAATTTCCCGGGACCCAGTCGCTGGTCATTATATACTAGCGAGTCCCTCAAGATACTGCTTGGTTTTGTCGCTAATTTTCAGGTAGTCCTGATACGGGAGCTGACGACCAAAGTACCTCAGCAGTGACTCGATCGGAGCGGGCTGGTGAAGACCTAGCTGTGCCTGATTGGCAATTTTGCCGAGTACTTCGACAAAGTTAACATCAAATATCCAGCTTAAGAACTGTAGCATGTAGGCTTCGTACGAATCGCACTGATCGCGGCTGATAGGGCGCTGATTCGCAAACTCATCGAGCAGGCGGCTCGGTTCAATGGCAAACTTCTCTCCTCCTAGACCATTAGCCTTGATCTGCCGCCGTTTCTCTTCCTTGTCAAAGAGATAGCCCTGAGTCTTTTCCCGAAAGGTAGCCAGCTTGTCGGCGTCGCGCAGCAGCCAAGTTACGGCGATCTGAAACCTCTCTAACTCGGTGGTGGACGAACGCCGGTCGTCCGGCGGCGGCTCGGGCGAGCCGGGGTTGGCGTGGCGGGCCAGCGCGTACTCGACAATCAACCGAGTATTTTGGTCAAGAAGGTCAAGCAGTCCCCACGCTTTCAAGACTTGGGCCGAGTAGTGGCCGTGGTTGATATCGGCCGAGCTGTTCTCAGCCGCCTCAAGGCAATACTGATCAGGCAGTTCCCTGCCGAGCCGGATCGCCCCCAGGATGGGCCGGCCCAGATCATGACTGAGCCCAAGCAACAGTAACAAGCTGTTTAAGCCTTGGCCGGATTGTTGGTCAAGCGCGGCCAGTACCTCGCTAGCCCCATCTGAAACCTGGTCGGCATGGTCCAGCTTGGCCTTGCCCCAGGGGTGATCTGGCGGCAGTAATCCAACGAGCTCTGGTCTGCGCTGGTACAGTTCGTCGGCGGCTGTCCGCAGCCCTTCGACATCGAGCGGCGGCTGGCGGACCTCGAACCGAACCTGCCGACCTTTCCGGATGATTACCAGGTGCAGGATAGGTTCACGGTCGAAAGTGTCGGGGTGGTCGGCAAAACGTTCAGGATTGGTCCTTGGCAAAGTGTGTCAGAGTATACCATGCGCCAAAGACGGATTTCCCCCTCAAGTGTGGTGGTTGTTTGGCGAACTGTCGGCGAACTCGTGCCCAAGCCAATGGGAAAGGGTGGCGTGGCAGACCACGGCCTCAGCGGCCTAGCTGCGATGCAAGGCGTAGTTTTGTAACAACACCCCATACATCAGGTATCGTTCCGCCGAGGGCATAGAAATATCGTCTGCCTGCCGCGCCGAAATGTCGCGCGCCAATTTAACAACGTACTCGGCCACGTCGCGCTGCTGCAACTCCCGCGACCAGCGCTGGGCCTCACCTAAAAACCGACTGGCGGCCTGGGTGGAGCCGCGCTGAGCCAAGCTGGCCACCCTCAATAAGTCATTCGACAGTGAGCCAACCAGCAATCGAGTATCTGCCTCGGTACCAGCCTGGGCATCTGCCTGGGTATCTGCCTGGGTATCCGTCACAGTATCTCCTTGAAAAAATACTCGGTCAGCTCTTGGTAGATTTTTTTGGTCTGTTCGCTTTGAATTTCGTTTCTAGTGTTGCCGTCCCGAGGACGAATGTTGATAAACGAGCTGAAGTCGATTCCCTTTGTCTCCAGATCAATGCCGCCTCCCCACAGGTCACTTTGCCGCGAGCTCTGCCGCAGTAACATCTGCTCACCTTCAAAGTGGCGGTCCATACCGGCAACGCAAATTTTTTGTTCGATGTCGATGACGGTTTTAATGTAAACTTCAAACTGCTCTGCCAGCCGTTCAACTTCTTGAGCAGTAAACGGCTCACTTTTGGTGATAATCATGCGGCCATCATACCAAAGTCGCCGTCACGCTGGGTGGTCAAAGGGGGGGCTAGTCAAGGATGCGGGGGCTTAAGTTACAAACTCTGGGTTAAGGGAAGTTTTGCGTTGGTTTTTTAGTCATTTTTCATTGATATTTCAATCAAATGTGCAATAATCAGC
>PFDK01000001.1 GCA_002772645.1 Candidatus Pacebacteria bacterium CG10_big_fil_rev_8_21_14_0_10_56_10 | reverse complement strand
TCCAGTTTTGAGAACCGTTCTGCCGCCGGCCGCCGGCTGGCCGACCAGCTCAGCGATTACACCCACCGCGACGACGTGGTAGTGCTGGCCTTACCGCGCGGCGGTCTGCCGGTAGCGGCTGAAGTGACCCGGCAACTAGGGCTACAGCTGGACGTCATGCTGGTCCGCAAGATCGGTTTTCCCGGCCACCCCGAGTACGGCATCGGCGCTATCAGCGAGCACCAGGTAGAAGTGATCGACCAGGCCAGGATTGCACAGCTGGGCACCACCACCGACCAGCTGCAAGAAAGTATCAGCGCCGAACGGCAGGAACTGGAACGGCGGCTGGAGATCTACCGCCAGGGCCGGTCCTTGCCGAACCTGACGGACAAAACGGTACTGCTGGTAGACGATGGAGTGGCTACCGGCGTGACGATGAAAGCGGCGGTAGAGTCTGCTCGAAAACTGGGCGCGGCTGAGGTGGTGGTGGCAGTACCGGTCTGCGCGGCTGACTCGGCTGCCGAGCTGCGGGCGCGCGCCGACCGGCTGGTGTGCTTGCTGGAGCCGGCCAACTTGAGGGCTGTCGGCCAGTACTACCAGCAGTTTGACCAGCTCAACGATGACCAAGTGGTTAAGTTCTTGTCAAACTGACACCACTGCGCTGTGCCGCTCAACCCTGTCTTGACTTGAGGCTACCGCCTCCAGCATACTCAAGTGGTCAGCCCTCAACCGGCTGTGTGTATGGTGGAGCAAACATCAACCCCAAGTGGAGACCAATCCTGGCAAGACCACCGCCAATCGCTTAAAGAGCGGCGGCGGCGGTTTCGCCGTCCATATCAGGTTTTTTCCCAAGCCAAACAAGTAGTTGGTCCGCGACGGGACTTGCCGGCCGCGCTGGTCAGAAAAACCCGGGCGCTCTGGCGGAGTACCGCCGCCCAGCTGGCGGCGCTCGGTCCGCGCCAGCGAAGCGTGGTGCTGGCCATCACCGCTTTAGTACTGGCAGCTACCGCTGTGGTTAGCCTGTCGGTCCTGTTGAGCCTCTCACCCCAGGACGTGCGCCGCAGTGCTTACCCCGCCGGCGGGCCGCCTACCGGCACTCAAGGTCAAGGACGGCAAACTCCACCGTCCCCCGGCCCAGCGGGCCAACCCAGCCAACAACTTCGCGTCACCGGCGTTAACCAGAATGGCCAGCGGATCGCTTTGACTTGCCCCGCCTCCCAGTTTATCGACACATTTAGCCGGACCGGTTCAGATGAAGGCGTGCCGTGTTTCCGCGTCCAGGTAGACGGCCAGCTGGATGTTGGCGCCATCAGACGGACGTGTGAAAACAGCTGGGTCAACATCTCGTCGATCACCCCTCAAGACTGCCGCAACAACCTAGTGGTCAGGGACGGCGCGACCGGTTTTGCCATCGCTTCCGATGTCCAGTTCCCCAGTGATACTCGGCTAAACTCTCTGCCCACCTTCCCCAAGCTGGAAGAGGCCAAAGCAGTTAACGACGTTGCTGGTCAAGCTCAGTCGTTGGTAAACCAGGTCGAAACCTTAAGCAGTTGTAACGACCAAAACTGCCTGTCCCAACTGCGGCAGGCCCGTCAGCAAGTTGGGTCACTGGCTGCTAGCGTCGACTGCGACCCCAATGACTTCGTCTGTCAAAACCAACGGCAAATCGCTGACAGGGCCGGCCAGGCTACCAACCAAGTGCTGGAAAATGTCACTGTTCGTGTCGAGACCAATCAAGCCCAAGAAACACTAGGATCGCTCCAAGCCCAGATCCTCAACATTGAACGGTCCAACTGCTCCGACAGTATTTGCGTCCGCCGGTTGGCCGAGCTGCGCGGCCGGCTGGCACTGCTGGCCCAGGACCCCGGCCAAGCTGAGGCTTGTTCACTGCCGGCGTCGTGCCAAGTCGCCCGTTCCCAAGCATCTCAAGTCAACGCCACTGTCAACCAAACCATTAGCAGGCTCAACTCGCTGCGCTCTCAAGCCCGCCAGCTGGCCCAAGCCAAGGTCCGCACCGAACAAGCCCTGGTCAAAGATCCCGACAACACCAGGGCCGCGGAACAGTTGTCCCAAATTGACCAACAGCTGTTTGAACTGCAAAACCAGGTCAGCGGTAACGATCGGCAGGCCGTGCGCAACTACATCGCCAACCAAAACGAGACGGTACGACGCAGTACCAACCAGTTTAGACAAGACCAAACCAACGCTTTGCTTAGCAGCCTGGAACAGGCGCTGGACGATAGGCTGGCGCTCAATCAACTCAGACTGAGCGAGCCAAAAAATACTCAGGTCTTAGACGAGATCAGGGCGGTGGACCTGGAAATCCAGGCACTCACTCGCCAAGCCCGCCAAACCTCCCAAAACGATGGCCAAGTTAACACTAGAATTACGGCCCTCACTCAGCAAAACGCGGCCGCGATTGCCGATCTAGCCAACCAAGCGGCCGAGACTGATGACGGTGGCCAGGCCGATCAGCCGTCGGCTGGGCAGCCGGACCAGCCGCCAGGGCCAGTGGCAGACGTCAGGCCGGATCCCCAGCAACAGCTGGCTGAGCGAACCACCAGGCTGGCGCTCAACAATCAGATCAACACCTTGAACCGGCAGTTGGGCCAGCTTAACCCCGCTCAGCCCGATAACTCTGACATTGCTCAAGCCGAAGGCATCGCCCGGAAAGCCCAAAACATCATTACTTCCCAGACTGATGAATCGGTCCTCAGGCGCGCTCGCCAAACGCTGGCCCAAGCCAGGCAGTACCTGACCGCCCAGACTGATCTGCCCGCGCCCACCGGGCCGTTGACCGGTCCGCCAGGCCAGGACCGAGGCACCGCTCCAGCCGGCGAAAGGCCGCGACCACAGCCACTCGCCGGAGGGATAACGGCAGTACTTAGAAATGTCGGCTCTATTCTGAGCAACTTAGTAGGGCAAGTCACCAGACAGGGAAGTTCTTCCCAGCCAGCACCCGAGCAAACTCCCGTTCAGATTCCCGATAGGTCTGATAAACCTGTCACGCCGGGGCAACCCGACGACACCGAGCCGACCCCGCCATCCCGCGACCAGCTGGTCACCGCTGCCTGCTCCCAGGGGTTTGGGTTCTCCGGCCAGGTACTCAACTGCGTCAGCCGGGCGCTTGAGCTTGACGGGTGCCGGGCGCTGGACGCCTCGCTGGCGCTGCAGTGCAGTCAAGATGTTATTGAAAGGTACGACCGGCAAGCCGAGCAGTTAATCGCCACTTTAGCCCAGTTACAGCTTCAGTCGGCAGAAGGTCAGCCGGTAGACAGCTCGGTAACAGACAGCGCGGCGGCAGATGACCAACCGGCGGCAGGCCCAGCCTTTGCCGACCAGCTCAATCGGTTAGCCCAGCTAGGCCAACAGATCGTCGAGACCCGGCAGCAGCTGACGCAAGCCAATGATCTCTCAACCATCGACATGTTGGCTGCTAGATTAGCCGATGCTCAAAGCCGCTACGCCGACCAGCTGGCCGCGGCCCGCTCTCAAGCTCCTGCCCGTACCGAGCTCCAAATCATCGACACCATCGACCAAAATACCAGTTCTACCCTGGCTCTACTCACCAGTCCGCCGGCCCCGGACCAAGACGTCACTTCTTCCACTCCCCCCGGCGGGCCGAGCACTGCTTCCCAGGGAGGGCCGGAGGAACGACCAACTGCCGGCGGGATAACGTCGGGCATTAGCAACGTCGGCTCATTTCTGAGGAACTTGGCAAGATTGAACCAAAGACAGGGAAGTTCTTCCCAGGCACCGTCCACCACGCCATCGACCGGTCAGAGTGAAGCCGAGCGAATCGTCCTCACCAGCCAGCTGGACCGGCTCAGGGAGCTGGAGCGGCAACTCGACCGGCTTGACCCAGGCGACTCGCTCTACCAGCTGGAGTTGGCACAGCTTCAAAATAACGCGGCAATGATCATGGCGGACCTCAAGCCCAGTCAAACCGGTCCCGACGACCTGGCCGAGGCGCTTGATACTGGTCAGCGGATCTTGGACTCGACCACCGCCCAACTGGCCCAGACCGACGGCCAGCCGCTTTCAGCTCCCGGCGCCGATCAGTCGGGACCGCAACCGGATGAGGCACCAGCCACCACTCAACCATTACCAGCGGAGGAACCGCCCGATAGCAACATCTTCGCCAGAGCTTTGAGCCTGGTCCGCAGCTTTAGGGCTTTGAACTTAGTCCGTGACTTTCTAAGCCCAGAGCGCACCGGCGGCCGCGTTTCGACACTGCCGGACGAAGGTGACGATACCCAGTTGCGTCTTTCCCAAGCCGCCGGCCGGCTCGAGACGCTAAGACAAGAGGTGCTGGAGCTCAACAACGATGACCAGGCCGACCGGCAGCGGGCCGAACAGCTGGCCATCGAAGCCCACTCCATCTACACCCAGTTAGGTGATCGGGACGCTCCCCTCGATCAGCGGATTGATGTCTACAAAGCTTTTCTTGAGGCGGCGGCGCTGTTGAGGTCAGACCAGCCTAGCGAAATCTACCCGACAGCCTGCCAGACCTCTCAGCTGGGAGTAGAGTACTTTACCAGCCAACAGCTTTGTACTTTGGCAGGGGGCGAGGTACTTGACCCGACCCAGTTTGCCGAGTTTCAAGCAAATCTGGCCCAAACTTCTTCCCAGGTCCAGTCTCAACTTGAGATGCTTAGCTTACTTGATCAGCAGCTAGCCTCTCTCAATCCTCAGGATGCCGCCGACATCCTCACCGCCCAGCGCATTCGTCAGGATGCCCGCAGTATCATCCAAAACTTGGTCCAGCTTGATGAAAACCATCCTCAGATAGTTGACGCCATTGCCCAAGCTTCCAGCTTGGTGCGGGACGCGAACCGGTTCATCACCGCTACCCGGTCTCTTCCGCTCAACCAAATACCCGAGCCTACCGCGATTGTTCCGGCGGACCAGGCCGTTCCTCTGCCGGCCATCATCGGCGGCTTTGAGCCTGGCATTCGTGAAACCAAGTGCCTTAAGTCAGGGCAAAGCATCTTTACTTCTAGTCCGGAAGTTTGCCAACAGGTAGGAGGCAGTACCGACCAGGCGCTGCTGGCCACTGTTTTGCAAACGGTCACCGGTACCAGAAACCAAAGCTCGTTCACTAACTCCCCAACCCCTGCCAACCAAACCAGTTGTTACTTTATTGGCAGACTAATCCCAGCCTTCACCTCTAAACCGGAGATCTGTACTAACTTCCAGGGTTCGCTAACGCCCCCCGGCGCCGATCAGTCTACTTCCTCTCCACCGGACACCTCAACTGTCCAACAAACCGCTGACAGTCAGGCGCTAACCGCTCCGCTAGGCGAGTACCACCCGTCGGGGCGTGGGGTGGCAGGGCGCAAGATTAAGTGCCAGCAGGGACCGTGGACCTACTTTGCCGTGTCTGCCGATGTTTGTACCAATGGAGGCGGACAAGTAGCCGAACTTAGTTTGCTAGAGCGGGCGGGCGCCGCCATCGGCCGTACCCCCAGAATAAGTATTGACCAGCAGCTGGCTGATACTTGTCAGCGCAGTACCGGCGGCGGCTCGACCAGGTTTGAAAACTGTCTGAGCTATCAGTTAGAGCTCCAGAGCTGTCGAACCGGGCTAGCTTCCGACGTAAGGATCCGGTCCTGCCTGGACAGTGTCCAAGCCAGGTACGGGCTGGCCAACCGGCCCGAACCCATCTCCACCGACCAACCTGATGAAGAAACAGCAGAGTTTAAGCTTTTCGGAGATGACACCAGCGCAGGCACGACTGAAGAGTTTGAACTCTCTGGAGTAGTTACTCTCGACAGCCTGGTAACCAGGGCTACTCGGCTGGATGATGTTCTAGCTGATCTTGACGGTAACAACCCTGATGACTTGGCAACCGCCGAGAGGTACCGGACCGAGTTGAGCAGCATTGTCTCTATTCTTCAAGCAAATGAGCTTAGCTTGGAAGAAATGACACTGGTCTACAATGCGCTCGACAGCAGTAATCAGCTACTAACATCGTCGGAACAAAGCCAGAACCATCCAGTGGCTTGTCGGTTCCAGAACCAAGTCAACCGATCGGTGCTGTACACTTCTTCCGAACAAGTCTGCCTGGGCATCCGCGGCTTCCCTGAGGAAGTGGCGCAGTTGCCGTTGACCGTCGGTGAGTATGAACGGGGCATCAGGGAAGTTCGCTGCAGCGTCGGCTCGCTACTGATTTTTGCCGACACCCAAGAAACTTGCGGTGATCTTTTCCAGGTGGACGATGCACAGTTGGGCGGCACTCCAGAGCCGCTTGGCTTGGTTGAGGATGTCGGCCGACGGTTGGGCATCGAGCCTAGAAGTAACTTTGACGACCGAGTAGCCCAGCGCTGTCAAGACCAGGGCTCCTTGCTGAGTGCTGGATTTGAGAACTGCGTTCGCCGCCAGCTAGCCGTCCAGGCATGTGTTATCAACCTGGACGCTTTCGACACCACCAATGAAACTTGTCAACGATTGGTCGATGCCCAGCTTAACCTGACTGAGCGAGAGGTGGAGCAGGAGGCAGACAGCGAAAGTCTGTCACCAACGGATGACCATCGGCAACCAAACCCCCAGCTGGCAACACAGTTTCCCCCTCATGTGTTCTCTCACCTGGAGAGCACCGCTAGTTTGAGCGAGTGTCGAGGAGCTTGCGGCCTCCATTTCCCTAACCAAACCAGTCCAAACTACTCGAGCTGTACCGCCCACTGCTCGGAAGCCAATCAACTGGGCTTGCTGGGTAGTGAAGCTGACCAGATTGAGCCGCCATTGCAGTCTCAGCTCAACATTAACGAGCGAGTAGACAGCCAACTGGCCCAAGCCGCCGACAGCTGTTTGACAATCGGCGCCGGCGGGCTGGGCGGTGTGGCCAACTGTTACACCAGTCTGGCCCGCGGGATCGAGCGGCAAGCGTGCGAGCTACGCCTAGGTCCAGAGGCAACTCCCCAAGAAATCAGGGGCTGTCTCGTGGAAGTTGATCAGAAGTATGGCGTTCAAAACCAAGATCAAGTGCCTCAAGATACTGCGTCTCAGAAAGAAGCCGGTAGGCTGCAGCTTGAAATCCAAAATATTCAATCGCTCATTAATCAAATTTTCCGGTTTCCATCTGGCTCAACTGCTAACCAAGCCCAATCATCAACAACTACCCAACAAACACCACTTGTCGCTTGTCCTACAACTGATTCGGTCAATAGTTGCACTTGCAGCTTTAACGACTCACCCGACAAGACATTTCAGGTAGATCCCGGACAACTCTGCAAAGACGGCAAGCTCGTCAATGTAAATCTGCAGTCCAGTACATCGGCTGACCAGTCACTTGCTCCCACTCAAGCCACATCTATCCCCGGTAAAGTAGTCAATGATCTTGTCGCGACCGGGAGTGAACTTGCCTGTCAGAGCAGATGTACCTTTCACTTCTTTTCTGAAAATTCACTTCAGGTGTGTGCTGAGATTTGTCATGAGATTGGTATTAACGATGCTTTTACCCCAGGGACTACCTCAAATCAACCCGAGCCGATCAGTCTCACTCTCAACACCCTTGATGACAGGAGAGTTACCTTGGCCCTTGATTTTGCCAACAACGACTTTCGGTGCAACCGGAATGATCCTGATGGCCTAATCGTCTTCGAAATCAGTACTTCTGAGGAGGTCGAGCTCTGTTTAGGAGATTTACCTAACAGTACTCTCGAGTCTAAACCAAGGGCTCAGAGTGACAGCGATTGGACAGCGGTCGCTTCTTCCCAAGCTGCGGCTACACCTCAAGAGGAGTTTGTGACGCAGTCAACATATCGATGTGAATACCCCAGCGGCAGTGTCAGAGAGTTAGGTTCCATTCCTCAGCAAAGAGTGTCACCAGAGGCAGACCTTTGTTCTAGGGACGGTGGGCAGTTCCAACAAGTATTCCCCGATGGCTCAGTTGTGATAGTCGACGGGTCGACTTCCACTTCCACCCCCACTCAGGCCCAGCCCCAAACAGTTGAACCCGACTATGTCTGCGTCGACGGCACACCCCATGAACTCACCGCCTCCACCACCGTTTATCCAGTCAACGAGCCCAGTGAATGCCGATCCGACCAAAGTGTTATCGCCTACACCGACAACGACCAGCTCCTCCTCTTCCGACCGGCCCAGGACGACCATCAATCCTCACAACCAGCATATAGATGCACGATTACAGATGGAAATGGCACTCGATCCCAAGTTATCTCCGGCACCCCCGACCCCATAGGCGAGTGCGCAGCTGCCGGCGGCACCGCCGCGCCCATCGCCCCTTCCACCCCGGCCCAACCAACAACCACCGGCCAACCCAGCTTTGGCAGTGACACCGTCTACCAAAGGATCTCCCTCGGACAAGCTTGCGACTCCACCACCAGCACTAGCCAACTGGATTGCCTCTGCCAAGGTCAAGTCATCGCCTTCAACTCCAGTGGTGTCTGCTCTACCTCCTCCTCTCAGCCCACCTCCGGCAACCTCACCTGTCCCGATAACTCTATCTGCTCTTGTGTTGAAGACGGCTTCTCTCTCTACACCGTCACAGCCGGAGAGGATATCACTTGCCCCACCGGCACCATCATCACTCAAGGGGTCACCTCCATAACTCAAGGGCTCACCTGCACTACTCAAGCTTGTCAGTGTCTAGTCGACGGCGCTTTGGCAATAACCTCTCGGGGAAATTCCATCCTTGGCTGCGACCCGGGCACATTCATAGAACTGGAATTCCAGACTAGACCTCCCCAAGCTCCTACCTCACCGGCAGCATCCGTCCCACCCAGCCAACCATCTAGCCAACCAGCCGGTCAATCAGGCCGTTGCTCGGTGTTCTTATCAGGATCTTGTAATGAAGACGAAACCCCCATAGCGGATAGCTCCTGCAGTAACAACGTTCGTTGCCTCCCCAACCCCAACCTTGTTAACCAGAAAACCGCCCCCGTCTCAGGTGCCTCCAAAGATCAAGCCCCCGCCAACTTTATCCAAAACCTCTTCACCACCCCCATCAAATTCATCACCGACAGGCTCAGTTCCACCACCACCTCCACGTCCACCAAGTCCAAACCTCAGGCCGACCTCCCACCCGCTGACCCCACAAACAAAAAATCTCCTGCTCCCAAAGGCACCGAAGATAGCGCTGCCCAAGCATCACCCCAGGAACCAACCCCGCTCTCCATCCTCCAACGAGCCCTGTCAACACCTTTCGGGACCATTGTTCGATCTCTCCAAAACCTCCTCCCCGCCGGCCTGAAACCAACCTCACTCTCAAAACCTTCCACCCAGGAACAACCTATCTCTGTCTCCCTACCCAGGGCCGATGACGCCACCAGCTCGACCCTGGAACAACTGCAAAACACCTCTCACTTTTCAGACAACCCAAACTTCAGCCGAGACATTCGGTCAGGCTTCATCGGCCCGTGCAACCGCCACAACGACCAAACTACTGACACCATCTGTTACATTCCTTCAGAAAGAGGCTTCCTCAAGACCTGCGTCAACTACCCTCTCCCCGACTCATCATTGACCGAAACCGCCATCTGTCACCAATACGGAGTCACCCAGGACTTCTTTGCTACCATGGCCCCAAGTCTCTCCGATGATTACCGTAACTCTGAAGATATCCTCTCAGCCCTCTTCGACTTAAGTGCTGATCTGGCTCCCTTTGGTGACCAAACCCGCAGTCAGCAATGTTACGTTCCCGGCCAACCAGATCCGGTTTACATCAATCCGAATAGACTAACCTGCGAAGACCTCTTTGAGTATCAAACCATACCCCCGGCCATCAACATCGAAGACCACTACTCCCCCCTAAACCAAAACGCTGCTCACATCTTTTACCGTGGTGTCTGCTTGAGCAGTCAAGGCTCATCCTCCACCCAGGGCGTTGTCATCAACCCCAGCTCACCCGAAGACTGCTCCACATACATGAATCGCGGCTTCACTCGTCCCATCAGTGGCCTACCGACCAACCAGCCCATCACCATCGAGATCAGACTCCAGCCAAGCGAATACAACTCTGTTTTGCTGTCTGCTTTACCTCCAAGCATAGTGCAAACCCCCGGCCATAATCAGAGACTGATCAACCTAGCTCAAGTCGGCCCTTACCTGGACACTCCGACCGAAGGCCGCACCAACTGTAGCTTCACTGCTCTGGACAAGAACCAAAGCAACACTCGCTTCAAGTTCCTGTTTAGCGTCGACTCAAGACAAACCAGCCTCTGCCAGGAAGATAACTTCAGCATCATCACCCCTCCGGCTCAGGCCCAATCCTCTTCACCCTCTCCAGCAGTCACTCCAACCGCCCAACCCAGCCTCTTTACTGCCTGCGTTCGCTCCGTTGACGGTGTTTCTGAGAACGTCCATCAAGGCGCCGCTGACTGCCTGTCGGATCTCACCCCGGTCTCGTTTACTGCTCCCAGCCAAGGCCCCACCGAGCCTCTTACTACCTGCCCGAATGAAGCAACTACCTGCTTTTGCCGCTCAGGCCCGGATGGCCAAGACCTTCACCTCATCTATCCAGAGCAATCTTGTGACCCCGGCACTGCCATCTACCCAGACTCCAACGCCGCCCTCATCTTCTCCACCCCCACTTCTGCTGGCTCACCATCGCCAGGTAACAAGACCGCTCCTCAACCGGTTACCAAAGATCGGCCCCCCACCAACTTTATCCAAAACTTGCTAAACTCTGCCACCAACACCTTAAAGCGCTTCCTTGGTTATTAATAACTTATTCTATAATAGCTAGCATTTGACACTGAGAGAACGATTAAGCGAGCAACTTCCTAAAGCAAAGAGGTGAACTGCCTTGGGCCTACTGGTGATAGCCAGTTGCGCCGGGCACGACTCAGATAGTTCTAGTCAAAGCACTGATAAATCACCTTTCAACAATACTCCCGACTCACCCTTTCAGCACCACCCCGATAGCACCCCTGCTGTCAGTGTTCCTAATCCTGAAATTGTTATCAATGGTGACGTTTTTGAGGTCCTGGTTCAAAGAGAGTTTGTTCCCAACCAGCTACCTAATATCGTTATCAATGACCGGACATCAAGTGTTCGCTTAGTTAACACTACGTTGCTCTCGGAACTATTCGATCATTACTTGGACAAGTCTGTCTTTCTGGAAATAGTTTTTTTCGATGAAATATATATCGGCACACCCAGCATCAGTGTGGTAGGCCTATTTGAGGTGACAGCACCAAATCATTACAAAATATCCATAGCGCTCAATGGTGATGGTAATCCCTATCCTTACAGCACCAATTCCTACCTTGAGATTGAGGAAATTTTCGCAACCTGCACAGTTGTGCATGAATTTGTTCACGCCCGCCAAGAATATCAAAACGCTCCTTCTGCAAGTACCGCCACAAACCAAGAAGAAGAAGCAGAAGCTGTAGAGAAAATCTGCACTTTTAAACGAGAGATAATTTTTTTTAGGGGTGGCGAATCTAGAGTATTGGTAGTTCTTTCCCAACCAACCTATACCGGAGACCTCACCCTACAAAATAACCCTGGCTGAACAAAGCCAGCAACACCGCCTGCAGGGCCAGGCTGATGACCAGCCAGCCGCCCAGGTAGGACCGGCCGCGTCCGTGACTGGCCGGCCAACGATCAAACCACTTGGCCATCGCCAGAAAAATAGGAAACAGGATCAATGTGTAGCGCGGCAGTCCGCTCAGCGTACCGGAGAGTAGCGGCAAGGCGATGGCCAGCCACACGTACAGCTGATAGCTCCACCGCAGTCGCTGCCGCCACATCAGCCAAAGGCCGGCGGTGATAAACACCAGCGCTGCCAGCTCCAGCACCGCTACTCGCCACTCGTGCTGGCTCGGGCTGAGCACCACCAGTAACCGAGCATACCTGACCAGTGTCTGCACGGGCAGTACTACGCCGGTCACCGTCCGGCTGTTACCAAGCTGGCCGTGGGCTGTCACAAAGTAAAGCGGGCTACCCCACCGCCACCAGTTAAACCAGGCGTAACCGACCAGCGTCACCGGACTGAGCAAGATCGGCCAGCTCTGCCCCAGCCAGCTTTGCCAGCTGCTCCGCCACCGTTTGGCGGCGGCTACCGACTGCCACGGCAGTTTCTTCAAGCCCTCGGCCTGCCAAAACTCCAGCAGTACCACCGGCACCATCAACACGCCCACCAGCCTGGTCACCGCCAGCAAACTTAAGGCCGCCCCGGCCAGCCACCAGCGCCGTTGTCTGGCCAAGTACAAACTTAAGACCGCCAGCAGCACGAACAAGCCTTCGGTGTAAACAGCAAACAAGAAAAAAGCCACCGGCCAAGCCGCCCACAGCATCACCACTCGCCGAGCAGTAGCCGCCGTCACATCCAGCCGCAGTAAGCGGTACAACGCGGCGGCGGCGGCCAGTGCCGTGACCGAGCTCAGCCCCACCGCCGCCAGTACTTGACCGGTGCTGTAAGCCTGGTGTACCCCTAGCGCTCGGGTCACCATCCCAATTACTGCCGGCCACAACGGTAAAAATCTAGCCTGAGTAGTGTACCCTTCGGCCGCGATCCGGAGATAATGCACACCGTCAAAGTTGGCCCAAGGCCAGAGTATGTCTGAAGAAACTGGCCAACCCGGTTGGCCGTACCACCACAAGCTGGTGTACATAAAATCCGCCCGGTACACTACCAAGCCGGCCGTCACCGCCAGCACGGCGCTCAGCACCAGCCGCCAACCAATTAGCAGGGCAATCAATCGCTTCACTGCTTTCAGCTTTGGTACTTCATAACCTATTAATTTTCCGACACACGCCTGGTGTCAGTATACAACTAGTTCAGTCAACATTGACCGGCTGGTCTCAGACCTGACGCCGCCACGTTACGAATGCCACTATAATACGGACAGTGAAAGATGAAGCCGATCAATACGAACAACGCTGGGCCCGGTACCTAAACGTTACCCACTCAAAATTGCTGGCTAGCCTTCCCGCTGGTGCCGCTCCTCGGTCCATTCTTGACTTGGGCTGCGGTACGGGCCTGCTGCTTACCAAGTTGCGGCAACACTACCCCGACGCCCAACTCACTGGTGTGGACCGGTCCGGTGCCATGCTGGACCAAGCTCGCCAGCGTTTGCCCCAGGCCACCTTTATTGAAACAGACTTGGCTAGACTACACTTGAACCCACGCCAGTATGACCTGATCGTTTCTTCGTCCGTGTTTCACTTTGTCGATGTGGCTCTGGTGCTGTCCCAAATTACCCCAGCACTCGACCCGAACGGCTGGCTGGTAGTGGTGGACTACTCCGGCGAGAGTTGGTTCCGAGCAGTTGGCTGGCTGTACGATCATTTTCTGGAAGCGCAGCAGGCGCTGTCGCGACGGCAGCTGGCCCGGCAGTTAACAGCCGCTGGCTTAACGGTAGAGCACCAGCAGCAGTTTAGGTGGCGCTGGTACCTGCTGCAGGTGGTCACCGCCCAGCCAGCATCACCAAACCGTCACTACCCCTAACTAACCAGACTTGAGCCTAATAGGGATCGCCGTTACCCAGCCGTTGTTGTCTGCCTCAAAAAAATGGGCGGACTTAGCTCGATTAATGCTTTTGACAGTGCTTTGATCAAAGGATCGACATAGCTGAGGCTGGACTGCTGAGGCCTGCTCTAAAGTCAGACAGTCCATCGAGATAGCGCAGTTAAGCACAGAGGTAGGGATGCACGAATAAACTCCCCGACCACTGGGGTGAATTGGAGTTTCCTGAGGAAGAAATTGGCTGGGCTGGGCTGGGCCCTCCACTCCACTCCAACCCCCCCCACCTCGTTCCCTGTCTTTTCCGGTAACCATCTTACTCGATAGTATACAATCTACCGAGTGAAAAACGCCCTAATCCTCCACGGCACCAGCAGCAACTCTCAGTCCAACTGGTTCCCTTGGCTGAAAACCGAGCTGGAAAAGCTGGATTACCAAGTCTGGGTACCTGACCTGCCCGGCGCCGACCGGCCCAACATGGAGCGCTATCTCAAGTTTCTGCTCGAGGAAAATGAGTTTGATTTTAACCGTGAAAGTGTTGTTATCGGCCACTCGTCCGGCGCGGTCACTATCCTAGGCATCCTTCAAGCTCTGCCAAAAGATGCCACCGTCGACAGCTGTTACCTGGTGGGCAGTTTTAGCCACGTCCTGGTCGAAGATCCCGACTGGCAGGTTCTCAAAGGTCTCTTCACTACTCCCTTTGACTTCGAGAAAATCGCCCAGCAGGCCCAGCGGCTGGTGTTCATCCATTCACAAGACGATCCTTACTGTCCTCTGGAGCAAGCCGAAGAGCTGGCCCGGCAAACCGGGGGCGAGCTGGTGGTCACCGCCCACGATCGGCACTTCAGTGTCGGCACTGGCGGCCCGGAGTACGCCCGCTTGCCACTGCTGCTGGAGCTGATTACTGACCAGCGATAGTTATCGCTGCATCACCTCGACACCAACATTTCGGCCCTGGATACTTAGAGCCCGTTGTTGCCTCCCAACCAAACTTCCTTCTATAATGACAGTGTGAAACTCCAACATCACAGCAAAGTCGGTCACGAGATCCTGATCATTACCGGGGTGGTAGCAGTGATTGTGGGCCTAGCCGCTCTCAACCGCTACCAGCAGCGCATCTATGAGCAGGGCTTGGCCGCCTGTATCGAGGACTGCTCTCACGCTAACGGTGGCTTCCGCCGCTACTTCCACAATCTCTTTGGCAACGAACAGTGCATTTGCTCCCAAAATCAGCAGGTCGGTGACATCTGGAACTGACTCCTTGATCGCTTGTTATGTCTAACGGCGATACTTCCGAACTTAGGCCCTCAACCGGAGAAAGCTCTCAAACTTTTCAGCTCGATACGCTAAAAATAGGCAGGCTAAAGGTAGCAGTCAACCCTCGGCGGCTGGATGATATATCTCATCTCAGAAATGATCTTGGGGGCTGGATTTCTGAAGGTGGGGTGTTCCGTCATCCTGGCGAAAGTATACCCAGCTTAGAGTCTATCCTTGAGACTGTAGGTCCGCCTCAAAAACTGATTACCGTCGCCGGCGCCGGCTGGCCGGTAATTTGGACCAGAATTAGCAGAGGAACAATCAGCAACATCGTCACGGTTGACATCAATCAAGCGCAAATTGCGTACTACGCCAAAGTATTAAATTCAAAAAGCAGGTCTGGAAATTATATTTCTACAGTCCTTGAGCACCACCTCAGCGGCCGGTGGCCAATCATCCTCGATGACTTGACCCGTCCTTCCCCGCCACTTGAACAAGCTTTTATCCGAAGCAGCTTCTTTTTATCTAACATGGCCGATTACCAGTCGGCAGAGGAATTTTCCCGAACGCTTGGGGTGATGGCCCGCAACCTAGAGGGAAGAAACTTTATTTTGTTTAGCTCCCAGTATGCTGCGCCCCGCCAGCCTGAAGGCAAAACCAAAACTTGGCAGGAACTGGTCAGTGAAGCCAGCGGAAAAAAGCTGGAACTGTTGACTAATCGCAACCTGGGACTAGCTGACCCTGAGAATCTTGGCAAGATAGAAGAGTTTTATGTGCTGAGACTAAACCATCCTCTGGCCTAACTTGCCGCGCCTTTGGCAGTCATGAGAAGATAAGCCATCGTGCTCAAGCCAAAAGTGGTGGGCGTCATCGACGTAGTGATCGGCTTACTGCAGCTTATCTACATCTCGGTAGTGGGAGTTTGGGTGGTACCGCGGCTGACTAAGCTGTACGGTCAGCTTGGTCAAAGCCAAACGGTGCTGCTGCCCACTTACCTGGTACTGGGATTGCTCGTGCTGCTGGGCACCACTAACCTGCTCCACGGCCTGCGGTTGACTAACGTTGGGCCGGACTCGTCTCATCACCATCGTTTCACCCAAACTGCCGTCACGCTGCTGGCCGTCAACTTGGTGTTGGGCAGTCTGCTGGTAGGAGTAGTCATTTACTCGTCGCTGCTGCCGCTGTCCAGCTTGGGACCGGCGGTAACTGGGGTGAGGTAATGAGCTTAGTGACCTCGATCAGAATAAATACTACTGTCAACCTGTGGATAGCCAAGCTGGCCCGTGGCCTCGCTACCGGACTGCTGGCCCTGTGGGCTGGTCTGTCGATGGTGGTGTTAACCGCGGCCGGCTATGTTTTTTACCTGCACAGTCAGCAAATCAATAACTTAAGCTTACTAGCGGTGCTAGTCCTGCTGTTGGTGGTGCTGACCGTCCAAATTTTCCGCGACTCAAGAAGCTCAGGCTTGAGCACCCCAGCTTCGCTGGCGGTGGCGGTGGCGGTACTGCCCATTTGGCCGTTGTTTGCCTTGTGGCAGACGTTCTCCCGGCTGGCGCGCGCCAGTCAAAACAGTCAAAAAAACCGACAGACGGACCGGACGAATCTGACGAACTCCCCGCCGCGCCGCCCGGCGACTGGAGCGGGACTGGTCTCCTTGATCGTCGGCGCCGTACTGCTGCTGGCCATAGTACTGCCCGCCTGGATTTCGGGCTACGGGGTGGTAGCGGCCACCGCCCTTGACCAAGCTAACCTGGTCCGGGAACCGGTCGGCATCGCCGGTACCGGTTCGATGTACCCTACTTTCCCCAAAAGCAAAGCTCGCGACGAGCTGGCCCAGGCTGAGGAGATCGTCAGCACTCCGCTGATGCGCCGCTTTCCCAGCGGTTTTGAGCTGGCGGGCCGAACTTTTTTTAACACCCCCATCGGCCGCGGCGACATCATTTCTTTTAGCAATGATCAGACCAAACAGTTAACCACCAAAAAGCTGGGCCAGGAGCAGGGCTTTGTCAAAAGGGTGGTGGCGATCGCCGGCGACGTCATCGAGATCAGGGACGGCCTACTGCACCTCAACGGCCAACCGCAACTGGAGCCCTACACTGCTCGGGCCCGTTCTACTTTTGGCGGACAGCAGGTTGCTGAGTGTCAACAGCTCCAGGTCCCTGATGACAAACTGTTTGTACTGGGCGATAACCGTAAAGTCAGCAATGATTCCCGGGGTGAGATCGGGCTGGTTGACGTTGATGATGTTGACCACTTCATACCCTGGCAGTCCCAACCTGGCCAGCTGGACACCCACTGGCGAGACACTAGCCAGGACTTAGCCGAGTCGTCAATCATCCAGCTCGACGTTGACCGGTACATCGCCGCCCTCAACAACCGGCGGCGGGCGGCGGGCCTGGCGCCGCTCAAAGCTCCACCACAGCTAGCGACGGCAGCGCGGCTGCGCGGCCAAGTCATCATCGACACCGACGACGTCTCGTTCGAGGCTACCACCAGCGGCTACACCATCCGGGACGCCATCACCGATGCCGGCTACCACAACATCGTGCTGGGCGAGTCAATCGTCCAAGGGTACTTTGAGCACGACGAGTTGATCGAAAACCAGCTGGAACTTCCCGATACACAGGCATTTTTATTTAATGATGACTTTGACGACATCGGGTTGGCCACTGTCCAAGGTGAGCTTAACGGCTGTCCCACTCAAGTGATTGTTCAGCACTTTGCCGGCTTCCAACCGCCCAACTACTCCACGGCAGAGATCGAGTCGTGGCGACAGCTGCTCGATAATTTGCGCCAGGTCCAGCCCAGCTGGCAGCGGCTCACCGAGATTCCCCAACTCTACGACCAACACCGCGACGACATCGACAAGATTAACGAACTGATCGAGGCCCGGGCCCGCATCGCTCAAACCATCTTGGCCAAGCTGGAAGCAAACCAGTGGTTAACTCCGGCCGAGCAAGACTTGATCGAACAAAGTGAAGAACTGGGCCGGCAACAACACACCTTAGCGGAAAAACTCAACAACCTGTGACGTCGTGATAGAGTAGTAGGTATGTTTGGTCAATCGACGGTGGTATCGGCTGTCATCTCAGCAACGGCGTTACTGGTGGGCTTACTGGCCATCAAGAAGATCGCCATTGGCCGCCTCCAGCACATATCCCGAAAAACACAGACCGATCTTGACGACCTGGTCATCGACTCAATCAACCGGATCGGCTGGCCGGTGTACGTAGTAGTACCGATATTAGTGGCGGCCCAGCAGCTCAGGCTCAGCGGTACTATCCGGTCGGTCCTCGAGGCATCCGCCTTAATCATCCTGGTGTTTTACGCGGTGTACGCCTTCCAGTACCTGCTGGTTAGGCTGCTCCATCGGCTGCTGAGATTTCACCAGTCACAGGGCCAGCAAGTTGACCAGACCGTGACCGGTTTTTTGGAGCTGGCCGTCAGGATCCTGCTGTGGGGGTTGGCGGTGATCGTCGTCCTTCAGAACTTAGGTTTTAACGTCACTGCCCTGCTGGGCGGGCTAGGTATCGCCGGGTTGGCCGTGGGTATTGCCTTGCAGAATGTGCTGGTCGACGTCTTTTCGTTCTTCTCGATTTACTTCGATAAACCTTTTGAGACGGGTGATTTTATCGTGATTGGCGATGAAGCAGGTACGGTCGAGCGAGTCGGTCTGAAGAGCACCCGCATCCGCACTCTGCAAGGGCAAGAGCTGGTCATGTCTAACGCCGAGCTGACCAGCAAGCACATCCACAACTACCGGCATCTAAAAAAACGGCGGGTGGTGATGGAGTTTGGGGTAACGTACCAGACTCCGGTCAACCAGCTCAAGAAAGTCCCGGAGACGGTGGCCAAGATTGTCGAGGGTATCGACCACATCGAGCTGGGCCGCATTCATCTCAAAGCGCTGGCCGATGCCAACTTGACCTACGAGCTAGTCTACTTCGTGCTCAACAATGAGTATGATGTCTACATGGACGCTCAGCAGCAGCTCAATCTCCGGTTGCTCGAAAAGTTTGCCCAACACAAGATCGAGTTTGCTTATCCCACCCAAACTATTCACTTAGAAAAGTGACGGCGCGGCGGCCGGGCTGAGGGTCTGGCTGCTGGTCTGGCTAATGGCCGGGCAACCAAGTACAGCGTGTAGCCAAAGCGGACCGGCCAACGGTACTCCCAGCGCAGCAGCGGGCTGACCAGCCGCCGGCTAAATCTGCCTACCGGGCCTATCCGACCGCGACTGCGCCACACCACCCTATCCACCCCGTCAACCACCGCCGACACCACGTTTGAGAACAGCGGACCAAACACCAAGCCTTTTTGGTGCAAGTTAAGGGGGCGCAACCGGGCCCGTCGGCAAGCTGAACGCAGTTGGCTGGGACTGTAGTAGCGGTGGGGCAGCAGCCAGCGATAGAGTGAAACCCAGCGGTACGCGGCGTGGTCGGCGGTAGTGCTGACGATCAGCACCCCGTCCGGCTTGAGCACCCGCCTGGACTGCTCCAAAAACTGGTCAAGCTGATCGTCGTCTAAGTACTGGAGTACGCCGATGGCTACTACCGCGTCGGCGCTGTTTTTTCTGCCCAGTCGCGGTATGGCCTGGGTGGGGACATGATACAACCGGCACCGGCTGGGGCCGGTCTGAGACTTACCAGTTTGGGAAGCGCTGGTTCGGACTGTGCCAACCCGGGCTGTCTCGATCCGGGCTGTGCCGAGCTCGGCTGTACCGCTCCGGCAAGTGGCCGCCGCCCACTGCAGCGCGGCCCGGCTGATGTCGAAACCGCGGTACCACTTGAGGCGGTTCGACGGCAGTACTTTGAGCAGTTGAGCGTCGCCGCAACCGTAGTCAACGATCGCCAGCCGTCGCTGGTTAGGGAGCGCTGCTACCAGTAGGTCAAAGATGTGCTGGTGGTTAGGAGATGGCATAAGTAATACTGGCAGAAGGTAGCAATTACCCGGCAACAAATGGTTTCAGCCGAGGGTGACCAACCATGTCGGCAGACACTGCCAGCCAGTTGGTAGTAGTGGTCACAGTCGGCAATTTTTTTGGCAGCTGCACCAGTTTACCGTCGGCGTCAAACTGGTAAAGCCGGTAGCGATAGCCAAGCAGCGGCCCCACCGTGTCGTCCACCGTCAAGCCGTATCGCTTCATGCCGAGATTTACTTCGAACAGAACCACCTTCAACCGATGATACCTGAGTGCCTGTTTGGCCCCCGCAAAAACCAGTCCTTCCGCGCCTTCCACGTCAATCTTAATGAAGTCAACACGGCTCAGTTTCTGAGCGTGGAGCAGGGCGTCGACGGTGGTAGTCTCAACTGCGGTGGAGGTGGTGGTCGTGGTAGTAGTGGCAACGGTGGTGGTCGGGGCAACCGCCGCCAGCCGATTAGTCTCGGCCGGACCGCCGCTCACCCACCCGTGCCGGCCCACCGCCTGACCGACCGCCTGGTCTACCAGCTTGATGCGGCGCTGCCAGCCGTTGAGGGCAATGTTATCCTTGATCAACTGCCGTGACTGGGGGTTGGGCTCGACCGCTATCACCTTGCCCCTGGTAATTTTGCTGGCCGCCAACAGGGCAAAATCTCCAGGATACGAGCCCACGTCAATAAACACGTCGTCGGTATCGAGGTAGTGGTACGCCAACTGCATCTCGGCAAACTCCGGAAAATGGGCGTAGACGATGTAACTGCCGTAGGCGCTCGACGGCGGGCAGATTATCTTAGCCTCCGGCGTTAACTGGACGACCACCGGCAAATGGAACAGCCACTGGTTGAGCTTCCACCAGCTAACGGTCAGCAAAGTGGCTAGCCGCCGCCGTTTAACCAACGGATGGGCTAAAATTTTGGTAAGATAACGCCAGTGCTGTCTGATGTTCACGCCGATGTTCATGGACGGTGCCATCCCGGAGTATACCGCATGTTTGTCATTAAACTCTTAAAACTGGCGAGTCGGCTGGTGGACCAGCTGTGGCTGGAGGCGGCCGGCCGCCAGTTTGAGCGCCTTTTTCCCCACACCGAACCTGGGCAGTACGTCTTCAGCCAGCCCACTCGCCCAGGCAGACCAAACGGAGTGGACTTCAATGCATTCAGCGTAGTAACCAGAACCATTCCCGGCATGATCTCGGCGGCTGAGGCCCAAGCACTGTTTAGTTTGAGCGCGCTGGGCGTGGGCCAGGGCGCGATCCACGGCGACATTATCGAGGTAGGTAGCTGGTTGGGCAAGTCGACGGTCTACTTGGCCCTGGGCTGTCTGGTTTCCTCCCACGGCCTGGTCCACGCGGTCGACACCTTTGAGGGCGATCCGAGCAAACAATCGCTCTACACTGGGCCACTGAAACCGGGCGAGAGCATCTTCGAGCGCTTTCAAGCTGGCCTGGTACTGGCCGGAGTGAACGATCGGGTTAAAGCCTATCCCCTGTCTTCTTCTCAAGCACGGCCGGTACTCAAAAAAGCCAAGGTTAAAGCCCGCGGGGTGTTTATCGACGCTTGCCACGACTACGCGGCGGTCAAACAGGATATCAAGCTATGGCAGTCGGCAGTGGTGGACGGGGGCTTTCTAGTGCTCCACGACTACTCGAGCGATTTTCCCGGCTCGGTCCAAGCTATTGACGAGTTCCGGACCGCCAACCGGTCATTCCAAGTAGTGGTAGTGATCGGCTCGCTGATTGTGTTTCGCAAAATAGCAAGGCATCGGCAAAAAACTTAGTCGCCCAGTTGAGGTAAGCTAACCGGCAGTAGCCGGCATTGCGAGCCAAGTCACCGTACACTGGAAAACTGCCAGGGATGGCGCCGTTGACGCTAAGATTGCCGGTGACCAGGTCCTGGCTGGACTTGAGCTGTCCAGTCAGGCGGCGGGCAGCTTGGCGGTACTTGGCTTCACCGGTCGTCTCTCCTAGCTGCCACCAAATTACCGCGAACTGGGCGTTACCGGTCAAGCAACTATAGCTGTCGCCGGATTGCCACTCGGCGTCAAATGTAGCCGGCAACTTGTCGTGCCGCAGAAAGTAGTCCCGGACAGGTTGAGCAGTCCGGCGGGCGGCTTCAATTAGTTGTTCGTCCTCCAGGATCAAGCCTGACCACAATAGACCTTCAACTACGTAAGCGATGGTGTGGGTGTAGGGCAGCGGCGGGTTGGGCGGCGGCAGTTCGGCCCTGGAAAACCAGCCGTTATCAAGCTGGTGGGAGCGCGCCCAGTCAAGTTGTTTGACGGCCTGGCGGCGGTACTTCTCTTTGCCCAGCACTTGCCAAGCCCTCAGCAGGCCCAGCGCTACCCGGCTGTGGTAGCTGTGGCTGACACCGCCAAAAGTGAAGCGAACCCAACTGCCGTCGGCGCGCTGGACGCGGCACAAGAACTCGGCCGCTCCTGCCAGCGTCCGCCGGTAGGCGGATCGCCGTCGCTTGGCCCGAGGGTGGTGGCGCTTGAGCCTGGAGTTACGGCGCGAGGAGACGGCAGGACGTCGAGATTCACGAAGACGCAAGTACCGGTCTAAGTACTCGGCAGCATCGGCCAGCCCGATCAAGTCTTGGCCAGTGTTGAAAATGGTCGGTGAGGATCGCCGCTTGACCGTCGGCGGATGGGTGCGCAGTCCACCGCTGGAGTGGCGCATCTCTACCAAAAAATCAGCCATCACCAGCGCCCGTTCGGCCAGCGTCTCGTCCCCAAAGTACTCGGCTGCCGCCAAAAAGGTTTGGATGATGTAGCCGGTAGTCTCGATGTACGACGGCGCCCAGCCACTCACCAACGAGTACCAAGCCGCTACCCCACCGTCGCCGGTAGCGTCCTGGGCCCGGCACAGCCACTCAATAGCCGCCGTCAAGTGTTCACGCCCTGGGCGGCCGGGACGGCTGCTCCGCCAAGCGTCGGCCCAACTCTGCCGGATGATGGCCGCCGCGTCTACCATCCCCACCTCTCTAGACCAAAAACCGCCGAGCGATGCTGGCCCAGTTAAGCTTCGTTTCTACCAACTGGCGGCCGCGCCGGCCCATGGCTTCTCGCCGAGCAGGGTCGCGGCCCAGCTCGATAATCCGCTTGGCCAGGTCGGCCGCGTCTCCTTGTTTGTACAACAGAGCGTTGTCGTTGCTGATCCTGGTCTTGGCGCCCAGCCGATGGTTAGCGATGAACGGCCGCGAGCAGCTGGCAGAGTCATTCATGGCTAGCGATTCCTGGAGCGGCCAGACCGCCACATCAGCTAAAGAGTAGTAACCGAGCAACTCTTGGTGGGGCTGGTTACCTGTCCACCGAATCCTGGCGGTGACGTTGTCCGGCAGTCCAGCCAGGCACTGCTGACGATACTCGGCCGGGCCATCGCCCACGATAGCGCACCAGCTCTCCGGCAACTGGGACAGCACTTCAGCAAAAGCCTGAGTCAACAGGTGGACGCCCTTAGCCGGCACTACTTTGCCAGTATAGATGACCACGTAGTTATCACTGCCGATTGACAAGCGGTGGCGCAGTTCCCGGCGCTTCCGCGCTGAGAAGCGAAACAGCTGCGGGTCTGTGCCGTTATCGACTACTTCTACGTCCCGGTCGACGCCGTACACCTCCTTAATAATCCCCACCGTGTCATCTTGCAGAGCAATGAACTTGTCGGCCACGTCCAGCTCACGGGCAAACAAGGCTCGGAAACCGCCGTACATGACCTGCTTGAGACTTGATTTTTCCAGCTGTAGTTCTGAGGGTAAGTGGCTATCAACCAGCACTAACTTAAAATGGTCCTGCTTGGGCCGATGGTCCCGCTTGGGCCGCTTGAGCCGCGCCATCCGGATCGCGGAAGGACTGCTGATGCCAAACACGATCACCAACTCGGGCCGATACTTGGTGACGGCCGCCTCCAAGCCGACAATGTGTGTCCGAGCGAACATCTCAGCTGCTACCGGTAACCGCTGGACGTGAACGCCGTGCTCTCTAAAAGTACCCACCGATCGCCGTCTCGGGCCCAGCTGGTCCTGACGGGTTGTTTGGTAGTTGGCGAACGGGAAGTAACGGTCGGAAGTGATGACTTTAACGGTGTGGCCTTGCTGGATAAGTTGGCGGGCGATCTGGGGCTTAGCGTAACCGATCACCGCTTGGAAGTAGTCAGAAACGATGGCGATTTTCATAGCCTGATGGGTACTTTCTTGGGCGCTTGAGGCACGCCCAGTTGGGACACCACCACCTGTCGAGCCCGGAGTTCCTCGACAGTAGTCGGGGACAGCGTTTGCCTGGTGTCGATCACCGCTTTCAGCCGTCGAAACTTGCCCCAGTCTAGCTTACTGAACTCTTGGTGGTCAACGGCGATCACCACCAGCTGAGCTTGCCGGTGGAGCTGACTAAGTGGTACCAACCTGATGTTGGGGTGATCGGGTGGTCGGCTAGTCACGTGAGGATCGTGGGCCAGCACGGTGACGCGCTTGTCAAGCAGGGCCGCCAACTCTAAACCAGGGCTCTCCCTGATATCGTCGACATCTGCCTTGTACGACAACCCCAGCAAGCCAATGGTGAGCGATGACAGCCTTAATTGAGCGGCCAGTGCCCCCACTCGGCCAGCCACGTACCGCGGCATGGCGGCGTTGATCTCTAACGCCAGCCTGATCAGCGAGCTGTGGTCGAGGTCGGCGCCGGCCAGGAACCACGGGTCGATCGGCAAGCAGTGACCGCCCACCCCCGGGCCCGGCCGGTGAACGTTAACGCGAGGGTGCTTGTTGGCCAGCTCGATGGCCTGCCAGGCGTCAAACCCGGCATGCTCGGCAATCTGGGCCAGTTGGTTAGCCAGGGCAATGTTAACACTCCGGTAAGTGTTTTCCAGCAGTTTCACGGCGGCGGCCGTAGTCAGGTCGGTCCGGGAAATCTTACCTTTGACAAACCGGCGGTACAGCTGGGCAGCCTGTCGGCCGGCTGCCTCGTCGTCCGCCCCGATGACTCGATCGTTGTAGACCATCTCGCTCAAGGTGTTGCCGGGCAGGGCCCTTTCCGGACAGTAGGCTAGTCGGGCGTCGGGCCGAATGCTCTTGACCGCCGGCAAGATTTTTTCGACTGGGTCGAGCACGCCCACCGTCGACTCAATAATCACCATTGCTCGGGGCGGCGCTTGTGCCTTGATCGACCCCACGGCTGCCATCACCATCTGTAGATCTGCTCGGTGGT
>PFDK01000014.1 GCA_002772645.1 Candidatus Pacebacteria bacterium CG10_big_fil_rev_8_21_14_0_10_56_10 | reverse complement strand
GCACAAAGCGTATGAAGAAGGTTATACCGTTAATAAAGTCCGGTAAAAATCCAGGAATTTTTCTGGACGATACGATCTTTACTCTTAAGAGAGGACCTTTTATCTTAAAAATACCAATGTATTGGGTTACCAGGATAGGCACAGAATTTATGAACCCAGGTGTTTTGATAAAACATATTGAGGCTATATATCAAACTTCTCGGTTTGGTATTACAAGAAAAGTACAACCCCATATTCTAGGCGAAAGAAAAGTTTGGAAATAACATTTGATCATTAGTCACAAGCCAGTTTCGAAGCTTGTATGCTAGGGGGAGCAAGCAGTGGAAGTAGGACCAAAGAAGTCTCTTTTTACAGGCAGTTCGCTTATTTTAGAAATTAAGACCTCTCCACCTCTTTCACCGTCCCTTCAAACATTTCAACTCCCTAACTAGAGATTTCATCCTGGCTTCATCTTGGATATGATTAAGTGCGGACGGACTATACTATACTCTATACTATACTGTAGAAAGAAAAATTATGACAAAAACTCTTACCGTCCTTGCATTATTGCTTATCCCCACGTTTGGCCTGGTTGCTACCCGAGCCAACGCCCAAGTAGGACCAATGATGGGCAGTGACAATCAGGGCACCGAACTGAGCACGGCGGAAAGTCATGTTGAGTCGGTGGAAACTGTGTTGCGGGATATTCTCGGGTCGCAAAATGTGGCCACCATTCAGGAGCTCGACCTTACCAAAATCAGTGACGACCAATGGGAACGACTAGGCGATGCGGTCATGGAACTGCGGCATCCCGGTGAAGCTCACCAGGTCATGGACAGCATGATGGGTGGTGAAGGGTCAGAGTCCTTGAGACAAATGCATATCAATATGGGCCGGGCTTATCTGGGCTACGGTAGCAGTAACTCTGGTCAAGGAATGATGATGGGCGGCAGTACGATGGGCGGCGGCATGATGGGCAATGGTAACAACCGCGGTTTTAATGCTCCGGTGGGAATGATGGGGTTTGGCCCAATGATGGGCTTTAGTGGCCTTGGTGGCTTTGGAGTACTGGCCGCGGTGACTTGGGTAATGGCCATCGCCTTCCTGACTTCCGGAGCTTACTTCTTCCTCAAGAAGGCCCATAAAAACTAGAAAAAGTAGAAAAGTAGACAGTCACCAAACCTAGTATGGACCGCCACCCCCAGCATCCAGCTGGGCAGGATTACTACACCTGCCCGATGCACCCGGAAATTCATCAAAGCAAGCCCGGGAAATGTCCCAACTGCGACCGTATGGAGCTGGTCAAGAAAAGTGGCATCGCCAGTGGTCAGGCTGAGCACGATCACGCCGGGATGATGGCCAGTCCGGAAGCGGCAGCCGACTTTCTCCAGCGGTTCTTGATAGTCACCGCTTTGCTCGTCCCTTTAGCTATCTTTTCTGAACCGGCAGTCAAAATCCTGGGTGTGCCTGACTTTGCACTGCGTCCCCTGTTGGAGTTTGGCATCGCCACCGTTATTTTCTACTTTGGGTTGGTTTTTTTTGAGCACGCCCGGATGGAAATGCGGCTGCGTCAGTACGGGATGATGACCCTTGTTTCCTTAGGGGTTGGAGCCGGCTATCTGTTTTCAGCTGCCTCCACCTTTATTCCGGCCATCACTACCGAGTTTTACTTGGAGATTTCTACGCTGATTTGGGTGCTGTTGTTTGGCCATTTCCTGGAGGCTAAGTCTTCTACCGCTGCCGGCGACGCTCTACAGGAAGTAGCTAAACTACTCCCCAAGGAAGCCCATCTAAAAACCAACAACGGGGTCAAAGAGGTGGAGCTAGACTTACTTAAAAAAGGCGATGTAGTGATTGTCAAACCCGGAGAGAAAGTTCCGGCCGATGGTCAGATTGTTAAAGGCAGTGGCAACTTCAACGAAGCTCACCTCACCGGCGAGTCCCAGCCCGTTGAGAAAGAAGCAGGGATGGCAGTGGTGGCAGGCGCTATCAGTATTGACGGCTCGGTGGAAGTAAAGTTAACCCGGGTAGGGGCGTCGTCCACCATCGGCCAGATCCAAGCCCTAGTATCAGCGGCTAAGAAAACCAAACCTGCCGCTCAGAAACTGGCGGACCGAGCTGCCAAGTGGCTCACCTTGGTGGCTTTGAGCGTGTCTATCCTGGCTCTGTTTATCTGGGCAGTCGTTATCGGCCAGCCGTTTGTCTTTGCCGCTACGGTGGCGATCACTGTGCTGGTAATTGCCTGCCCTCATGCTTTGGGCCTGGCTATTCCCACTGTTTCCACTATCGCTACTCGGTTGGCGGTCAAGAACGGTGTATTTATCAAGAACATGGCCAAGATCGAAGTGATTAAGAATGCCGACTACGTGGTCTTTGACAAGACCGGTACCCTGACTACCGGAAAGTTCGAGGTCACCGGAGTAGATGTGCTCTCAGGAAGTAAGAAAAAACTGGTGCAGATTGCTGGCAGTATCGAGTCTCACTCCTCTCACCTGATCGGTATGGTCATTGTTGAGCATTTGCAACAAGAAAAAATTTCCTTCTCCGTCAGCTCTAAAATCAAAAATCTGGCCGGCAAGGGTATGGCGGGCACCTACGCGGGCAAGCAGTACTTCTTGGGCAGTAAACGCTTAATGGAAGAACGTGGGGTGTGGAGCAAGGCAGTGGCTGAAGTTTTTAACCAACTCTCATTAGCCGGTAAGACGCCGGTGTTGGTGGCAGATAAAGATAAAATTCTGGGAGTCATCGCCTTGAGTGACCAGGTCAAAGAGGAGTCAAAGCAAGCCGTGGCAGAGCTGCATCGGTTAGGAATCAAAGTAGCCATGCTGACCGGAGACACCCGGGCCGCGGCCGAACTGATTGCTAAACAACTGGGCATTGATACTGTTTTTGCCGAAGTTCTGCCTGAAGATAAGTACAAACACATTCGCCAGCTGCAGAACAAGGGAAATGTGGTCATCATGGCCGGTGATGGGGTCAACGACGCACCCGCTCTGACGCAGGCTGATGTCGGAGTGGCTATCGGCGCGGGCACCGACGTGGCAGTGGAAGCAGGCGATGTTGTTCTTACCCAATCCAATCCTCAGCACCTGGTCCGCTTGATACTTTTGTCCAGACAAGTTTACGCTAAGATGCTCCAAAACTTATGGTGGGCGCTAGGTTACAATCTGCTGGCCATTCCCGCCGCGGCCGGTTTATTTATTCCCTTCGGCTTCCGATTAAGTCCGGCGCTAGGAGCACTGCTGATGAGCATGTCCTCCGTGATTGTGGTGATTAACGCCATCACCCTTCGGAAAGCAAAACTGGTGGTTGAGTAATTTTTAGGTGCCATTTCGTCCAAGCTGTTGGTTCCGGCATAGCTTCCTCTTGCTGAGTAAAAGTTACTTCTGCCGGTTGATATACTTCAGAAATCGGTACAGCGACCAAAAAGCGATCACCCCAAAGACAACATCCAACCCGGGAATCTGCTGCGCAACCGAGGTGACTGATACCGCCACCGTCTGAACCATTTGTATCACGCCTTCTTCACTGCTGTTCATGGCCAGCTTCCCTGAAAGGGCTAAGAAAATAATGAGCGCTCCCATGCCGGTAAACGTAACAAAGGAGATGAGGTTGGAGACAGTAATCAAGTGCGTTTTCCCCAGCAAGGTGACCTCTCTAAACTCTCTTTTGAACACAGGCCTCTCCAGCAGATTGCGCTGATCGATGAAAAGACTGGCTAAATAAAGTGGAGTCACCATTCCCAGCACATAGAAGAAACCAACCAACAGTGACTGGACCATAGTTGGGCTTAAAGTGGAGAGAGCGATAACGCCAATCAGCACCGGCGCGCAACAGGCGCTGGTGATACCGGAAATAATTCCCAGCATGTATGTTGAGATCGGGTCGTCCGCGTTTTTGGTGAAGCTAAATTGCGGCATGGGAAACTTCAACCCAAGCAATGCTGAAAAGCCGACAAAAACTAAGAATACTCCCCCCACAATGTATGTCTGATCGTGTAGGTTAAAAAATACTTGAGTTAAGGCCCTGGCTCCCAGCACCACGGGCAGCATGACGGTAAATATGCCCAAAGAGTAAATAAACGTCATTAACACCACCCGCTTTTTCTCCTTAAAGACATTGGCAAAGTAAGCCGGTAAAAGAAAGCTGATGCAGCAGGGAGCAAACAACGCCACCATTCCGGCGATAAAAGAAGCTAGCAGTGAAAGCTGAAAAATAGTGTTCATGTTAGTTCTTAACCACCTGGGCGGTTAGATTAAACGACAGCGTTGGGTTTCGAGGATCATTGGTATTCATAGTAATGGTTCGGCTAATGGGGCCGATGCCGCTGGGGCCATGGAAAGCGGGGTCAAACTCAACGATAAGTTCCGCCGTCTCCCCCGGTTTAACCTCAAACACACTGGAAGTCTGGTCGTGCATGTTAAACTTTGGCGATGTCTGCGAGGTAGTTTTCAGTTGGGCAGTGGTACACATGCAGGATGTCTTGACGTTGTAGAGCTTAAGCGGGACATCACCGCTGCTCTCGATGGCAAAAGATTTACTTACACCGCCGCCACTAATATCAATATTTCCCCAATCGTATCTATTGGAATCAACAGATATTGCCACCTGACCGTCAGTAGTTACTTGCGTCGTAGCTCCCATGCCGGAACCGAAGACTGCCGCAGCTGCCAGGATTAAGACTGTGATAACCACAGTTCCCACCATAAACTTGTCAGGCCCTCGTTCTTTCATATCCCTTCCTTTGATGTATGACCGCCATCTTGGTTCACGGTTATTTCTGTTGTTCTAAAGTAATTGTTAACTTACGCCGTGCTCACTAGTAAGCACTGTTTAAGTTCCGCAGCCACCCCCGCCCTGCGCCGGTTTAGGCAAGCTGTGAATCTTTTGACGGGTTTGTTGGTAGCCTCGGGCGCTGGAGTGCGCTGAGCTAAGAACTGTTTTAGCATCAACCTGGTCCCAATCCTGGCCCCGTTCTTTAAAGTAGGTAGCCAAATCGATATATGTCTGTGGGAACCAGAATGAGCTAACTTTGAGGGCCACATCATACATTTGCTGCTCGCTGGCACCGTCTTTAGCCATCAGCTCCAGTAGCCCCAGCATGGCCATGCCGTGATTACAGTCAGGGAAGTGGGTGGAGTTACCACAGCAAGGGCGGAAAATACCCCTGGACACCTTATCTACTAAGGCTTGCTGCTCGTCATTTAGAACCACGTAGGCGTGTTGACTGTAATGGTCAATGCCGACCCCTTTGGCCAGGGACCAGCCACCGGTAGAAGCGAAGTTTCCGGCACCGCCGTACTGTTTGTCGGTCATTTCGCCGTTTTCCAAGATATCGTTTTTGTTGGCCAGGCCAAAAGCCCAGAGGAGATCAAGTAAATATCGGCTGTTTTGCCGAGTCAATACTATTGGTTGGTCATTTGGTTGGTCATTGTTACCGGAGAGCATTCGCTCCTCGGTATTGGTCAATCCACCTTCAAACAGAGCCCTGAACTTTGGCTCATCGATCACTCCGTCGGCAACCATGCGTTTGCCCAAGTCACCCCAAGTAATGGGTAGGATAACTCCCTCTTCGGGCAAGACCTGGCTGGTCAAGACAGCCGTATCGACAGTAAAGGCGGCAGTGCTATCCGGTTCGGAAGCATTGCTTTGTTTACTTGAGTTTCCATTGAGCACAGAGATTTTCGGAGTAATTGAGATTTCGAAAACTTGAGTCAAAATAATGACGGCAAGTAAAAAAGTCACCGTCCCTTGCCAAAAACCGATCATTTCAGCCAACTTCGCAACCAGGCGGGACAGTGGTTGTAGACCGGCGGCCGGATGATTTTTGAAACTTGGTGTGGGACTAGCCGCCATACATTCTCTTTGCCCGCCGCAGCGCTATGCAACGGTGGACCGATTAAGGTACTTGCAAAGCAGATTAACAAAACAGAGATGAAGCGATGATGAAATTCCGTATAGCGTGACAGCTTTAAGAGGAGAAAGTTATGGTCACGGTACTGCCTTGATTAACTTTTGACAAAAATCGGATCTGCCCGTCCAGATCTTCAACTACCGCTTTGGTGATCGCCAGTCCCAAGCCTGATCCCTGACCGACAGTGTTTTCCCCTCTGAAAAAGCGGGTGAAGATTTTGGCTTGGTCTCTATTTGTAACTCCCAGACCGGTGTCTGAAATACTAATGACAATCTTAGCGGACTGTTTTTTGAGACTGATGTAAATCTTTCCTTGATAACGATTGTACAAAACGGCGTTATGGACAGTATTACTCAGCGCCCGTTGCAGTAACTTTTTATCAGCCTTAAAAAGCACTTCGTCCTGTATGTCCGCGGTTACTTTTAGGCCCTTATCTTCTCCCAACGTAGAAGTCAGCTCTGTCAGGTCCTGCAACATTTTAGTCAATGAAAACTGCTGGGGGATTTGGGCCTTGTTGCCCACTTTTGAGAGAAAGAGCAAGTCTTGGATAGTGTCGCTGGCAGTATCAATCGTAGTTAGCAACTCATGTCTTGCATCTTGAGTTAAAGCACCGCCTGTCTGGCCGCTGGTCAGGTTCTCTATTTGCGACCGCAAGATCGCCAAAGGAGTTTTTAGAGTATGGGCGGCATCAGAGAAAAATCGTCGCTCACTGGCAAACACCTGCTGCAGTTGTGACAACATGGAGTTAAGGGAAGCTTGGATGGTTGTCAGCTCTTCAGTTGCACAGACTATGGTTATCCGCTTCGAAAGCGAGGAGCTGTCAGAGACTTCTTTGGCTTGACTGGCAATGCTCTCCAGCGGCTGAAGTTGTTTTTTTAAGAAGCGGTAGCCAATAAAGGTAATCGGCAGAACCAGCAGAGTTACTATGCCAGCCACAATTAGCAGAATTTTACTGAATGAGGCATACAGCACCTGAGCGGAGTAACCCACCGCCAGGATGCCTTTACCAGCGCTAATCTGGACTGGCAAGGCCGCAAAACGAATACTGCTTTCGGTAAAGTGAACCGGAGCAGATTCGTCAAGACTGCTCGAGGTGAGGATTTTTTGCAGCTGATGTTCCGTTACTAAAGCCACGTCAGGACTGTTGGTTTCCAGCACCGGTGCGCCGTCAGGAAACAAGACTATAATCGTCATTCCCTGGGCGCTGACTAATGTTTTTAACAGCTCATCGCGCTCCTCACCCCGGTAATTCTCAACGATTTCTCTGGCTTCGTTGACGGTAATATGAACATGGTGGTCAATCTGGTCCTGGAGCGTCACCCAAAACAGAATGCCAACAGCTGTCAGAAAAATGGCTATGATCAGTCCCACTGAGGTTAAGTACCACAAAGACAGCTTTCCCCTGAGCGTTCTGGTGACGTGTCGTAATTTACTTCTCATCTTTTCCCAACACATACCCTTTGCCCCGGATAGTTGTAATTAGCCGAGCTTGGGAATGTTTTTCCAGCTTTCTTCTCAAGTTACTGATATAGACATCTATCACATTGGAAAAAGTATCAAAGTCGCTACCCCAGATATGTTCCATCAGCATGGCTCGGGTGATGGCCTGACCACTATGTTGGGCCAGGTACTCCAGCACTGCAAACTCTTTAGCGGTTAAATCAAGAGGTTGATCGTTAACCACCGCAATGTGCTCTGCCGGTTTGAGTGTTAAACCATTGACAGAAATGACCGGTAAAGATTTTTGGCTGTTGCGGCGGATGACCGCCCTGATGCGGGCAATCAGTTCATAGGAATCAATCGGTTTGGGCACGTAGTCATCGGCGCCCAGATTTAGCCCTTTGATTCTGTCTTCAACATCACCCCTGGCAGTAACGATTATGATCGGGGTCTGATTTTCTGTTCGACGCAGTTCTGATAACAGATCAAAGCCACTGCCGTCCGGCAAGTTAATGTCCAGTACAATGCAGTCGTATTCATTAACCTCAGTCTCGACCAGGCCGTCTTCTTTGGCATGGGTCGTGTCTACCGCAAACCCGTCTTTAAGCAGCACCTTCTGGAGGTTTTTGGCTAGTATCCGATCGTCTTCAACAATTAATATCTTCATAGCAGTCAAGTTCTGGACATTCTATATCAAAGAAATAATCTACGGCCAGCAGTGCTTGGTGCCGTAGGACCAATTATCACGGAATTTTCCAGCGCCGCTATCCCAACAGTTAGCCTATAGTATTTGACAGTCAGCGGAGGCAGTGGTACACTAACACCTTGTTGAGTGAATAATGTTCACTCGGCACGGGTTTGAGCTAACAACTTCATTTAAGAACACCCTCTTACTTTACTTTGTTTCCTGTCTTTAACCTAATTTGTTGGTTTTCACAAAGAGTAGATGAAAACTAACTAACGCGGCAGGGCCGTGTATCTGTGGTTCACAGATGAAAGAAAGTAATATGTATCGTTCAAATCGAAATTTTTCTCGACACAGAAATCAAAATCAGGATGGTTTTAGAAACAAGAGAAGCGCGGGTTTCCCTCGTAGAAGAGCAGGCCAGGCTAGTTTTGATCCAACTCAAGTTGTGTTGCAGTCAAAAAGTCAGTCTGTTCAACAGGCAGCCAAAGAGGAATATCAGCTAGAGCATCAATTTGCCGATTTTGCTATTTCCAACCAGTTAAAACAGAACATCCAAAAGCGCGGCTACACTACCCCGACTCCCATTCAAGACAAAATAATTCCCCAAGTTTTAAACGCCAGAGATGTGGTTGGCATTGCCAACACCGGCACCGGTAAAACCGCTGCTTTTTTAATTCCCTTAATTGACAAGGTTTTACAGGATAAAAATCAAAAAGTGTTGATTCTTGTGCCTACCAGGGAGCTAGCCATTCAGCTCAGAGATGAGCTGAGCTCCTTTACCATCGGCATGAGACTTTTTTCTACGATTTTAATCGGCGGATCTTCTATCGGCAGGCAAGTTACCGCGCTTAGTCGCGGACAAAACTTTGTGATTGGCACTCCGGGAAGAATCAAAGATTTGAACCAACGAGGAAAACTTAGATTTGAACAATTTAATAACATCGTGCTCGATGAAGTTGATCGAATGTTGGACATGGGCTTTGTTCATGAGATCAAGAACATCATCAATCGTTTACCAAAAGTTAGGCAGTCTTTATTTTTCTCGGCAACCATGACCAGCAAAGTCCAAGATATTATGCGCGGATTTTTAACGGACCCTTTCCAAGTTTCTACCAAGACTCAAGACAGCGCTCTAAATGTTAAACAGGACATCGTCAAGTTAAAAGGCCGGTCCAAAATTGATTTACTTCAAGATCTGCTGATCACCAAGGAGTTTGAAAAAGTGTTAGTTTTTGGCCGGACCAAGCACGGAGCGGAAAAATTGAAAAAAGAACTGGTGAAGCGAGGCTTTAAAGTCGACGCCATTCATGGCAATAAATCGCAGGGACAAAGACAAAGAGCTTTGCAAAACTTTAAGAGAAGTTTTGTTCAGGCTTTAATTGCTACCGATGTGGCTGCCAGAGGCCTTGATATTACTGATGTCTCTCACGTGATCAACTACGACTTGCCAGAGTCGTACGAAACGTACATTCACCGGATCGGCCGCACAGGCAGAGCTAACAGCATTGGTACCGCCCTGACTTTTGTCGAGTAAGTGTTAATGATTAATGATGGCTTTGAGCGTTTGGTTGCGCAAATAATCTTATCCTTTGCTGAGTGCCGAGTTCTAGACGGCAAGAGCAGAATCTCCAAGTGGTTCAGAAATTGATCAAGGAAGAAAACAAGTCCTGAGGTAAAAGAAGGAAAAACACGTGACCGAAAATATGAAACTACTCTTAACATCGGCAGGACTGTCAAATTCAACCATCACAAAAGCCCTGGAGGAGTTGTTGGGTAAATCTGCTCAAGGAGCGAAACTAGCGTTTTGCTTTAATCGGTATAACTGCCGCTACTGTCATTGGCGGTTGGCTACACACGGTAGATCCTCGCATCCCCTGTATCTTTACAGGCTTAGCTTTTATCAGCTCTGTATTATTGATTTGGAATATCAAAGAAACTAGACCCGATGAGGCCAAACAAAAAGTATTGGTGGAGCTAAGGGATCAGTTGTCAGACATCAAGTCCGGATTTGCTCAGTTTCGCACTCAAAAATTGTTTTTGTACGTGCCGATAATTATTATCGTGCAAGGACTTTTCTATGCTACTGATTGGGGGATTTTGCGCTTAGTTTTACTGGACCGGTTTCATTTTAGTCCATTTGCCGGATCAATTGTGATAGCTACCAGCAGTTTAATAACTGTTGGTATTTTGGCATATATGCACAAGTACGCAGAGCGATTGAGCGAGAAGAGAGTGATCGCTTTAATATCGGTTCTAGCTGGAGCAAGTTTACTGTTATCAACAGTAAACATCGGCATGTTGGGGTTTTTTGTCATTTTGGCGTTGATTGCCGGTGAGCATGTGCTCCAACCGTTTATGAGTGAGGTATTGAACTACCGTGCCACGAAAGACCAGCGAGCGACCGTGCTGTCGGTGTCTTCGTTCCTGCGCACCCTACCTTATGTAGTGCTTGCACCTATTATTGGTTACCTTAGTACTCAGGACAAACTTGAGTACTTCTTGGTTGTTTGGGCGGTGTTGATTGGCGGAGCGGTTATTTTTTACCTCTCTCTTAAAAGCGTGACGTTCAAATTAGTTTAGCCGAAGAAAAAGCCGAGAATTATCTGCCGGGTCCCTTGAACAAACATCACAAAAGAAAAAGCAACGCCCCACCGCCAACCAGCCGCCCCCTCCCCAAACCGAAACGATCGAGCGGCCGCTGTCACCCCCTCTTTAACGGACGACCACTGAACTGGCTTGCGCATTCTAGGCATTGGTTGGCCTTGCGCATCATCAAAGTACACCAGCGACTTGAGAAGGTGCGACTTACTGTAGTTAGCAGAGCTATACTTCTCGTCAACGAGCTCAAAAAGTTCGCTCAGCGAATACCTTATCAAGTAAGAAGTAAAGATCGACAAAATCTTTCTTGCTGCCTCATACTGATCGTTTGGAGTTTGGTGCCGGCTATGTCCTCTACCGAACTTAGCGAAACTCCTTTCCAGTCGACCAGCGGTTTGAGTAGAGGGTAGGGATACTCTAATAACTGGGGGGGCCAGCGCCGTTCCTCCGGACAAGTAAAAACTTGATAAAAAGCTGAGACTACTTTGTTGAAAGGTTGCAATGAGACGGGCAGCGCTGTCAGGGAGAACGGTATCGAATATCGCGTCCATCACGGCAGATATACTTCCCAAAAATTTCTCGATCTTGGAGAAAATTGTAAGCGCGGCAACTGCTCCAGCAGAGATTGTCTAGAGACCCGTTTGAAGAGCCATGAGATCGAGCTAACGTCCCCTTTCTCCAGCAGTGTCTGGGTGATGTAAGCTTGGTGCTCCCGCCAGTTGAGCTGCCGCAAGTCGTCGCCCCAAAAAAGTATTTTTCAACTTGGGAAGGAAGAGGATCCGCCATGAAATAATTATACTAAACCGGACCAGGTGCTACTACTTGCCGAAGTGGGTTTGGTTTGCTACCCTAACTTCAACGGTGGCGCGCACGAAACTGTCCTTACTTGTTCCCGGCTTCTCAGGCTTGGTTGTGGTGGGGCTGTTGCTGGCGATGGTGTCGCTCGGCGCGACTGTTGCCCGAGGCCAAAAACCGGCCGTGACCGCGTCCAGCCGGCCGTTCCGCTCAATCGTCATCTTGGAAGATCACTCGCTCAACAACGAAGCAGTCGATGCCTTGGAGAACCTCGGCGGGCGAGTGCTCAAAGAACTGCCACTGGTCAATGGCCTGGTGGTACTGCTACCCAGCGAGGCGGCGGTGCCGGAGGTTGAGGCTGTGGCCGGAGTAGCCCGAGTAGAACCGGACATCCGCGTATTTGCCCTTCATCATCGGCCGGGACACGACGGCGGTCCGCCGTCAGACAACGGTGACACCGATCCCGAACCGGAAGAGGAGCAAACTCTAGAGTGGGGCGTAGACAGGATCGATGCCGAGTTGGCTTGGGCCACCAGTACCGGCCAGGGTGTAGCCGTGGCGGTGATTGATACCGGCATCGACAAAGACCATCCCGACCTAACCGACAACCTTAGCGGCGGCATCAACTTTGTGGCCCCCAGTACCGGGCCGCCGTGGCAGCGGGTAGCAGACCCCGATAACTGGGATGACGATAACGGTCATGGTACCCACGTGGCCGGTATAGTCGGAGCAAGCAATAACCAGATCGGGGTGATCGGCACCGCTCCCCAATCTAACCTCTGGGCTGTCAAAGTTCTTGATAAAAATGGCTCCGGTTTCCTGAGCGATGTCATCGACGGCATTAACTGGTCAGTGAACAACAACATAGCAGTCATCAACATGAGCTTGGGAACTTCCAGCGACTCGACGGCCCTCAACGAAGCGGTGGACGCCGCCTATCAAGCCGGAGTAGTGCTGGTGGCCGCGGCCGGTAATTCAGGCGATGGTGACCCCAGTACCAACGAAGTTCTCTATCCTGCCAAGTACGACTCGGTAGTGGCGGTGGCCGCCACCGATAAGAGTGACGGCACTCCCAGTTGGAGCTCGGAAGGCGAACAAGTGGAACTGGCAGCTCCCGGAGTAGAGATCCGCTCAACTTGGAACGACGGCAGTTATCACACCATTAGCGGTACTTCGATGGCCAGTCCTCACGCTGCGGGCACGGCCGCGCTGGTGCTGACAACTTTGGTGGGCACCTTTGATGCCGATGCCGACGGCAGCTGGGACCCGGCAGAAGTCCGGGCCGCTCTGCAGGCAACAGCCGAGGACTTGGGCCCGGCCGGCTTCGACAATTTTTACGGCCATGGTCTAGTTGACGCTGAGCAGGCCGTCGCGGAGTAGGCTGGCGTACCTGCTCCTGAGTACCTTATCCCTACCTCAAACACCTTATCCCCAGGGGTAATCTGGAAGCAGTTGTCGTCCAGGTCCGCGAAAGCAGCGATCCACATTTCCTGTTCTTCACTGGGATGGTACTGCTCCTTGACCACTCTGGCTCCGAAAGCCTTGATCCTGTCCACCTCTGACTGGAACTCGTCTTCGGCCACTACTGCGATAGTATCATAGCTGTCACGTTCAGTGTCAATTTTGACGAGCGTCAAGAAGTTTGTTATTGCCGGTGCCAGTATTCACCAAAAGTAGGTAGGGAACATACTTGATTTTTATCGTATCATTTTGATACGATTACCGTGTGTGAATGATACGAATCTTAACCCTCGCCAAAAGCAAATAATAGAAGTGTAGATGAAACGGATTATAAAAAAGCTTTGATACTTTTCTATGAACAGCGGAGCCTGTACCACTTGAAGCAGATTGTTTCGGACCAATATAAATTTGCTCTAGATACCTATTTTAAATAAGCCCCAATTGGCTTTGTTTGATTTATTTTACAGCACTCGGTACCTGCCTTGCCACCGCTACCCACACCCGTAACCGGATCTCGCCTTAATGTAGTAAAGTACACCAAGTATGGATACTCAAAAAGCGCTAGTGCTGGTCGATTTTGAACAGGAGTGGACCGATCCAAACTCCGAGTACTACCTGGACGACATCAGTGACGTCATCGATCGAACCAATCGGCTGCTCGATCACTGCCGGGCGCGCAACTACAAAGTCATCTCTGCGTGAGAAGTTTGGTCCAAGACGCCTATGATCGAGACTTTGACATCGCCGTCATTAAAGATTGCTGTGTGGCATTTGACCAAGAAACACACGACTTCACGTTCTAAAGACTTGAAAGAAACCAGGGAGGAACTAGAACTGGTGGAGCTGGCAGAGTTTATCGACGCCGAAAAGTAAGGTCCAGTCCAAAACAGATCGAGGTACTTCTCCCTTGCAGGGTATTACTCCCTTACAGCGTCATCACTTGCCAACCGTCGGCCAGTTTGGCCCCGATATTAGGATGGCCCTGGTCTTCGCTGACCAGCTGGACTTCTCCATCTTTGAGCTGATCGTAGACTTCAAAAGCTTTGGCGCAGAACTCGCAGACGCCTTCGATGACTCCCGCTTCTACCAGTTGCTGGTAGAGCGGCCGCAGGTGCTGGTGGCTGGGCAAAGCGGCCGCCCACTCGGTGCCGCCGCCGTCAAAGATCAGCTTGGTGGAGACACCGGCGGCGTGGGCTTGTTTAGCGTAGAGTAGAGCGTGCAGCGCCCGCGCCAAGTTCTCGTGGCCGTTACTATCGGCTAGTAGTACTATCAGTAGTTTTTTCATAAACTACCTCCTTTCTGATTGATATAGTATCAAGGGTGAGAGCGCAAATCTGTCAGTTAGGTTACGACAGCAATTTTCGCCAGGTCAGAACGTCGTCCTTGTGTATTTGTCCGCTTTCCCCTTTGAGCAAAAGGCGTTCGCAAACAGCCTCAACCTCAGCCTGGCCATGGTAAGCTAGAAAAGCGGCCTTGTCCTACCGAGTACCGAGAGCGGCCACAAACTTGACAACTAACACCATGATAGTCCTGGTAATCCTGTCCACCATCGGCCTGGTCAATGCCCTGGCCCTGTACTGGCAGTACCGGCTTTTCCGGCAGACCAACCGGCCGATGTTCTGTCTGATCGGCGAAGATTGTTCTCGGGTGGTCGGCTCACGGTACGGCGCCACTTTCGGCATCAAGAACGATCTGCTGGGCGCGGTGTACTACGCGGCGGTGATAGGCTTGGCCGGCGCGGCCCAAGTCTTCCCGGAGCTGACACCGACGGTGGGGCGGCTGATGGTGGTGACGATAGTGCCGGCGGCGGCTTTGTCGCTCTACTTGTTCTACATCCAAGCCAGGGTACTGCGCTCCTGGTGCTCGTGGTGTTTGATCGGTATCGGCCTCAACGCATTAATGGCGATGGTTGCCATCACCACGCTGTGATCGTACGCTGAGACCATGGCGGCCGGCGTTAAGTACATTGTCAATGCCATCGGCGAAGATGGCGACTTCTGGATCACCCGCTTTTTGTTCCAACGGGCGCTGGGCTTTACTTATCTGGTGGCGTTCCTGGGAGTGGTCAACCAGTTCCGGCCGCTGCTGGGGGACAGCGGTCTACTGCCGGTCCGCCAGTTCGTAGACAGCGTGTCGTTCTGTTTCATTCTTCCCTTTGGCTTGGCGAGAACCAAAAAAAATTAAAACTAAATTCTTAGTGGAACCAGAAGTTTCCAGCCAGAATCAGCCAATTCCCAGCCAGCAACTAGTCTCAAATCATCCAGTGTATAATGCCGGCATGGAGTATCCGCTGGAGTGGGACGAGCTGCCCAGGCACGAGCGCCGCAAGAAAATAAAAGCGTTGCGCAGAGAACGCGCCAAAAAACCCAAACTGATCAAAAAAATACTTGTTATCGGAGTAGTGATCTTGATCGGCGCGGCATTGGTTTGGGGATTTGTCCAAACCAACCAGCAAACATCGCCCCAACTAGCGTCAAGCTCAACAGCATCGCCAACTTCACCTGAGGGTTCCGCCACTGACCAGCCAGCGCCAGAAGTGTCGCTGGAGGACAAAGTTGAGCAGTTCCCTATCGAGGGCAGAAACCACGTCCCGGCTAACACCGAAGTTACCTACCAAACCAATCCTCCCACCTCCGGTTCCCACCTGGCTTTCCCGCAAAGCTGGGGCGTGTATGACCAAGAGATCGACGATAAAGCAGCCGTTCACGCCATGGAGCACGGCGGGATCTGGATTACGTACACCTCACTTGACGAAAGTTCAGTCAAAGCACTCGAGGAAATTTGGCGGTCGAACCCAGGCAGTGTGATCGTCTCCCCCCGAGCGGCCAACGAAGACAGCATAGCGGTGGCCTCCTGGGGCAGAGTGATGAGGTTGGCAGCGGTAGATCAAGCACTGATCCAGCAGTACATCGACACCTTCAAAAACCAGTCTCCGGAACGACTGGCGCGGTGACCCCTCAGAACGAGATCAGGTCAAGCAGTTGGTGGAACCGAGACTTGTCCTCGGCCATCACCTCCCCGGTGTCAGCGGCAACCCTGACCCGCTTGGTAATACCCACCGGGATGAAGCCCAGCAGGCGCTGGTTTGACACGCCTTGAATTTCGTAAGCGGCCACTCCGTTTCGCACCCCTAAGGCGATGACGTTGTCCGCGCTGGATAGGGTAGTCTGGTCCAGTTGGTCAATGACTTGAGGTGGAGAGAGCCGGCTGATGACACCGGCGGCCAACAGTTTAATCACCGCTTGCTCAGGCAGCACCGCCACTTCCCGATCACCCGCCGGGGTGTGAATGCTCAACGCGTTGGTGGCCAAGTCTACCGAGATGGGGAAGTTCGACTGGGCGGCTATCCGGTCGTGGTGGAGGATAAATCGATTAGCCGAGCCGGTAGCGATCCTAATGCGATCGTCGGCTAGCCGCTGGTCAATTTTCACCAGCACCTCGTGTTCCAGCTCCACCTCCTCGCCCTCATCCTCCAGCTGGGCTTTAATGACTACTCGGTCGCCTTGGTGTTCAAGCCTGGTTTTGACGCCGCCGCGGGTAATGTCGATTCTAGTCTTACCGTCCTTGGTCCTGGTCCGGATCCGCTGATGCTCCCCCAGCCGGACCTCGGTCCGCTGTTCTGTTTTGTCGCTGTCTTGGCGGAGTTTTAGCCTGGTCCGCGTCCTGAACCTGTTGGCGTCGTTATCATCGTCACTATCGCCCTGGTGACGACCGTCGTCCGATTCATCCTCAAACTTGAGCTTAAGTTCGTCGTCGTCATCTGACCTGAATAGTGACTCGAAAAAACCGCCCGACCCACTGCCGCTGTTGTCCGTTCCGTCCCGTTTATCCTCGCCCCGATTCCTGTCTTCGTCCTGGTGATCGTCATCATCTCGCCGCTCTTCCTGCTTGTCATCGTCATCCTTGTCATCGTCGCTGCCAGAACTACCAGAACTACCGGAACCGCTGGAATCTCTAGAGCCTTCTCCAGAGTTGTCTCGATCGTCATCTCGATCGTCATCTCCACCCTTGGCAATCAGCGTGGAGCTACCCAGCACATCGCGCTGAGGAGTGGTGACCACCGCCAATATCCGCCCTACCGCAGCCAGCAAAAACACCACGCTGGCAGCCAACACCAGTCTGGAACCGGGATGGTGCCGGTTGTTTGGTCGGCGGTGTTTGGTCGCACCAGTTGATCGCGGTCGTCTCCGGGAGATTTTGGTCCGAGGCATAGTTTTAGGTTAATAATAGTTTCGGGATATCAGGATAATAGTAGCAGGTTATTCGATCAATAACGACAACCCCTGCTTAAGTTTACTCCTTTAGCCGACTTACCGCTATCTATTGAAGCTGAGAAACTTTTCCAGTTTGTTGATCGTACCGGTCCAACCAAAATGGTGTTGTTTCTGTCGGCTTTTCAACAACTTTATAAACACCATGGACCACGCTCTAAAACTGTCAAGTGTTTGGAAATGGCCGGCAAACTCAGCTGGTACGGCGCGGAAACTTCATTCACCGTCATGACTCGATCAGACAGATCTCTCACTATTTTTCTTCGAAATGGCTTAGAGAAAAAGTTTAGGTTCCAAAGTCTCCCCAAGAAAGAGTCTAATTCTGATAAAATTGGACGCTGTACCCGAAGTTCTCAGTATGACGCCCCCTGATCAAAATCAAAACCCTTTAGAGCAAATTGAAGCTTTTCAGGAAAAGTTTGAACAGCCCGACAGTTCTCCACACCAGCCCGAGCTTAGCCAGGTACAGCAGCAAGCCATTGCCCGTTTTGACGCCGAACTACTGAACGCCACACCTGATAACGGTTGGGGTGAAGTTAGTCTAACGTCCGCTTTCGCCGAGTTCAGACAGCAGCTCTACCGAGTCATGGCAGCCCATCACGAACAGCCTGACAGCCAGCCTAGTATCGACCAAACTTTGACCGACTTAATCGACCAAACAGGTTTCAGCCGGATCTATGTTGCCAAGAGTAATGACTACCACACCTTGTCACCAGCCCAGTGTCGTATCTTTAGCCATCACCTTCCTCAGCAGCTCAACTCGGTCCGACAAAAGCTGGAAGCGCTGCGAGCAGAGCTTCAGCTACAAGACTTCCCTCCACCGGCCCAGGCGGAGTACGCCCAAGCCATCGATCATCAGCTCCGGTACATCGGCGTGGCCAGTGCGATCGGTTGGCCTGAGTTCACTGCCCGCCAACGGTCCGGGGAAGACTGGCTGGCAATAATTGATCGGCAAGCCACCGCTGAATCCGGCCAGTTAGTACTAAAGTACGAACAAGACGCCCAGCAAATCCTGGAGCGCCAGCAGCAGCGAGGTGAAAAAGGGCCACTCCGGCAGTTCGCCACCATTGCCGATGCCCTAGCTGTCTGGAACCTAACCGGTCAAGAGCAAGCCAAACTGGCCGCCAGCCAAGAAGTACTGACCGGGGACAAGCTGCCCGCTCAGCTCATTCAGAAGTTATTCCAGATACTGCTGGGCCGATTGCCACAACTGTCCACAGACGACAATGGCTGGCAAGCTGTCATCGACGACTCTAAGATATCGGTAAACGTTAATGCTAAATCGAGACGGATCGAAATTCCTCCTGCTCGGGTTTTTTCGCCGGACGACGTAGCATTCATTCCCGCTCATGAGTTTGTCCATATCATCGGCGGCGCTAACGGCGAGCAGCAGTTATTTAGTTTCCTGAGGCTGGGCATGCACGACTACCTTCCCTCCGAAGAGGGTAAGGCTACTATAGCCGAGCTACTCAACGGTCAGCAGTTCGGTCACCAGCGCCAAGTCAAGATGGCTGCCCGCTACCATGCCGTGGCGATGGCGCTGAAAACGAAGCCCGACAAACAGGGTGGGACAGTGGCCGCTTACTCTATGCAGGACATCTACCACCAGCTGCGCGATCACGGGGTGGACCATCAGGACGCGGCCGAAACAACTTGGCGGGCACTGCGGGGAACGTCGCTGAAACGGCAAACGGTTACCCTGAACCTTCCTGACCGGCAGCTGCTGGTGGCTGAAGCTTTTATCAAAGACTTGGTCTACTTTCAGGGCCAAATGGAACTTTATGACTTGATGATCGAGCATGCTCCCTTGTCCCAAAAGGACAGGGCCAGGTTGAAACAGCGGCACGTCCGAGACTTTCCTTTTAATCTGCTGGCCAGAATTGGCCAGTGGACGTTTTTGGGCAAGCATTTCGAAGAGGTGGTAAGCGATAACGCCGATGAAGAAGAGATCCTAGACTTACGTCACCGGATTGAAAACCTGAGAGCTTGCGCTCTCTCGGGCAAAGCAATCCTTCGTACCATGCTCGACCATTTTTTGGTGGGTAAAGTTAACATCGTCACGGTCAGTGGTCCTGCCTGGGAGAAACTGCTGGAGAGAGGCACTCCTGGCTTGATTAAGCTTGAAAACGTCACTGAACCGCCGAGTGAACCGGGGATGTTAGTGGGGTAGCGTACGGCAACTTGTTAGAAACTTATACGCATACTATTCGACTCCATTCAGTGTCACCAAATCTTTGGTGAACTATTAAGTAAAACTGTTAACTAGAATAAAAATTTGTTTGGCTTTTACTCAATGCTTCTAGTATCTCTGAGTCTCTGATGAGTATTGACCGATCACAAGTATAAATAAGTCCTTTATTTGGTTGTGATTCGAATCCTAAGTAGGTGATTTCGATACCTCTTTTCTTAACCTCACTCACTGCTGGTTGTAAATCTGAATCTGAACTACATAAGATTACCTTGTTAACAATACCATCACAGACTTCTGCCACTATATCTACCGCTATTCTCACATCGACACCTTTTTCGTGAAATACAAGTTTCTCCTTGCCATTCACCCTCACTTTTTGTCCACGAACGTTACCACTAATAATAAAGGAGTATCCGATTTTTTCTAAATTTGCCTTTAAGACTCTTTGTTTTTGGATAAGTTCTTGTGATTTCTTAGGAGATTCTTTGTGGAATCTTAACTTTGCTGAGTAAAACCGAGTCGTTGAAATTTCTATTGCTTTCAAAGCAGATTCAAACAGTCTTTCGAAGACGTAGTTTTCAATATTTGCTTTCTTCTTATGCTTCTTACATATTTTTTTGATGTAATATTTCAAGTTTTCTGTATCAACATATAGAATGGTTTGTTTTGGTTTGGTCATAGTGGTTTATATCAAAAAAACCTCGTCGGGCCAGAGGCATGGACGAGGCGAGAATTGATTATATTAAACATTAATCACAGACAAGTGTCAATAGTCATATTTTGATATAGATTGACTGGGTAGCGTGCGGGAGGGCGTTAGAAATCTTTTATCCCTAACTGCAACAATTAGCTCAACGGTTGGCTCTTGGTCTTTGTTTGGCATGATGATACTCCCATCTTTTACTTTGTATTGGCTAGTAATTTTCTCATCACTTTTGTTTGTAAACACAAATAGCTTGGTAGCCCCTTGATCTTTAGCATAACCCTCGAAAGTTGATATTAGCTGGGATCCAATCTTTTTGCCTTTTTCTTTTGGAAGAACTCCAATGATAGAAATAACCCACTTCTCTCTACCCTCGCTATTGTGAATATGGTTTTCCTGTTGACCATAGATCATGCCCACAGACTCACCTTGTTCATTGATTGCTTTGATGCACATACCTCGTTTAATTTCAATCTGCCTTGCCATTTCTTCAAAATCAAACCACTCTTCCAGTGACGAGTCCTGGGTGTCAGAAAAAGCAGCTTCTGCAACTGCTCGGACAACCTCTAAATCATTATGGCAATACAACTGTTAAATATTTCATAATGTCTATTTTACCAGAGAAACGGAGTTAGTTTTCAACAAAAAGTTCTTGTAATTCTTGGTTGGGTTGCCTTGTTTCAGGTTAAAATGATGGGTCCCGAACTAGATATGGACCGAGCTGAAAATTCAGGCGAAATCCTTACTGAAAACAGCCGTTGACTACCCTATTCCAGTATAGTACTCTGCTCGCAAGTGACACCAAGTAATCTTCATGCCAAGTAACGGGTTCGGTACAGACAGCCGGCGATGGGCGGGGATCATCGGAGCAGTTGGTTTGATTATTGGCTTGGCAATCGGCTACTTCTTTGGATCTACCTCCCCAGGGCTGCTCACTTCTGGCGACACCGCGGTTCCCGATTCGAGCGCAGGCACCGCCGCCGGCCAAACGCAGGTTCAGCTCGTTAATCACATTCAGGCCGACCTTCCCGAGCAAGACGTTTTTGTAGAAATGGAGCCAGGCTCGGACCAAGTTGTGCGGCCGGACATCGACCAAGCTGAGGACTTGGCCGCCAGCGAGCTTTTTGCCGCCAGCGCTCCTGCCGAACACGACCCATTCAAAGTAGGAGAGAACCCGCTCGGCCCCTTTTCCAAAGGCGACAGTCTGGGCTTTACGCTTGGTGACTGGCTGGCGGCTGACGGTAGCGGCAGCTACACCGTGGACGGCGCGACTGCCCAACTGGAGCTCAGTATGGAACGGCTCGTTCCCAACGGTGTCTACACAGTCTGGTGCTCGAAAATTAAACTGCCCCCTGAACCGCTGGTGATCGACGTTCCGTGCGGAGCGCTCGACGGTTCTGACAACTCCTTTACCGCCGACGAAGCCGGCGCCGCCCAAGTAAGCATCAGCATGAGCCCGCTTCAGCCCAGCACCGAGACCGTGGTCAATGCCCTGGCGCTTGCCTATCACAGCGACGGCCAAACGTTTGGGCCGGAACCGGGACCGTTCGGTTCGAGCACTCATGTTCAGTTGTTTTTCCTGATGCCGCCCCTCGGGGAATGAGGTATCTTTTCAGGGAGTAAGGTACTCGGTTTTTTCGAAGTTGAGGCAGATGGTTCGTGCTTTCTCATAGAACCAGGGGCCAGGTTTGTCCTCCAGCCGAAAGGCCAAAAAGGCGTTTTGTACACCAGGCCCCACCTCCTTTTTCCCTCACCTAAAACTTGACGCCCATTGACTGACGCCCATTGACATATGCAAATGAGTTGCATTAAACTACGATCGATGAGTTCCGCCAATGCCATCGCCCAGCTCCAAAATCAAGGCCACCGGATCACCACGGCTCGTCGGGTCTTGCTGGAGATCTTCGATGCCAGCCGCCGGCCGCTCAACGCCCAAGACATCAACCAGGCGCTAACCAGGCAAGGGGTAAAAGTCAACACCTCTACCATTTACCGGGAGCTGCAGTTTTTGCAGAAGCAAGGCTTGGTCAACCCGCTCCAGCTCTCGACAAACCAGCTTTACTACGAATCCGCCCAACTGCCCCACCATCACCACCTGGTCTGTGACAGTTGCGGCAGTATTGATCCGGTTGAGTGCCATGAGGTAGAGTCGCCGCTTCGGCGTCTTGAGACCAGGGTAAACCAAACCGGTTTTACCATCACTAACCATACGTTGGAGTTCTATGGAACTTGCGCTGGCTGTCGCTAGCGCCCGAGCCAAGATGATTAACGCCGCACCATGACCCAAGTCTTCCAACTTTTCCTGCTCGCTCTGCTGGCCAGCCTGATCGCCCTGGTAGGCGGAGTGGTGTTCCTGTTTAACCAGCGCTGGTCGCGCTCACTGGAGCGCAACGCCGTGCCCTTTGCCGCCGGCGTGCTGATCACCATTTCCCTGCTGGGGTTACTGCCTGAGTCGATGGAACTGATCGGCACCCGAACGCTGTGGGTAGCAGCCGCCGCTTTCGCCGCCACTTTTGTGTTTGAGCGGCTGGCGTTTGAGATCCACCACCACACCCACAAGCACTCATCCCAGCGCGCTGTCGCTCGTCAAGCCGCCGTACCGATGGTGCTGATCGGCGACACCATTCATAACTTTGTCGACGGCGTAGCCATCAGCGGTGCTTTTTTAGTCAATCCGGGACTGGGCCTACTAACAGCGGTCTCTACCTTCCTGCATGAAGTTCCCCACGAGATCGGTGACTTTGGGATCCTGCTCAAGGCCGGCTGGAAGCGAGCTGATATTTTGTTGGCTAATGCCTTGTCGGCCTCAACCACCATCCTGGGAGCTTTCGCCCTGTTGGTGTTCGCCGATGATCCACAATTGATCGGCACCCTGCTGGCTGTCTCGGCAGGGATCTTCCTCTACCTGGGAAGTATCGACTTCCTTCCCCATGCCGCCGATGGTTTTTCCAGCAAAGCTCAGGCGGCGGTGCCTCTGTTGATCGGCGTGCTGGTGATGGCCGCCGCTTTTGTGGTAGTGCCCCACGCTGGTTAGCAAAACGTCCAGGACACGCCAAGTATCACCATCGACGGCCAGCCGCTGACCCTCTAGACTAGGGTACAATACCGCTATCGTTGTCGGTTAGGCCCGCCGCAATGGACCGCTTTGTATGAAAATGTCCCCACCTCCCAAGACATGCGCCACTACCGACTGGGTGTACGACCAGCTTCAGGACCAGTTGCGCTCCGCCCTCCGGCAAGTGTTCTCCGATCAAGGCTGGGACCAGTCGGCGGTCTCGGAGGTAGCTATCAGTCCCGCTCCCGACCGGATCGAAGGAGACTACGGCCTGCACTGCGGGCAGTTGGCCAAACAGCTGGCCCAGCCGGCCCCCCAGCTGGCCCAGCGCCTGGCGGCGGAGATGGCCCTGCCCGCTTCAGGGGTATTTCGCCGGTACCTAGCCGTCGGCCCATACCTCAACGTCAAGCTTAACTTCCCGGCAATCGCTCCCCAAGTTGTCAGTCAAGTGCTGACCGCCGGCAGTTGGTACGGCTGCGCCGATCAGGGCCAAAACCAGACTTACGTCATCGACATGTCCGCCCCCAACATCGCCAAGAGAATGAGCATTGGTCACTTGCGCTCTACTATTATTGGCGACTCGCTTTACCGCTTGCTAACTTTCCAGGGGTTCCGGGTACTGCGCGACAACCACCTCGGTGACTGGGGGACCCAGTTTGGGCATCTGCTGTACGCGCTAGAGCTGTGGGGAGATGAGGCCCGCCCTGAACTAGAGAAGCAGCCGATCGCCACCCTCCAGCAGCTTTACGTGCGGATCAGTCGGGCCGGAGATCCTCAGGACGAGCAGTACGCCCACTTAGAACCGGCTGAGGCTAAACTGCAAGCCGAGCAAGTTAAAGATCAAGGCCGTGCTTGGTTCAAAAAACTTGAACAAGGCGACGGTGAAGCTCGCCGGCTGTGGCAGCAGATCGTTGACTGGTCAATGACTGAGTTCCAGCAAGTTTATGACTTGCTTAAGATCGAGTTTGAACTGGTTCATGGCGAAAGCTTTTACGAGCCGATGCTGGCGCCCACCATCGCCGCCTTGCGGGAAACCAGTACGGCTACCGACAGCCAAGGAGCGGTAGTTGTTGATATGGACGATGTTGGCTTGGGAGTAGCCATCGTTCAAAAATCCGACGGCGCCACCTTGTACATCACCCGGGACATCGCCACGGCGCTGCATCGGGCCAACCAACTGCAAGCCGACGGCATGATCTACGTAGTCGGTGAGGACCAGCGTTTCTACTTCCAACAGTTATTTGAAGTGTTGCGGCGGATGGGCCTGGAAATTGCCGGCCGCAGCTATCACCTGCCTTTTGGCATGATCAGGCTGGAAGAGGGCAAGATGTCCACCAGGAAAGGCCGAGTTGTTTTGCTGGAAGAAGTGGTAGACAAAGTGCTGGCCCAAGCCCAGCAACTGATCGCCGACCGGACCAGGATCGCGCCGGAACAGAGGCCAGAGGTCGTCCGCCAGGTGGGGGTAGGGGCACTCAAGTGGAACGACCTGAAAAGGGACCCCAAGTACCCCATCATCTTTGACTGGGACCAGATGTTGTCGCTGACGGGCAACAGCGCCCCGTACGTCCAGTACGCCTGTGTTCGGGCCGGCTCTATCCTGCAAGAAGTTGAGCGCCAGCACGGCCCACCTCCGGACGAGGCGACAGGCCTGGTGCCCGCTGAGCTTGATGAAGAAAGGGCCCTCATTAAGAAATTAACTGAGTTCCCGCTGGTGGTTCGCCAGGCTGCTGGCGGGTACAACCCGTCACTGGTGGCCGCCTACGCCTACCAGCTGGCCCAACTGTACAACAGTTTTTACAACCCTGACGTGGCGCCGGTGCTGGGGGCTGAGACGCCGGAGGTGATGTGGGGGAGGTACTTACTGACCAAGGCCGTGGCCCAGGTACTTACTACCAGCTTAATGTTGCTGGGGATCGAAGTGCCGGCCAAGATGTGACGGCCAAGGTGGTGATAAAAGTGGTGATAGTTGAAACTGTGACGGCCGGTGCTGTCACCGCTGACGATTGACCATCACCGACAATTGACCGCGGCTGACGATT
>PFDK01000029.1:11163-25313 GCA_002772645.1 Candidatus Pacebacteria bacterium CG10_big_fil_rev_8_21_14_0_10_56_10 | reverse complement strand
ATAGTTTTTAATCTACCTATCAGCCTAACACCGTTCTCTTTATTTGCTCAAGTTGTAACTAGCACAAAGCGTACTTCAGAAAAAGTACTGCCTAGTGACGGTCGCTACAAGCTAGAAGAACCACAACTACCGCCAGAATTACTCGGAATGCTGGCGGCGGCAAACGGAGCAACCGACTTAAGTTTATTGATAACTGAGTACTTAGAAAAACTTCTACTTGAGGTTCGCCGTCAATCTTTGGAGAAACGTATAACAGTGTCACTGGGGCAGCTCATAGAAAAACACATGCTGAGTGTGATCGCGGCTGCCTATGAAGACCAAATCCAAACGACGCAAGATGCTGATCTAGCTAATTTAAACTATCATCAAGTAAGAGAGTTGGTACTCGCGGCGATGCGTAATCTGCCATACAAAGCCAACCCGATCGAAGGCTCAGCTTACTTTGAGGAAACGGCTGATGCGGCAGCTAAAACTATCGTGGATAAAATACTTAGCTCCCAATCCCCCGCCTCACCCCAACCGCCGGCTGCTCAAAAATAGGCGCAGTTCGCCCACCACTCGGTCCCGGGCCAGCAGCGCAATCACCACCGCGTAGCTGGCACCAGTCACTCCCATTCCAACCACCATCCACCCCAAGCTCAGCCGCCACAGCGACAGTCCCGCCACCCCCACCGCCGCCATCACCCCGGCGGCCAGCAACTGTCGCCACAAGCTGTCCCAAGCATTGATAGGCACGTACTTGCTAACAAAGTAAAACGACAGCACCGAGGTAAAAGAGATAGCCAGCTCGGCGATCGCCACCCCGTTAAAGCCCAGCCACCACACCATCAGCGGCGTCACCACCCAGGTTAGCGCTGTCCACATCACCATCAACTTGAGAGTAGTGTTGATCTGGCCGATAGCATTCAAGGTATTGGTCAGCGGCGACGACACCGCTCCCCAACCAATGCTTAAGCTAAACAAGATCAGCGTCCAGACAGCCGGCTGCCACTTGCGGTAGCTTACGACTAGCTCGGTGAGGGGAATGATAAAGACCGACATGCCGATCAACAGCGGAAAGGCCAGCAAAGCAATAAAGAACAGCATTTTCTCAACAGCTTTTTTGAGCGCCGCTGGGTCGTGCTGGAGTCGGGAAAAAACCGGAAAACTGATCATCATCACGTTCTGGACCGTTAAGTTGTAGGGATACTGCGACCACAGCTTGCCCCAGTGGACAAAACCGAACTCGCGCAAAGGCAAGATGATGCCCAAGCTCAGGAAAAACAGCTGATCTTTGATACGAGCTAATAAATCGTTGAGCTGGAACTTGACGCCAAAACCCAGAATAGCCCTGAGGACAGTCCGGTTGAAAGCCAGGCCAATCGGCCAGGGCTGTAGCATAAACATCGCCGTGGCGCCCACTATCGAGCGCACAATAATGGCGTATGCGTAGGAAATAACACCGAACCCTTGCCACACCATCCCTATCAACAGGCCGTGAAACACGATCTGCTCGATGATCTGGGGAATGACCAGCTTGGAAAAGTCCAGCCGACGCTCGATCATGATGGCCGACATAGTTCGAAACGCCAGCACCGGAAAGCTCATCGCCAGCGCCAACAGGATCCAGTTACCGGCCGGTCCCGTCTTTTGGGCCACCAAACCAGAGGCAATGATTGCCGCGCTGACGCCCACAATTACCCAAGCCAAGATCTGTTGGATGGTGAAAGCATTGCGGTAGTCCTGCAGAGTAGGGTTAGCCTTTTTCTGGATCAGGGCCGAGCCCAGTCCCACGTCGGAAAAGAAGTTCAGCAAGCCAATGATCTGCAGTACAAAGCCGTAAATACCAATCGCTTCGACTGACAACAAGGCTACCAAAACCAAGTTAGAAAGCAAACCTAAACCTTGTAGAAAAACGCTGCGCGCCATGAACGTGGTGGCGCCTACCAGCGAGCGACGCTTGATCAGGTTTAGGTCTAAACCGTCGCCGACGGCATCTTCCAGATCATTGCTGGTATCAACCGCTGTGATGTCACTCATCGTCACCACCCTTACCTGCCGGACGCAGCTCCACAAACACCAGCCCGGCAGCCAGCAAACTGACCGCCGTGGTGGCATCGCTAATAGAGCGGACAGGCGTACTGTCCAGCAGGACACCCAAGCGGTGCTGACCGACCGGCATCTCAGCGATGATCAGGCCATCAGAGGTAGTTGTTTTGTCGATGGGCTGGCCGTCGAGCTCGAGCCGCCAACCAGGAAAATCGGCCACATTGATCACGATTTCCTCAGGGTTTTTGAGGCGCGTCTCGACCAGCAGCTGGTGAGAACGGTCGATCAAAACTGTCATCTCTTCCGGCAAGCACTCTCGGTGCCGGCAGCGGGTCCGCTCGGCAGCCGGTGCCAGCTCCACGTTGAGCGTAGCCGGAATGAAGTCAGGCAAAATTCCGCTCATCTCCCTGCGGATCATCGAGGCGTCATGGTAATAAAAGTCACTGGGGTCGTCCAGATAAGACTCCGGTTGAAAAAACCAGACATTGGCAAGGAGTATGACTACCGTCCAGATCAACGCCCAGCTCCGCCGCCGTGACTTAGGTAACAGTAGGGTACTGCCACCCACCAGTACTGCCAACCAAACTATGGCCACCGCCAGCCACCGCCACGGGAACTGGATAAAGTTGATCAGCGGCAGAACGTCCCAAATAAACTTAGCTTTGAGCAGTGACAAAAACAAACTGGCCACCAGCAAACCGGCGGCAATGACTACCGTCCACCCGGAACTGCTAACCCGAGGCAGTCGGCGGCGATTTCCTTGCCGCCACCAGTGGTACCCTTGCCAAGCTATAGCCACCGCGACTAGGATCGCCACCGCCAGCTGGCCGAAGCCCAAAAAGAACGAGATGTCGTCGTCGGGCCCCCACACCGAGCCGCCGTATCCCCAGTTGGGCTGCCAAAACTGGCGGATGTACAGAAAGTGGAGCGAGTAATCGAAGTAGCCGCCTAAAATACTGTCAACTTTGGTAAAGCCTTTCTCCAGCAAAGCCGGAAAGACGTAGAAGGCGCTCAGGCCAATGGTCAAAATGTACCAGCGAACTACTCCCAGCAGCTGCCGCCACCAGCAGCGCAGCTTGTCAGCGGCCTGGTGCCACTGAGGGCCGGTCAGGATGTACAGGCCAGCAAACACTAAGCTGAACGGCACAAACATTAAGGCGGTCAGGTTATGGGTCAGCAATAAACCGGTCAAGCTGGCTGTCAAGGCCAGCGCCGCAGCCCGGCCGGAACGGTCTGAGCGAGAGAAACTGCCTGGGCCGGCTTCAATCAGGATTATTAGTGACCACAGGATCCAAGGTAAAAACATGATGCCGGCCGCTTCGCTCAGGGCACCGCGCACAAAGATGTTGACAGCTCGGTACGGCGCCAGCGTCAGGGCGGCGGCGGTCAGCACCCCGCCCGACCGGCCGAACAGCTGTCTGCCTAGCAGGTACCCTCCCCAGGCCGTACCGACGGTAGTGGCCAAGTACAGTAACTTAATGATAGTTACCAGCTCAACCCCCGCCAGCCATGGCACAGCACCGACAAAAAAGGGCAACGGCGCGTAGAACTCAAACAACGGCATGCCGTACCCGTAACCTAAGTTACGGCTCCACCTAACGGGTAGCTGGCCATCCTCTAGACCACGGGCCATCTCGACAATCCGGGCCCCGTGGGTAAAGTCGTGGGCACGGAAAAAACCAGGCCTGAGCAGTGACCAGCCGGCGGCCAACACCACCGCGGTCAGGACCAGCGTTGTCCACCGCCGTCGAACCAGCTTACTGAACACGCTCAGCATCGTCACCTCCTGTCATCGATGTACTATTCTAACCTGGATCAGGCATCGGCTGGCAAGCCAATCTCAAAAATGAGATAATTACTGAATGGCTCCGTCCCAAGTACCGCCTCCTCAGACGGCCGCCCAGCCGGAGTCACCACCCGACCGGGCTCCCTGGGCGAGAACGATCTTCCTCAGCTTGGCCATCGCTTTTGGTTTACTAACAGTGACCGGCTTGCTGGTCGCTGGCTGGGGATACCATCAACTGCGGGCCTTTGCCGAGGCAGCTGGCACTACTCCCGGCCAAGTCATCGACCAGGCCAGGCGGGGCCTGACGTCCTCAGTCACCACCACCGCCAACCGGAAGAACATCTTAATCTTAGGGACCGATCAACTGGCTCAACGAGGTCAGACCAACCCCCTAACCGACACCATGCTGTTGGTATCGGTCGATCTAGCCAGTGCTAAAGTAACGACCGTGCCGTTCCCTCGCGACTTGTGGAGCAGTGAGTACAAGACCAAGATCAACGCCCTGCTTTTTTATGGTAACGAGCGCACGCCTAACCAGCCCGAACTCTTTCCGACAAGTTACCTGGAAAGTATCTCCGGAATAGACATTCACCACACCCTGGTGATCTCTCTTGGCCAAGTCTCCTCGGTTATCGATCAGTTGGGTGGAGTAGAAGTCATCATTGATGAATCGTTTACTGATACCCAGTTTCCCAACACAGAGGTGGACGTCACGGTGGAACGCGACCCAGCCAAGCTCTACACCACCGTCAGCTTTCAAGCAGGCCGGGAGCTGATGTCCGGCCGGCGAGCGCTGGAGTACATCCGCAGTCGTCACAGCAATGGGCAGACCGGTACCGACGTCAACCGCTCCCGCCGCCAGCAAGCCGTCATTGAAGCGCTCCTGCGCCGCCTGACCAGCCCGACAGCGCTCAAGGATGCCGAGCTAATGGGCCGGCTGTACCGGCAGTACCTCGACGAGTTCGACCAATACCTGCCGGTTACCCAAGTGATAGCAACTGGCCGGGAGTTGTTTCCGGTCCGAGACCAGCTGAGCTTCACCGCCAGTCAATTTACTATTTTCCCCGAGGAGGCGGACGGCGTACTGGTCCACCCCGCCGTGGGATTGGCGTACAACAACCAGTGGGTGTACATCATCCGAGACGCCGATGCTTTCCAGCAAGAAATTGCCAGATTGCTGAATTAGTGTCGCTATGATGCAGTTGTTTTCTCCGTCGCCTCACCACCCTCTGCCTCACTCAACGCTGATCGCGGCGCTGGCTGCCGTAATAGTAGTGCTGGCACTGCTGGTAGGCTGGTACAGCAGCCGCCTCCAACTCGAACAGCGCCGCTACTTGCGGCTGGAAGACCGTTACGTCCGCGTTCGCTCAGAGTTGGGCAGGGATGAAACTCAGCGTTTGATCGATGAGTCCTACCAAGAGTAATCACCTTTTCCTTAGAGTAGTGACGGCGGAGAGGGTTTGCGGTTGGGCAGGCGGTGCTGTCATCCAGTATAATCACCAAAATGTCTGCGCGTTCACTCTTAGTCACCGGTGGGGCAGGTTTTATCGGCTCAAACTTCATCCGCTATTGGTTGGAGCACCATCCCAGCGACACCATTGTTAACCTGGACGCGCTCACCTATGCCGGCAACTTAGCTAACTTGGCAGATGTAGCGGACAATCCTAACTACAACTTTGTCGAAGGTAACATCGCCGACCCCGAGCTGGTGTCGAAAGTCATGGCCAACTGCCAACTGGTCGTCCACTTCGCCGCCGAGACCCACGTTGACCGCTCCATCCTTAATCCCAGTATTTTCCTAGAAACTAACGTGACGGGCACCAACGTCTTGCTTCAAGCAGCCCTCGAGCACCACCTTGACCGTTTTCACCACATCTCCACCGACGAGGTCTACGGCTCGCTGGAGCTGGGCAGTACTGATCGGTTTAACGAAACCACCGCGTACGATCCGCACAGTCCCTACTCGGCCAGCAAGGCAGCCTCAGACCACCTGGTCCGCGCTTACGGCCAGACTTACGGCCTGCCCTTTAGCATCACCAACTGTTCTAACAACTACGGCCAGTACCAGTTCCCGGAAAAACTGGTCCCGTTGACAATCACTCAGGTTATCCAAGGAAAACGGGTGCCTGTCTACGGTGACGGTCGCCATGTTAGGGACTGGCTGTTCGTCCAAGACCACTGTCGGGCTATCGAGCGGGTTCTGCTGGACAAGACCACTCTGGGCAAGACGTACTTACTGGGCGGCCTAGACCAGGATGTCTCAAATCTGGAGCTAGTCAAGATGATTCTCGATAAAATGGGCCAGGACCATCAAGTGATCGAGATGGTGGCCGATCGCCAGGGACATGATCGACGTTACGCGGTAGACTGGAGCTTGAGCACTCAGGAACTGGGCTGGGAGCCAAGCGTCACCTTAAGCCAAGGGCTAGACCAAACCATTGCTTGGTACCAACATAATCAACAGTGGTGGCAGCCGCTCAAAGACCAAAGCCAAGACTTTTTTGAGACCAACTACCAATCTCAGCCCAGTACCAGCTAGCCCCGACAGAATATGGTTTACCGTTTTTTACCCGGCCAGGACAACAAGCTGGGCGAGCACCTTTACCAAACGCCGATCGAGGGCTTACTGTACCTTGAGCACAAAACCTCCCCTGATGAGCGCGGTTACTATGCCGAGCTCACCCGCGTTCCTGAAATCGAACAGGTGCTGGGCGCTTCGTTTGACATCAAGCAAATCAACCAGTCCTACTCTGAACAGCACGTAGCCCGGGGTATTCACGCCGAGAACTGGAATAAGTTACTGACGGTAGTCAGCGGGGTGTGCTTCTGCGCTTGGGCCGACTTGCGGTCCGAGTCGTCAACGTTTGGCGACGTGGTGTCGATGGAAGTAGGCGAATTTAACGGGTCCGTCCACGGCTCAGTGTTCGTGGCGGCCGGTATTGGTAACTCATTCTGCGTCACTAAAGGCCCGGTCCGCTACCTCTACTGTGTAGATCAGCTCTACGCGGAGCGTGACACCAACGATGACTTGGCCATTTCTCTGTTTGACCCTGACTTGGCCATTTCTTGGCCGATCAAGGCTGACGAAATGGTGATGTCCCAGCGTGATCGCCACTGCGTCACTCTGCGCCAGGCCTTCACGGAAAAGTTTGCGGCAACCAGTAGCTGATGTCATCCTCGCGCCTGTCGGTCCTGGCTACCGGCCTATCTGGCCTGATCGGGTCCAAGCTGGCTCAAGTTCTCTCTGGGCAGTACCGCTTCACTAACCTCGATATTTCTGACCCTAACCGGCCGGTAGACATCACCGACCAGCGGGCGCTGACCGCCGCTTTTAGAGACTCGCCGGCCCGAACAGTCCTACACTTGGCGGCTTACACCGACGTCACCGGCGCTTGGCACCAGACAGACAACACTGCCGGACCGGCCTACCGCGTCAATGTCTTGGGCACTCAAAACATAGTAGCAGCCAGCCAGCTGACCGGCAAACACCTGGTGCACGTCTCTACCGCTTACGTCTTCGACGGCGACAACCCCCATCTTTACACCGAACAGGACCAACCCCATCCAATTGAGTGGTACGGTCAAACCAAGTGGCTGGCCGAGCAGGCTGTCAGCGCCGCCCACACCCCCTGGACTATCTTGAGAATTGACCAGCCTTTTCGGAGCGATCCTTTTCCCAAACTTGATTTTGCCCACCGCATTGTCCAAGGACTGCGAAGCAGCAATCTTCACCCCTTGTTCAGCAACCACTTCTTTGGGCCCACTTTCGTGGACGATTTTGCCCGAGTCATCGACTGGGTGGTCCAGACCGGCGCCACCGGCTTGTTTCACGCCAGCAGCGGTGAGCAGTGGAGCGACTACCAGTTTGGCTTGGCTATCCAGCGAGCGCTGGGCTTGGAGGGCACCATCAGGGAAGGTGACTTGGACGAGTATCTGAGGTCTACCGACCGGCCTTATCAGCGCAACACCAGCCTGGACACCTCCAAACTGCTCAAGGCTTCAGGGTTAAAGCTGCGCTCTGTTGAAGCGGCTATTCAGAACTTAAAACCGGTTCAGTGAATCTCTGTTAAAACTGGAACAGGTAGTACACCCCAAACTGGCTTGCAGGGACCAACCGCTCTAACTTAGCCAGCACAGAGAGCTGGCCGCGCGCCTCCAGCAGCTGCTGCAAAAAAGTCTTGTCCGAGTACTCGATCACCTGCGGGTCCTGTAGCTGCGCCAGCTGGGCGGCCAGCTCAAAAGCGGTCTCGACTGTGCCCAGCTCGTCGATCAGGCCCAGCTCCAGGGCCTGCCGGCCGGTGAAAATTCGACCGTCGGCCAGTTGGCGCACCTCGGCTTCGTCCATGTTCCGGCCAGTGACGATAGCTTGGACAAACTGCTCGAAAGAGTCGTCGATCACTGACTGGAGAATCTGCCGTTCCGCGGGAGTCAGCTCTCGATCAGACGCACCCAAGTCTTTAAACTCACCAGACTTGATCGTCCGCACTTCTACCCCAATTTTGTCAAACAGCTCGCTAAACTGGGGCAGTTGGGCCAGCACTCCGATCGAGCCGGTAATGCTGGCCGGGTTAGCTACGATCCGGTCGGCCGCGGCTGCCAGGTAGTACCCGCCGGAAGCGGCCACTTCCCCGATGCTGACCACCACCGGCGTGTCTTGCCTGACGTCGATGATCTTGCGGTACAGCTCGTCCGAAGCCACTACTCCTCCACCCGGGCTATTGATCCTGATAACAATAGCTTGGATGTCGCTGTCCTGGCTTAAGTCATCGAGTAGCCTGATCACTCGCCGAGAGGAGATCACTCCCGGGGTAATGCTGAGCGGGTTACTACCGGAGTCATCTTCAAAGATTGGTCCGGACAGCTCCACTAGCGCCACCGTCTGCTCTTGACTGCCAGCTTTAAGAACGTGCTGGCCGCTGGGCTGGACCACGCCGGCACCGAGCACCATCACCAGCAGTAACGCCAAGTAACCGGCAATCACCAGTGATCCCAGCACCAAGGCAGCCGACTTCCAAAGTCTCAGTAGCAGTCCCAACGTCCGTCGCCACCACGGCCGGTTTTCTTGAACGGGTGGCTGATCAGGTTGAGATTTGGCCATGTAAGCCATAGTAACACAAGGCTACCGCCTGATGGTAACCGAGGTCAGTCGTGACGCCGACGCTGATTCTGCCGCCAAGCCTCGATGGCGGCGTGGTCGCCGGTCAGCAGTTCCGCTGGTACTCGCCAGCCACGAAACTCGGCTGGCCGAGTGTACTGAGGATGGCCCAACAGGCCAGGTTGGGAGTGTGATTCGTCTGCAGTGCTCGATTCATTGCCCAGCACGCCCGGCAGTAACCTGACTACCGCGTCAATGATGACCGCCGCCGCCGGTTCCCCGCCGGTCAGCACGTAGTCACCAATCCTGACTTCTTCGTCTACCAAGTGGCGGGCCACCCGCTCGTCAACGCCTTGGTAGTGGCCGCACACCACCACCAGCCGGTTCAGCTGAGAATAATCTTGGGCACGCTGCTGAGTAAACAGCTCCCCTTTAGCTGACGTTAGTACGGTTCGAACTGGACTTGGGCCGGACTGGACCGGACTACTTTCGCCAGCCGAGTGCCGGTCCCGGTACAATCTTAAGCTGTCGATCGCCCGGGCAATAGGTTCCGGCTTCAATACCATGCCCGGCCCGCCTCCGTACGGCCGGTCGTCCGCGGTCCGGCGATCATCATCAGTAAAGTCACGAATGTCGACCAACTCCAGTTGAGCGTGTTCCTGTTTTAGCGCTCGGCCGATCACCGATGTCCGGAGAGTGGACGAAAAGTACTCGGGAAAGAGGGTGATGATTGTAATTTTCATGTGATGGTATTATAGCCAACCGGCGCTGACTGTCGCAGTGCTATACTGCTTTACAGTGTGGCAGCTAACTTAATGCCGCTGTCTTAGTCCGCGGCCGTTGACTTAAGCTAAAGGTACTGAACTTGTAGTATGAACGTCACCGTCATTGGCACCGGTTTTGTGGGGGTAGTAACGGCAGTGGTCTACTCTTCGCTGGGCCACCGCGTCTGGGGACTTGACATCGACCAACACAAAATTGACAGCTTGCGGCAAGGCGATGTGCCTTTCTGGGAACCCGATTTAGCCAAGTTACTGACCGATCAGTTGCGGTCCGGCCGGCTGACCTTCACTACCAACTACCAAACGGCTGTTGCCGAGTCTGAAGTGGTGATTATCGCGGTGGGCACGCCGTCCACTCCCGAAGGAGAAGCCGATCTGCGCTACGTCTGGGCCGCCTGTGAGTCACTGGCCCCTCATCTTCAGCCGGAAGCAGTGGTAGCCATCAAGTCCACCGTCCCGCCCGGAACACTGCCCAGTGCTGAGCGGATCATCGTCAAGCACGACGGGCCCCGTCAACCAATAATGGCTGCCCTGCCCGAGTTTCTCCGAGAGGGCTCGGCGGTAGCCGATACGCTCAAACCCGACCGAGTGGTGATCGGCGCCGTTAATCAGCACGCCATCGACCAGTTAACCAAGCTTCACCAGGACTTTGCCGCTAAGATTGTGGTCGTTTCGCCAGAGTCTGCCCAACTAGGCAAGTACGCTGCCAATGCCTACTTGGCAGCTCGGATCACCTTCATCAACCAAGTTGCCGACCTGTGCCAAAGGAGCGGCGCCAACGTTGAGGAAGTCATCGAGGTGATCGGTCACGATCAGCGGATCGGCCGTCACTACTGGTACCCTGGCTTTGGCTACGGCGGCTCGTGTTTCCCCAAGGACGTCAACGAACTGGCTGCTTATTCGCGGCGCGTCAACGAGAGCGACAACCTGTTCAATAAACTTTCCCAGCTAAACTCCGAGCGGATTCCCAAGCTGATGGACCAGTACGCCAGCCAAGTAGGTGGTTTTGCAGACAAGCAGGTGGCGGTGTTAGGCTTGGCGTTTAAGCCTCACACCAACGACATGCGCGAAGCTCCCAGCCTTAAAGTTATTCCTTACCTCCTCAATGCCAGGGCGACTGTTATCGGCTACGATCCTCAGGCGCTCGACCAGGTTGATCGCTACCTCCAACCCCACCCACAACTTGAGTTTGAGGACAGCATCAGCACGGCGGTAGACCAGGCAGACATCATCATGGCCCTAATCGAGTGGCCACAGATCACCGAGTTTGAGTTTGCCAAAACCAAAGCCGATAAAGAACAGTGGTTTATCGATGCCCGTAACCAGTTTGATCAGGCAGGACTACTGGCTGCCGGCTATCGTTATCTGGGCGTAGGCATATAATGACCGTTAGCTAACTTGATCATGGCCCAACCCAGTATCCTGATTACCGGCGGTACCGGCTTTGCCGGCTCACACTTGGTTGAGTTGCTGGCCGGGCAGGGTAACGCCCGCCCGGATATCCACGTCACTCAGTACCCTGGCAGCACCGACAGCGGGGTGGTCAGCCAACTGCTGCCGACGGCTAACATTCATGCCGTTGACCTGATTGACCGTTCCGCGGTCAACCAGCTAATTAATGACCTCAAGCCCGCCCAGGTCTATCACCTGGCGGCACTGTCTCGGGTGGGGGATAGCTTTGACCAAGCAGACCGCGTCATTATCGACAACACTCAGCTCCAGCTCAACCTGCTCGACGCGGTCAGGGACCACGCCAACCAGGCTCGACTGCTGGTGGTGGGCAGTGCCCAGGAGTACGATGTCCAAGCCGGCAGCCGCGACGGCTTAACAGAAACCGATTTACTGGGCCCAGCCAATCCCTACGGGGTCTCTAAAGTGGCCCAGGACTTGCTGAGCCTGTCGTATCACTACGCCTACCAGCTGCGAGTGGTCAGGGTCAGGCCGTTCAACCATATCGGAGAGCGCCAGGCCAGCGGTTTCGTGGTCACCGACTTTTCCCAACAAATCGTGGAGCGTGAGCGCCGAGCTAGCAGCGGTGGCCAACCTGAACCGATCAGGGTTGGCAACTTAGCCGCTGTCCGCGACTTTACCGACGTCAAAGACGTTGTCAAAGCCTACCGACTGGTCATGGAGCGCGGCCACCCAGGCCAAGTGTACAACGTGGGCAGTGGCCGAGGCCGCAGTATCCAGCAGTTGCTCGATACCATGATCTCACTGGCCAACGCAGACATTGCCATTGTCAAAGATCAGGCCAAGTTCAGGCCGCTTGATGTTGCCGCCATAATTGCCGATAATAGCAAGGTTCGTTCGCTGGGCTGGCAGCCCGCTATCCCGCTCGAGCAGACTCTGGTCCGGGTATTGGATTACTGGCGGAGTAAGTAACAGAAAGAAGTTAAATGAAAAAAGCATTCATCACCGGCGTCACTGGCCAGGACGGCTCGTACCTAGCGGATTTGCTGATCAAAAAAGGGTATCAGGTATACGGTCTAACTCGGCGGACCAGCACCCAGAACTTCGCCCGCATTAAACACCTGATCCATAATCCTCGGTTGGAGCTGGTATCTGGCGACCTGATCGATCAACACTCGCTGACGAATGCCCTCCACGACGTCAAGCCCGACGAAATCTACAACCTGGCCGCCCAGTCGTTCGTCAAAGCCAGTTGGGAACAACCGGTGCTGACCGGTGAGTTTACCGCCATCGGCGTGACCAGAATGCTTGATGCTATGCGGCTGGCCTGTCCCGACGCCAGGTTCTACCAAGCCAGCTCCTCAGAAATGTTCGGCAAGGTCAGAGAGGTTCCCCAGACCGAGCAGACACCGTTCTATCCGCGCTCACCCTACGGGGTAGCCAAAGTTTACGGCCACTGGATCACCGTCAACTACCGTGAGTCTTTCCAGATGTTTGCCGTCTCCGGCATTTTATTTAACCACGAGTCGCCGCGGCGAGGTCTCGAGTTCGTGACTCGCAAGATTGCCAACGGTGTGGCCCGGGTTAAGCTCGGTAAACAGTCGGTGGTGGAGCTGGGCAACCTGAAAGCTAAGCGGGACTGGGGTTACGCCCCGGATTACGTCCAAGCAATGTGGCTGATGCTCCAGCAAGATCAGCCCGAAGACTACGTAGTGGCTACCGGTCAAAATCACTCAGTCCGGGAGTTCTTGGAGCTGGCCTGTCAGGCTGCCGAGCTGGACGACTGGCAAGCAATTTACCAACACAACCCCCTTTACGACCGGCCGGCCGAAGTAGATGTGCTGGTCGGTGATGCCTCTAAAGCCCGCCGACAACTTGGGTGGGAACCGAGCGTTACCTTTGCAGAGCTGGTGACACTGATGGTCGAAGCAGAGCTGGAACTCGAACGCCAAAACGGCGAGGAATAGGGCCGCTACTTGCCGAGTACTATTGGTATGCCTAAAGCTGTCGTCATCATCCCTACTTACAACGAGCGCGACAACATCGAACGGGCGGTTGGTGAGTTACTCCAAGTTTTCGCGACTGTCAAGGACTGGGAGTTGGCAGTGCTGGTGGTCGACGACACCTCGCCTGACAAAACCTATCAACTGGTGGAGCGGCTGGCCAAGCGCCACCCCAACGTCAAGCTGCTGATGAACCCGACCAAGTCCGGGCTGGGCGGTGCTTATCTGAAGGGTATGGCCCACGCGTTCGGCGAACTGGCTGCCGACGTAGTCTTCGAGTTTGACGCCGATCTCTCGCACGACCCTGCCAAAATTCCCAAGTTCCTAACGGCTATCAGCAACGGTGCTGACATGGTGCTGGGTTCGCGCTACATCAAGGGTGGCGGTATTCCTCAAGACTGGGGCCTCCACCGTAAGTTCTTGAGCGTGGTAGGTAACATCATTATCATGGCAGTACTGACCGAGTTCTCGATCCGAGACTGGACGACCGGTTTCCGGGCTATCACCAAAAAAGTCTACCAAGCCGTCCATGGTGACCTGACTACCGAGCGTTTCTCCGGCTACACCTTCCAGATTGGTTTTCTTCACAAAACCGTCCGCCGTAATTTTAAAGTGGTGGAGGAACCGTTCGTGTTCGTGGACCGCACTCACGGTCACTCCAAACTGGGACCTGAGTACGTCAAGAACACCCTGTTGTACATTTTTCGCGTCCGGCTGCAGGAAATACTGGCCCACCGTGTTTTTAAGTTCGCGGTAGTGGGCGGCATCGGGGCAGTGGTCCAGCTGCTCACTCTGGCCCTGTACCGTCAATCGGCGCCTTTCCAGCTGGCTTTTTTTCTGTCGGTAGAGACGGCCGTGGCCACCAACTTTGTGCTGAACAACGCCTGGACCTTTGCCGACCGACAACTGAAATTACCTCAAGTACCAGTTAAGTTCCTTCAGTTTAACTTAGCATCGGCCGGCTCGATCATCATTCAGCAGATCATGGCCATCGTCGGCGAGTTTGCCATTGGCTTGTTCGCCCTGTTCACTCTACCACTGGTAGG
>PFDK01000029.1:0-11131 GCA_002772645.1 Candidatus Pacebacteria bacterium CG10_big_fil_rev_8_21_14_0_10_56_10 | reverse complement strand
TGGTCGGCATCTTGATCGGGATGTTCTGGAACTTTTTTGCTTATAACTATTTTATTTGGAAGAAAAGCGGCTAGTGTATCATGCTGATCTTACCTCACAACCGTCTCACCTCTCTGGCCAGTTCCGGTTTTGTCCGAGCCTGGCTTAGCGCCGTACACCGTCTGGTTTTCTGTTGGCGTGGCTGGTCGTCCTATCACTGGACGGCGGCGGCCATCGTCCTACTGGCGCTGGTGCTGAGGTTGTGGAATCTGTCTGACTCGGCCCAGTTCCTGGGGGACCAAGGGCGTGACGCCTTGGTAGTTTCCCGAATCTTTCGCCATGCTGACCCGGTCTTTATCGGGCCGGTTACCAGTGTTGGCAACATGTACTTGGGGCCGGGATACTACTACTTCATGGCCCCGTTTTTGTGGCTAACCTGGCCTAACCCAGTTGGACCGATCTACGCGGTGGCCCTGCTAGGGGTGCTGGCAGTTTGGCTGACTTACTACTGGGGAAAGAAGCTGGTGGGCCAGCCGGCTGCCTTGGTGGCGGCCGGGCTGATGTCAGTCTCGCACGTGGCCCTGGAGTTTGCCCGTTTTAGCTGGAACCCAAACCCGGCCCCCTTAGCCTCGTTAGTGATGCTGTACTTCACTTACCGTGCCTGGCGTCATCATCCTAAGTACTGGCTAGTGGTAGCGGCGGCCTTCAGCGTCCTAATCCAACTTCACTACATGACTTTACTGTCCCTGGGCGGCGCCGGTCTCATCTGGATAGCCCAGCTGGTGGGTCGGTACCGGTCCGGCCGACCGCTCAGACCAGTGGTACTGCCTGCCCTGGGCGGCGTGGCCTTGGTGGTGCTGACAATGGTACCGCTGGCCTTGTTTGACTTGCGGCACGATTTTTTGAACGCCCGGGCATTTGCCAATATTTTAGTAGGAGGAGAGACGCTGGGCAGTCAAAGCGCCGGCGGCTTGGTAGAACTGTGGCGAGTAATCAGGGAAACACATGGCCGCAGTATGCACATCCTGTTTGAGATCACCGTCGGCCAGATCAGGACGCTCAACACCCTGCTGGTGGGAGTAACGCTGGCCGTGGTCGGTTGGCTGATCGCCCGCCGCCAGCACTACCGCCACCAACACGGCCTGCTGGTGCTGGCCGCCTACTTACTGACCGGTATTGGCGGCACCGCCGCTTACCAGCACACCATCTTTAACCACTACATCGCCTACCTGTTCCCGATCACTTTTCTGACACTAGGGGTGGTCTTGACCAAGTTATGGCAATGGCATCTTTTCGCCAAGGCCGCGGCAGCTGGTTGGCTGATTTTTTTTCTAGCTTTCAATGTTCCGCGCTGGCCGCTCCAGGATGCCGGCTGGAAGATCAGCGACATCGAGCGGACTGCTCGCACCATTTACGAACGAGTTGGGCCGGTAGAAAAGTACAACCTGGTCCTGTTGTCCGGCACCGGTGACATCGATGCCCAGAACTACCGCTACTTCCTGGAAGCGACCGACCGGCCCCCGGTAAGAGACGAACAGCGCGGTCAGGTTGAAACGCTGTTTATCATTAATGAAGACCGTCAACTAAACCGGGTAGTCGATTCACCAATCTACGAAATCGTGGTTTTTCCTGATAAGGCACCCGCAGAAGTGTACAATGTGCCTGGCGGTCCCCAAATTACCGTCCTGACTACCCGCTAGCATGTCACCGGCCCCCTACCTATCGGTTATCATTCCCTCCTACAACGAGCTGAGTAATGTCCGCCGAGGTGTCTTAGACCAAGTTACCGAGTACTTGGACCAGCAGGACTACAGCTGGGAAGTGATCTTAAGCGACGACGGCTCCACCGACGGCACCTTAGCCGCCCTCCACCAGTTCGCCAACGCTCACCCCGGTGTCATGGTCAAAACCAACATACACGCCGGTAAAGGTCCTACCGTACAGGCCGGCATGCTGGCCGCTCGGGGTAAGTGGCGGCTGTTCACCGACTTTGACCAAAGCACCCCCCTGTCCGAGATCGAGAAGCTGTGGCCGTTTACCCGTCAGGGCTGTGAAGTGGTGATCGGTTCGCGGGAAATGATCGGAGCCAAGCGCGACAAAGAGCCCTGGTATCGTCACCTAATGGGCCGCGGTTTCAACTTGCTGGTCCAGGGACTAGCGATCCCAGGGATTCTTGACACCCAGTGTGGCTTTAAGCTTTTCTCGGCGGCGGCGGCCGAAGTGCTGTTCAGTAACTTAGTGGTTTACGGCCGGCAGTCTCAGCGCGACGATGCCTACACCGGCGCCTTTGACGTCGAGGTGCTTTTTCTGGCCAACAAGTACGGCTTTCATATCAAAGAGGTCCCGATCCATTGGCATCACAACGAAACAGATCGGGTTGATCCGCTCAAAGACTCACTGAGGATGCTTCGCGACACTGTTAGAGTGCGGCTGGCCGCCGTCAAGCATCGATACCCGGAGAGTACCGACCAACCCATTCGTCCCGACCAGCCCCAGCCCCGGCCCGGTCAGCACCAAACCGATCACCAGTCCGGTAACTTTCACAGTTCAGCACCACTAAACGGGCGTCATGACTAAGCCGCAGCGCCTTTGGACTATCAGCTACCTGGCAGGCTTGGCGTTTTATAGCTGGTTGAGTTTTAGCTTGACCGCGCCTAACTTAGTGCTGACCGGCTGGCCGCCGTACTGGCAGTTCCAGACCTGGATGTGGCAGACACTGTTTAACAACCGGCCGCTGCTGACCGGCTTGTTCGCGGTGGTGGCAGTTTGGCTGGTGGTCAGTTACGGGGGGCTGGTGATGAGCTTGGTCAAGGCAAAGCTTCCCGGCTGGCGGCGGTTGGTGATCGGCTGGCTGGTGATCACCGCTCCGCTGCTGGTGGCCAGCAACGCCCTGTCCTACGACGTTTTCAACTACATCTTCAACGCCAAAATGGTGTTGGTCTACCAAGCCAACCCGCACGTCCAGGTGGCGCTGGATTTCTGGCAGGACCCGTGGACACGGTTTATGCACAACACCCACACTCCCGCCCCATACGGTTACGGCTGGACAGCTTTGTCGCTGCTGCCTTTTACCGTTAGTTTTGGCAAGTTTACGCTCAACTGGCTGCTGTTTAGAGCGATGGGCCTAATCAGTCTGGGACTGACGTTTGGCGCTTTCTGGCTGGTAGCCCACCGGACAGGCCGCCAACTGCGGCTGGTTGACCTGGCGATCGTTTTCCTCAATCCTTTACTGCTGATCGAGGTGGTCGGCAACATGCACAATGACCTGTGGATGATGGCGCCGGCCGTGGTGGCGTTGGGTTTGGTGGCAGCTCGTCCGCGAGCGGGCGACGAGGTGGTGAGTGAGTTGCCGTCGGGCAACCTAAAAGTGAGCGGGCTTCAGGCAAGTGGGCTGCCGGCTAGCGGGCTTCAGGCAAGGGCAGGTAGCCCAGCTGTGAGCAGCCTCCAGGCCGGTACCCTGGCCGTGTCCGCGGCGGCGCTGGCTGTGTCGATCTCGATCAAGTTAGCTACGGTGGCGCTGCTGCCGCTGTGGCTGGGCCTAGTGGCTTGCCGGCTGGGCGCGATTGATCGGTTGCTGGCTCGGCTGCGCCAACCGCGGCTGAAGCAGTTGGCCGGCTGGAGTGACCGGCACTGGCCGCTGGTGGCGTCTCTGCTGATGATGGTGCCTCTACTGACTCCCCGCTCTCAGCAGTTTTTACCTTGGTACTTAACTTGGGTGATCGTTTGGCTGCCGCTGCTCAGTACCGGTTCTTGGCAGCGCTGGTGGCGACTGGCAGTGATCGGACTGTCGATCACTTCCCTACTTCGCTACCTGCCGTTCTTGCTGGCCGGTGAGTTCAACGAACAGATCATCATCCACCAGAAACTGATCACTTGGCTGCCGTGGCTGCTCAGCTTGGTGCCGCTGTACTGGTGGCAGCAGCGTACAATGATCGATGGCGAGTTGACATGAATTAGTTTGCCTGCTTACTGTATGAAGCTTTCGTCCCGCTGGTCCTGGCCCACCAGCTTTACCAACTCCAGCTGGCTTATTTGGCTTGGCTTGGCAGTAGCGTTCCTGATCACTCACTTAATCGGCCTGACCGGCCTGCCGGTGTTCGCCGACGAGGCTATCTACATTCGCTGGTCGCAGCTGCTGATCGACGACTGGCGGCAGTACTTACTGTTCCCGCTCAATGACGGTAAAACCCCGTTGCAAATTTGGCTGATGGCGCCGCTGCAACTGATGTTTGCCAACCAGCTGCTGGCCGGCCGAATGGTGTCTGTCTTGACAGGGCTTGGCCAGATGCTGGCCATCGGTTATCTGGTGAAACTGCTGGGCGGCAAAACTAAAACGGTGGTGGCGGCCATGGTGATGACGATGGTCCTGCCTTTTTGGTACTTCCATCACCGAATGGCCCTGCTTGACGCCATGATGACACTCTGGCTGACGGTTGCCCTAATCGGAGTGGTCAGAGTAGCTCAACTGACCGACTCAAAGCAACTGCGACAGCTCAAGTGGTCCAGGCTGGTAGGGGCTAGTATAGAGTGGCTGACTTCGAGCCGCGGCTGGTGGGTAGCAGTGATCGCGGTGGGTTTTGGCCTGGCGCTGTTGAGCAAGCTGCCGGCGGCACTGTTACTGCCGGCTTTTTTTCTATTTGCTTGGCTGCCCGAAAAACTTTCTTTACCGGGCCGGGTGCTGATCGCCGGGCTGACCGGTTTGGGACTGGCTGGTGGCTTGACCTTGTTTGGCCTGCTCAAGTTCAGCCCGGCCTTCGGCCAGTTGTTTAACCGCAGTGGCGACTTTCTCCATCCATTTAGCGATGTCCTGCTGGGCGGCGTTTGGCGGCAGACTTTGGCCAGCACGCCCACCTATGTAGGTTACCTGACCGCCTACTTGACAGTCCCGCTGATCGCCCTCAACATAGCCGGCCTGTTTTTACCCCAGCGCAAGCGGGTCTTTCACCTCTTGTTCTGGTCGGCGGTGCTGTTCGCTCTGCCAATCGTCCTGTTCGGAAAAGTAGTCTATCCGCGGTACTTCTTACCGGTGTCAATATTTCTGACCACTGGGGGAGCGTTGGCCCTCCAAGTGGCGATAGCCAGTATCGCCCATCTCAAGGCGCGGCCGTGGCTCAAGACCGGTCTGTTGCTGGCAGTTGTGCTGGCAGCGGCCAACATTTTTGGTTCCTCCGGCCAGTTTATCTCCCAACACCTGCTCGAGCCTGACCAAACCAACTTCGTGCCGGCCGACCAAGTCCAGTATCTCCACGAGTGGTCGTCCGGCCACGGCATTCGCCAGTCAACTAAGCTGGTTGAGTCCTTGGCGGCAGATCACACCGTGGCGGTGGCCACCGAGGGATTTTTCGGCACTCTGCCCGATGGCATCCTGCTGTACCTGCACCAGCGAGACGTTTCAAACATTTTTGTGGAAGGTATCGGCCAACCCGTCAGATCAATTCCTGACAGCTTTGCTGACCGAGCGCGCCGGTTTGATCAAACTTTGCTGGTCGTCAACTCGCACCGGCTGGACATGGAACTGCCGCCGGAAAGTCTGCTGGCCGAGTACTGCCGTCCCGACAACGCTCCGTGCCTGCAAGTCTGGGACATCAGCTGGTTGATAACCAGCCAAAAGTCGTCCGCCTCGGCAATCAAGTAACGCACTCTACCAACTGATTTAGATTTGACAAATAATCATGACAGGATATAATCGGCCGGTTTGAGTGAGTTCACTTGAGTACGCCTGATGAGAGCAGTCTGGCAATGGTTCATCCACCAGCCTCCTGCCAATGAGCTAAGCGACCAGTTGCTGAGCAGTCCTACCTTCTTTCACTCCCTGCGCTCACCTTTAAGTACCCTGCTGATCAACCTGGAGCTGGCCCTGCAGAGCGTGCCCGACCGGGCCCAGCGGCTCAAGTTGTCCCGAGCTCTGAGCAGTGCTAAGTACCTCCAGCAAATACTGGAACTGTTCAGCCGAACGGATCGGGTGAACCAGACCACCGCCTTTAGCGTCCTGGAAGTAATCGAGAATGTCCAGACGCTGACCGCTCGTGACAATCGCAAGTTGGTGGTGTGCGGCAACGTGGCTACTACCGATCGGTTGACCGGGCAGCAAGTACTCCTTCAGGAAGTACTAACCTGTTTGGTCAATAACGCCTTTGAAACGCGTTCTCACCGACTCCCTCCCAACTCGTCTCAGGTAGTGGTGGTCATCGCTATCAAGCTCCACCATCGCCTGCGCCTGCAAGTCCAGGACTTTGGGGCTGGTATGGACCCCATCCAGCAACAGCTGGCGCTGCACAAAGGTTGGTCAGCCAAAAAAAGCACCGGTCTTGGACTATGGTTTGTTAAGTTAGCGCTGGAGCGTTTTTTTGACGCTAAACTGCAGCTGTCGTCAAAACCAGAAGAGGGAACTATCGCCTGGTTTTATCTTCCCTTAGGGAGTTGAAGCGGTAGCCGTAGCCACGGACCGTTTCCAGCTGGCCGGAGTGACTGCCCAAGTGGATTCTCAACCGCCGGACATACACATCTAGAGTGGTGTTAGAAGGCAGTTCGTCGCCACGCCACACCCGGTCGATCAGGTCTGGGCGGGAAATCACCCGGTCGTGGTGGCTGAGCAAACAGCCCAGTATCTGCGACTCTCGCCTGCGCAGTTGGGCGGAGACTTCGCCGCTGACCAGCTTACCTTGGTCGGGGTATAAGCAAACGTCACCAACCTGGAGGTACTGGGCGGCCACCAGTTTATAGCTGGTTGTTAGCCGCTTTAACCGCAGTTTTAACTCGCGAACGTCTACCGGCTTGGCCAGGTAGTCATCGGCCCCGCCGGCCAAGCCTTCGATCCGCTCGGCCACCTCGCGCTTTTGGGTCAGCACCAGTACCTTGGTAGCCGGCGCCACATCAGCTAAGTACTCTACTATCTCCAAGCCGTCGCCGTCAGGGAGTACTCGGTCAATGACTGCCAACTCAAACGAGCGAAGCTCAAGCTCTTGATAGGCAGTTTCCAGGCTCGAGGCTAGTTTGACCTTGAGCTTTCCCAGAGCCGGGTCACTGATTGCAATTTTCAGCGAAGATGCCAAGGTAAGATCGTCCTCAACAAGCAAGATCAGAGATGAGGTGGTCATGCAAAGTGGTTTAAAGTTACCAACCTTTACAAAAGGTAGTCAGATTGTATCAAACTACTGCAAATGTGATGACTCGATTTTGAACTCAACTACGGCCGGCTTGCCAAGCCCGGCTGATATAATACTTACCTGCTCCCGAGTGGTGAAATGGCATCACGACAGGTTCTGGCCCTGTTATTCTAGGTTCGAATCCTAGCTCGGGAGCATATTAGTACGGTACTCAGGTTTCAGTAGCGCGTCAAACGGCTTTTTCATCTGGAAAGTTAGCTTTTTATCCTTTAAATAGAAGTTCTCACCAACTGTAATTATTAATTCTCGCTTTTCTGTGATTGATCCATCTTTCAAGATGTCGCGCACATTTAAAGCAGTGTCAAAGAACTCTTCTGCACGTTCTAACCAACTCTCAGAAGAGTCTGAAAAATCATTAATAAGTGATTGAAGTCTGGCTTGTTCATTAAGCAATAGTGTCTTTTGTTCTGTAAATTCTTCTTTAGTGATTTCTTCCTCCGCTCTCATAAAAATGAGTTTATTTTTTTTATCGTTTATTCTATTTAAACTTTGTTGTAACGACCTCACTTTTGAGTCAATCCTTTTTGTTTGATATCGATATTTTGCTTTTAAAAGTTTTATGCCCAACTTCCATATCTCATGATCAATTTTGATTTTTAATAGTTCAGATACTAGTTGTTCTTCCAACTCATCGGCAGATAGTGGAGGTTGTAAGCAGTCGCCCCTGCGATGAGTACAATGGTTATATCTATATTCAGCAATTCGGTCAGTTTTCTTATAATATTTTTTCTTTATGGTGGTGGTAATAGAGCATCCGCATTCACCACAATGGATTATGCCATTTAAAAATGGCTCCCAAGTATTAACTTTTGGCTTTGATCTTATTTTTAATGCTCTCTGCACGTGGTCAAATAAGGGCTTACCTATGATTGGTTGGTAGTTCCCCTCGTGTAGTTCTCCTGAAAAGGTAAAGTAGCCATAATATGTTGGATTAGTCAGGATTTTATAAATATGACTCTTACTAAACTTTTTACCCGTTTGTGTTCTAAATTTTTTGCTCTCTAGCCATTTCCTTAAATATCCAAGTGAGTAAATACCTTTTGAGGCGGTCTCAAACAACTCTTTAATAATTGGAGCTTCTACTGGATGAGGAGAGATATTTCTGCTTCCTGTGACTCCAATAGATTCATAGCCAACTGGAGCTCTTCGCGGATATTCTTGCCTCATGACTTTTCTTTTTAAACCGCGCTTAACGTTTTGACTGAGATTTCTTGAGTATTGATTTGCCATGCCAAAGTGGATTTGTAAGATTAGATGATCAGAATCCTGGGTATAAGTTTCACCAGTGGCGGTTTTAATCTCTTTTAACCTACCGTCTTGTAGCATTTGTAATATTTTGCCACCCTCTTCGGGGTTTCTGGAAAGTCTATCAGGCTTCCAGGTTAAGATGGCATTAACCCCTCCAGAGTTTATGAGCTCAAAAAGTTGATTAAAGAGTGGACGATTATTTGGTTTAAACGCCGAGCGACTTTCTTCAAAGTGTAGTGTTTTGTTGAGTGAGATATTTTCTCTTTGCGCGTATTCCAGGCACTCATCACGTTGATCTTGAATAGATAGAGCCTGTTTCTCCCTAGATTCACTAGATTTTCGGCAATACAAGGCGTAAATAAGACTACTCATATTTCATTTAATTTATCTTAATCATTTTTTTAATGATTCGTACTAGTATTATCTACTTTTAGTAATAGTTATTCAAGTAAATTATCACCCAACCATCTTTTATCTTCTTCACTTAATCCATTATTTTGACTAATCTTATATTCATCCTTAGAAGAACCTAGAGCTATAGACGAGTCATCCTTGACTGGGGAGTCACTATTTTTATCATTTGGTTGATCATTTTTTTCAGCTGGTTCAAATTCTTTTTTCATAGACTGAAAAATTACTTCAACCGACTGACCCTTTTCTTCTTTAGCATAAGTGCTAGCTTCCCCCCTCCAGAATCCAGGTGAGATATATCTTTTTGGCACGTATAATTTATATACACCCTTTTTCTTAGTAGGGGATATTAATTTGAGCATAACGAGTTCTTTATGCCAGTTTCTAATTGTTCCTTGAGAGCAGGTGAAAATTTTAGCAATCTCATCAAAATAAACCTGATAGGTGCCATAAGCCTCATGTTTTTGATCAAAATCTGAAATATCTATATAAAACTCAAGTAAAGAAAGGGCTTGTAGGGAAATAATTTTTGCAGATAAGAGAAGCCAGCGATTTCTATGAGAACACCTATAGCCGTTAAGTTTTCGCCTGTACTCTGAATTGTCTATTTTCATTTTCATCTTTAATAACTTCAAAAAAAACGACCAAGTTGTGACACATTTCTAAAACTTCTTCGCTAGAAAATCTTTTTTTATATGCATTCTCAAAAACTTGTCTAGCTTCTTCTTTTAAATCGTTTGTGAGCCAGTCTCCCAACATTCTTTAACCCTTTATCCACTTATCTATTATTCTGCCCGAGAATTAGTTCTGAGCTCATCACTCTTGGTTAGAATTGCAACTAATTTTGAATTGCTTCTTTGCTTTCTGATGACTGGATCAGTGCTGAGTTTGCAGGTGGCTAAAACCTGTCTTTTGTTGAAAAACTTCTTTTTTTTAGCACATCTAGTGATGATCTCAGTAATAAGCACCCAGTCGCCCATCAACGACACCGATTTCAGGCCTCTAGTCTGCTTAAATAGGGTGGGGAGAGTGGCGTTGGGGTTCTTTTTTAGGTAACTACTCAGAAATTTTCTAACTGGAGAGAGTGTTTGGATAATTAGCATCTCTATACTCCCTCATGGATTCTAGTTTTTAATTCATTTATGGCTGAAATTAATTTTTTAGGATCAACACGAAGCTCTCCCGCCCAATAGGAAACAATTATTTCGTGACATTTATCTGGGGAATCTCTAAAAACAAACTCTACAAAGTTTCCAGGTTGTTTTTCTAGTTTTTCGATGGTGCAGTTACAAGCAAGGCAAACTGCAGATAAATAAAAATCTGAACTTGAATAATTTTTCATATAATCTCCAATCTTTAATTGGAACTAATCATATGAAATGGTTAGTTTGCAAAACTTTACAAACTTTGGAGACTATAGGTAGTGATTGTTGATCCGGACGGTTTTAGAATTGAAAATTAGAAAGTCTTTAACCATTGTTTCTTGAGCCACTTTTGCATTAATTTTATAAGAGGCATTGTAAAACTTTCTCCAATTTTTAGCATCAAAGTTTTCATTGTTATGCCAATCCTCCCAGATTTCATCATAGCTCCAGATTTTTGATTTCCTTTTGAATAACGTTGTTAAAATATGATATGGATCAGAATCCATAGATTTAGAGATTAGAATTTTAACTCCATTGAAGTGTAGATAACCATCTCGATCTAATGTTATATCGCTCTTAATAAGTGTTATCTCTGAAAGTTTTTCTAGTAAATGATTGTGTAACTTCTGAATGACATACAAATCCTCTTTTCTGGAAGGCAAAAAATCTTTTTTAGGATCAAAAAAGGGTAAACCATCTTTTTTTCTTTGCTTATCTTCTTCTCGAAATTGATCTAATTCCTTTTTGAGCTTTTGTACTATCTTGAATTTTTTCTGAATTTTTTTTGTAATGAAGCTGGGGCGTCCATATTTCTCCAATCCTGTTATCAAGTAAGCAAAAAAAAGATGTTCTACAGTACATTCATAAAGATTTTCAGATTCTAGCAGTTCATCGAATATTGGAGAGAGTAGCCTTTGTTTTCCCAGGTAAATGACGTAGTCCATATGAAGCATCATAAATTTTTCTTCATCGGAATGTTCTAGCAAAGCATTGAACTTTCGTTCTAAATTTTTGGCAATTATTTGATATTGGACTTGATCATTCATTATTTTTTTATTTGTTTAGTTTCGTGTACTTTATTTTACCAGCAATTTATTTATTTATTATGGTACCTTACCAGAGAAAAAGAGGGGGGCACTTATTGAAATTCCCTAATAATTTCGGTAAAAACAAGCAATTATG
>PFDK01000020.1:73389-83131 GCA_002772645.1 Candidatus Pacebacteria bacterium CG10_big_fil_rev_8_21_14_0_10_56_10 | reverse complement strand
ACAAACCAACTGAAATATGCACTCTACTTCTAAAGTAACATATGAGGGGGGGGGGAGCAAATAGTTTTTTTGTGATCACTCTCGAACAAAGTGTCAAGAAATCGGTTCAGCGGCGTACTCGTCACTGATCCTGGCCAGTTCTGAGCCGCGGTCATGAACCTCGGTCTGGATATGACGGGTGATGGCTAACAGATCGGGTGAAGCGTCTTTGGTGCGCAGCTGGTAGATGTCTTGCCATAGCATCTGGCCGGCCAGAAACCCGCCGGCGCCGTTCTCCAGAGCTTCGCGCAGGGCAGTCTTGTACGCCGAGTACTCCATGTCGTCGGCCAGCACCCAAGGTTCGTCAAGCTCGGCGGTGACGGTGGCGCAGGCCAGTGGCGTCCGGGGATACTGCAGAGCGAAAACCAGGTCGGCGGCCCGCAGTTCCTGGATAGCTTCCAGTTGGGCGGTTTGGAACGCCGCTTGGTCGTACTCTTGATCGGCCGGAGTGTAGACCATCAGCTTCAACACCAGCACGATCCCCTGGTGGCGGCAAAAGTCCGCGATCTCGGCTACGAACTGTTTTTTGTAGAGTGCTTCCTGTTCGTCAGGGTGGTAAGGCAGGGTCAGGGCGGCGGCGGCGTAGTTGTGGCTGGCTTGTTCCACTCCCCAGCCCTCGATCAAGCTGGGCGTGCCGGTGGGATCATCGTCCGGCTGAAAGCGGTTCAGGCTCAGGATCAAGCCCGTCTGGGGCCGACGGTGGAGAAAGACCGGCAGGCCGTGCTCCGGGTCCAGCCACAAGGCCGAGGCGGACTTGCCCAAGACCGATACCAGCTCTTTGTAGACATTTTCGGCGATGCTCAAGCCAGATGGCTGCGATAGGTCAAGGCCAAGTTGATCGGCTACCAAAGATGGATGGCTCAAGTCAACCAACGCCAGCTGACCGGCCTTGGTCTGCAGGGCGGGCAGGGTCATGACAGTAGTATAGCGACTGGGGAGGGGCTGAGCGAGGACTGTTAGCGAACGGCGCCGCTGGAGGAGCGGCAGTCAAGCAGACGTTAGTTTTCAGTGCTACTCGGGCAGTGGGACTGGTAGGGTGGGTGGGCGGGACGAGTTGGTGGACGGGCGAGCTGGTGGACAGGCGAGTGGTTGGAAGGACAAGAAACTACTCTTGGTCGCGGTCGTCCCGACGAGGCCCCCGAGGCTGACGGTCGTTCTCTCTGGACCGACTGTTATCGCGGCTATCACGGCTACCTCGATCGTCCCGGCTGTCGCGCCGGAAATTTTTGTAGCCGCCGCGGTCAAAGCGATTATCACGATCAGATCGCCCACCGCGGTCAGATCGTCCGTCTCGGTCAGAGCGGTTGTCACGGTCAGAACGGTTGTCTCCCCTTCGCCGGTCACCGCCACCGTAACCTCGGTTATCACCGCGGTCAGAGTAGTTCGGGCCCTGACGACGGCGTGGCGCTCCCCGTCCCGGTTGGCCTCCGCCTCGGCCGCCGCGAAACGGCGGACGGCTGGCGGCGTTGGAGCGGGCTTGCTCTTCCTGCTCAAGGGTCAACAGCGTCAGACCAATCTTGCCGTCATCCTTGATCTCTTTGACCCTGACATGAAGCGCGTCGCCAACACTGACTTGGTCACTGGCGTCCTTAACGTACTCGGTAGACATGTTCGAGACGTGAACCAGGCCTTCGCGGCCGGGCAGGAACTCGACAAAAGCGCCGAACCCTTCCACTCTGGTCACCGTCCCGTCGTACTCTTCGCCAATTTGGACAGCCTTGAGCATGTTTTCAATAAAGTCTCGAGCGGCGTCGATCTTGTCCTGGTCCTGGGCGCTGATGTTGACAATGCCCAGCCTGCGCTCGGGATCTTCATCCACGTCGATCTCGGCGCCGGTGTCGGCGATGATGCCCTTAATCACCTTGCCGCCGGGACCGATCAGCTCGCCGATTCTATCGGCCGGGATCTCGATCTGCTCAATCTTGGGCGCGTACTCGGACAGCTGGGGACGCGGCTCAGCGATTGTCTCGAGCATCTTGTCGAGGATGCTGAGGCGGCCAACTTTAGCTTGGTCCAAGGCGCTCACCAGGATCTCTCGGGGCAAGCCCTGGAGCTTGATGTCCATCTGCAGAGCTGTGATGCCGTCACGAGTGCCGGCCACCTTAAAGTCCATGTCACCCACGTGGTCTTCCAAACCCTGGATGTCGGACAGCACCAGGTGCTTGTCGCCGTCACTCACCAAGCCCATGGCGATGCCGGCCACCGGTTTCTTGATCGGCACGCCAGCGGCCATCAGCGACATAGTCGAGCCGCAGATAGCAGCCTGAGAAGTCGAGCCGTTCGAGCTCAAGATCTCCGAGACCAGGTGAATGGTGTACGGAAAGTCTATTTGATCGGGGATCATCGGCAGTAGCGCCCGCTCGGCCAGCGCTCCGTGGCCAACCTCGCGGCGTTTCGGCCAACCCATCCGGCCGGCTTCACCGGCGGCGAAAGGCGGCATGTAGTAGTGGTGCATGTAGTGGCGGACTTCCTCGCCGCCCATGTCCTCGATATGCTGTCCCAGCGAAGGCGATCCCAAAGTAGTGATCGTCACTGCCTGGGTGGCGCCGCGTTTGAACATGGCGCTACCGTGGGTCCGGGGAAAGACATCGACTTCAGTCCAAATCTGTCTGATCTCGTCTGCCCGGCGACCGTCGGGACGTTTGCCGTCCTCGAGGATCATGTGGCGGGCGGCCGCTTCCATCAAGTCATAGATGATGCCTTTGACGTCACTGACAGACAGCGGACTGTCTTCGGCCAGCTCGATCTGCTCGGCCAAGACACTCAAGTCAGGATTTTCCAGCCGGGCTTGGGCCGTGATCAGCTCCTGGATAGTTTGGGCGTGGTCGGTCTCCAGTTGGGATCGGACCTTTTTCTTGGCGGCCTCGATTTCGCTCGAGGTCTCGACCAGGTTGATGCGGTCGCGGCCGTGCTTGGCTACGATGGTCTCCATCACGGCAGTCATGGCCGCCAGCTGTTCCTGGGCTTGGGACAGTGCCTCCACCATTACTTCCTCCGATACCTCGTTGGCACCGGCCTCGACCATCACGATCGAGTCTTTGGTACCGGACACAATCAGGTCCAGGTCACCCTGCTGGCGCTGTTCTTCGGTAGGGTTAAACACGAACTGCTGGGTTTCCTGAGAGTATCCCACCCGCAAACCTGCCACTGGTCCGGTAAACGGCAGGCCGGACAAGCTCAGGCCCAAACCCGATGCCATCAAGCCCAGCATGTCGGGATCGTGCTCGCCGTCGTACGAAAAAACGGAGTTGACTATCTGAACTTCGTTGGTAATACCCTTGGCAAACATCGGCCGCATGGTTCGGTCGATCACCCGAGCTTTGAGGATCACTTCGTCCGAGGGCCGGCCATCGCGCTTCACCCAGCGCGAGCCCTTGATGATGCCGCCAGCGTAGAGCTTCTCTACGAACTCAACTGACAGTGGGAAGTAGCCTAGATTGACCTGGCGACCTAGAGCTATGGTAGTGTGAACCACCGTGTCGCCGCACCTGGCCAGCACCGCGGCGGCGGCCTGCTGGGAAAAAGTGCCGATGGTGACAGTAATGGTTTTGTCACCGACTGGAATATCGAATGACTTAGTATCCGGATAAACTGGATATGACATATTTGTTTTGGTCGGATCGGGCTACCAGCCCAACCGGCCAACCTTTGGGAGGTTAGAGCGGAGTAGTTCTAAGTTCTAAGATACAGGCTCCATCTGTCGAGCGCGGCTGGCGAGAAGGGTGCCCACCCTGAGGCCGCTGCTTGAGATAGAACATCTAGCTTACAACCTAGAGTGATTCTCTGCTGTAACCAGGACTATTTATTGTTAAGCCGCATTATACCACGCTGGGTTGGGGAGGGCGGTTTCCCCCAGTTCGCAATGAAATCCAAACACTCTTGGTACTTGCCCTCCTCGATTTCGCGCCTTGCTCTATTTTAAGCGGCGTTACTTCGACAGCTCCAGCCGCTTGATCAGCTGCTGGTAGCGCTCGTCGCTTTTATTCTGGAGGAAGTTGAGCAGCCGGCGACGCTTGCTGACCTGCTTGAGCAGGCCGCGGCGAGAGTGGTTGTCTTTCTTGTGCTGCTTGAGGTGTTCGGTCAGCTGGGAAATCGAGTTGGTCAGCAGTGCCACCTGCACCTCAGGCGAGCCGGTGTCGCCGTCAAAGAGCTGAAACTCCTTGATGATGTCCTGCTTCTGCGTTTTTGGCAATGCCATGGTATGACTCCTTTGCAAGAAACCCTTAGCTGATTCGCGTTAGCCGCGGCTGTCTGCCGCCAAAGCTCGGCCAATCAGTAAAGTGACCATTCTTTCTATTACTACTGTTGATGTTTAATGATGTTACAAGCGGCAATTATACCAAGATCGGGCCAATTTACCAGGCGGCACCTTGAAGCGCGGCGCGGTCAGCGCGGTGTGGCGCGGCACAAACGGCGTGGCGGACTACTCCTCCACCCGGTAAGCCACCAGCACGTCGCCAACCGCGAAAGCGGCTTTGCTTTGTTTGAACGTTGCCCCGAACTCGCTCTTGCCTTTGACCGAGCTGATCTCTTCTTTGCCGTGCATCATGCTCTTGATCGTTAAGTCGGAAACAATCTGGTCGCCGCGCTTGAGGTGGAGCTTGTCGGTTTTCTTGATCTGGCCGGTTTTCATCCGGCAGCCGGCAATTCGTTCACCGCGAATCTCAAAAACTTCCAGGATCTCGGCAGTGCCCAACTCAACTTCGTCAATAGTTGGCTCGAGGATCTTGAGGATCTTTTGCTGAAGGTCATCGATCAGCTCGTAAATGACGTCATAGTTCTGGACCTTGATGCCGGAGCGCTTAGCCAACTCCTTGATTTTGCCAGAGGTTTTGAGGTGAAAAGTGATAATACTGGCGCCGGTAGTCTCGGCCATTTCGATGTCGCGCTCACTGACCTGGCCGACGGCGGCGCGCACCACTTCAACTGAATCATCGTCGATGTTCTGCAAGATCACCTCCAGCGTGCCCTCCACGTCTGTCTTGACGATCATCGACAGTTTTTCTTTCTCGCCAAAGGCGGCCTCAAAGTCGAACTCTGTGTCGGTGTCAATGCCAGCTGCCCCGGCAGTAGCTGGTTGGGCAGTCTCCGGCCCAGCCTCACTAGCTTCACTGTTTTCACTAGCTTCACTAGCCTCACCAGCTTCACTCGCCTCGGCCCGATACTCCTCAAGCCGAGCCGCGTCTCGGACAACCGCGCCCACCGCCGGCACGTCTTTGAAGCCAATCACTTCGGCCGGGGTCCCCGGGCCAGCCTGGCCGAGCTGTTCGCCCTGACCGCCCACCAGCGCCTTGACCCGACCGGCCACCTCGTCAGCCAGTATGTCCTGGCGGACCCGCAGGGTGCCTTGCTTAACAATCACCCTGGCCAGCGGACCGCGCTGACTGTCTTTAGTAGACTCGATCACTACCGCCCGGAGCGGCGCGTCCGGATCGGCCTGGTACTCGTTGAGCTCAGCCGTGATGGCGATGGTTTCCAGCAGTTTGTCCACGCCGGTGCCTTTCAGCGCCGAGATCTCGACCGTCTCGATCTCGCCGCCGTAGCCCTGGACCAACAGCTGGTGTTCGGCCAGCTGGGCTTTGACCATCTCCGGCTGGACGTCCGGCAGATCGGTCTTGTTGATGGCCACGATCACGTCCGCTTGACTATCCTTAATATGGCGGATCGACTCGATGGTCTGCGGTTTGACACCGTCGTTGGCCGCCACCATCAGCACGATGATGTCGGTCACTTGGGCACCGCGCTGGCGCATTTTGTTAAAGGCGGCATGGCCGGGTGTATCAATGAAAGTGATCGGCTTGCCCTGGTGCTCCACTTGGTAAGCGCCGATGTGCTGGGTGATGCCGCCCGCCTCACCCTTGACCATGTTGGTGCGTCGCAGGTAGTCCAGCAAAGTTGTTTTGCCGTGGTCCACGTGGCCCATGATGGTCACTACTGGTGGTCGTGCTTGCTGTGCCATAGTCGTTGTGCTTGGGCCGGCGGGGGGCCCTTCCTTAAGTGTTGCCGGCGGCGCCGGTATTGCCAGTGCTGTCGGTGTTGCTAGCGCTGTCGGCATCACCATGCTGAGATCCTGCCGTTTGGTCGGCTGGCTGGTCTGCCCCTAGCAGATTAGCTTCGGCAGCTTGCTGAGCAGCTTGTTCGGCGGCTTGTTCGGCGGCGATCCGAGCCTCCCGGGCCGCTTCCTCGGCTTCGGCCTTAGCCACGATCGGCGCCAACAGCTCCTTTTGGTCATCGGCCAAGTGTTCAGAGTTGCGCCACTTGTCCTGAAATCTCACCAGGTCGTTAGTGGTAGTCAACTTGAGCTGGACAAGCTCATCACGGGACTCTTGGGTTAGCCCCGCAAATGTATCGATTTCATACTCTTCTTCGCCGGTGGCCTGGGACTTAACTTCGCCCTCCGCTGACTTGACCGTGATCCGGTAGCCGGTCAGCTTGGCTGCCAGTCGGGCGTTCTGGCCCCCGCGGCCGATGGCCAGCGACAGCTGGTCGTCCGGAGCGGTCACCACCGCGGTGTTACTGTCGTTTTCGATGTCGATCTTGAGGCCTTCTGCCGGGGCTAGCGCCGCCTGCAGGAACAACTCCAAGTTTTCCGAGTAGGGAATAATGTCGATCTTTTCGTTGTTGAGCTCACGGATCACTTCCTGAACACGGACACCTCGCTGGCCGACGCACGATCCCACCGGGTCAACGCCTTCTTGGGTAGCCCGGACCGCCATCTTGGTCCTGACTCCCGCTTCTCGGGCGATTGCTACCACCTCCACCGCGCCGGAAGATACCTCGGGCACCTCCCGCTCGAACAGCTTAATGACCAGTTGTGGCTGCGACCGCGAGACGATGATCAGCTGACCGCGATGGGTTTCGCGGATGTCGTGGATCAACACCGCCAGCCGCATGTTCATTCGGTAAAACTCTCCCCGCATCTGTTCTTCGGGCGGCATGTATCCCTGGCCGCGGCCGATATCAACCACCACCATCCGGCCGTCCATCCGCAAGACCTGGCCGGTCACCAGTTCGCCTAACCGTCCCTGGTAGTCGCTAATGATCTGATCTTTTTCCGATTCCCGAATTTTTTGGAGGATAACTTGTTTGGCGGTCTGGGCAGCGATCCGGCCAAAGCCAGCCGGAGTAACGTCCTGGGCCTGTGACTCGTCCCACTCCAGGATCTCGCCTGTTTCGTCGTCTTTTTTAGTGACCGGCGCCTGAAAGATCCGGGCCCCGCCGGTCTGCTCATCGAGCTGAACAAATACGTACGCCTCTTCCGAAGATTCTTTGAACTGCTTGCGGTAGGCCGAGACTAGAGCCTGGCGAATAGCTTCGTAAATAGAATCAGTGGAAATATTGCGCTCGTTGGCAATCTGGAGAATAGCCGCCGAAAACTCGGTCCTGGCCATAGTGTTGGAGACTTTTGGCATACTCTACTTTCTGTTGGCCGGCGGTGCCGCCGTCCCGATGTTACTGGTGGTTCCTTGGGCAATGACATTCAGCCGGCCGGAGTAGTAAAAAAAGGACCGAATCATTCGCCCCTTTCTCCACCTTCCAGAGGTATTATAGCAAACGCTGGCTGGAAGTCGAAGCGGCCTTTCCGTTACGTTTTTAATGAGGCAACGATAGCGGCCCGTAATCTTACTTAAGCAGGTCAACAGGCACGACCCTGGGCCGGTCAACCTCAGGCCTGGAGCTGGCGGTACTCCTCGAGCTTTGTTCGTTCCGCTTTGCTCAGCTTCTCGGGCACGTCCAGTATCAGCCGCACGTAGAGATCGCCCTTGCCACCGCGGCGCAAGTGCGGCACGCCTTCCCCCCGCAGTCTGACCAGAGTGTGGGACTGGGTGCCGGGCCGGACTTTTAGCTTCAACCGACCGCCAACTGTCTCTACTTGAGTGGTCCCGCCCAGCGCCGCCATGGTAAAAGGGATGCGGTGGTCGATAAACAGGTCATAGCCGTCGCGCTTGAACCGCGGATGGGGACGGATGCCGATAGTCACGTCGAATTGATCGAACCTGATCCGGGTGCCTTCATTAGCTCCGGCCGGCACTTTGACTTTCTTTTTTTGGCCGTCGACCGTGATTTCTTTGTCGGCCCCTTTGACGGCGTCCATAAAATCGACCGTTAGCGAGTAGCGGGGACGGCGCCGGCCCGCCTGGGTAAAGCCTCCGCCGAAAAAAGCCTCGAAAATCTCAAAAGGGTCCTGGAAGTCGGTGTCGCCAAAGTTAAAACCACTGCCGCCGGTGAACGGCCCACCAGTGGTGTAAGTCCAGGTTAACGGTCCCTGACGGGCGCCCGCGAAAGGGTTGCCGCCCATGCCGCTGGAAGGATCGAAAGCGGCGTGGCCAAACTGATCGTATGTCTGTCTCTTCTTGGGGTCGGACAGTACCTGGTAGGCCTCGTTTATTTCTTTGAACTTGGTTTCGGCGTCCTTTTCTTTGTTGCGGTCCGGATGGTACTTGAGGGCAAGCTGACGGTATGCCGACTTGATCTGGCTCTCGGACGCGTCTTTTTTTAAGCCGAGGATGTCGTAGTAATCGCGCTGACTAGCCATAAGGGATTTATTGTAACAAGCCGGCCAAGCTAAATCTAGCAGACAATTAGATTGACTGCTAATTAGAGTTGCTGCCCACCCGCTTGCCAGCTGCTCCTTGCCAGTACGCGCACACCGCCGCCAGCTGCTCTTGCCAGAAGCGCTCCTGCTGGGCGGGCGTACCGTGCTGGGCAGCCGTCTTGCGGAAGTAGCCAGGACCGGGCCGGCCTGACGATTGACGGACCACCAAAGTAGCCAGCAACGGCCGTCCCGACTGGGCATCGCGGACGCTCAAGTCGTCCAGCAGACCTACCATGGCGTAACTGAAGTGGTGTATTCGGGCGGACTTGAGTTGGTACGACAGCTGGCTGTAGCTGATCGTTTGGCCGCGACGAGCCAGCTCGACCAGCAGTCCGGCCGCTTCGTCCAGTAACACCTGCCACCGCCGCGCCGGCAAGCCGTAGCGGCTGCCGCTATCAGCCATCATGACAGTGCTGTTTCGGTCCGGTAACGGCGTCGATCACCACTGTTTACTTAGCCCGCAGACTACTCTTTAACAACCTCGCCCTCTTCGGCGTCCTTTTTGCCGTCATCCTGGGACACCTCCGCCTGGTCACCAACTCGATCGCCGTCGGTGGCGTTGGTGGCGTTGCCGCTGTGGTCGGCACCCGGCGTACCTTCGGCGCCGGCCTGGCCGGCCGCCTGCTGGGCGGCGCTCATCGCCTCGGCAATCTTCTGGGCCGAACCGAGCGTCTCGTCCGTAGCCTGCTTGAGCTCTTCCACCGAGGCGCCGTCCTGAGCGGCCAGCTCCTCGAGCTTCTTGACGTTCTGCTCGATGGCCTCTTTATCTTTAGCCTCGAGCTTATCGCCGTACTCGCCCAGCTGCTTCTTGAGCTCGAACACCACGCTGGTAGCTTGGTTGCGCGCCTCGACCAACTCCTTCTTGCGCCGGTCATCTTCAGCGTGCTTCTCGGCGTCAGCCTTCATCTTCTCGATCTCTTCTTCCGACAAGTTAGTCGAGTTCTGAATGGTGATCTTCTGCTCCTTGTTAGTTTTCTTGTCGGTAGCCGTAACGTTCAAAATACCGTTGCTGTCGATGTCAAACGCCACTTCAACCTGAGGGGTCCCCCGCGGCGCCGGCGGGATCCCGTCCAGAATAAACCGCCCCAGCGACTTGTTGTCAGCCGC
>PFDK01000020.1:71927-73379 GCA_002772645.1 Candidatus Pacebacteria bacterium CG10_big_fil_rev_8_21_14_0_10_56_10 | reverse complement strand
CTGGTGGGAATGGTGGTGTTACGGTCGATCAGCGGCGTACGCACCCCGCCCAGCGTCTCTAGGCCGAGCGTCAGCGGCGTCACGTCAAGCAGGACCACGTCACCGACGTCACCGCCGATCACTCCGGCCTGGATGGCGGCGCCCACCGCCACCACTTCATCGGGGTTGACGCCCCTGTGCGGTTCTTTGCCGAAGAACTTCTTGACCTCTGCCTGCAGCTTAGGCATCCTGGTCATGCCGCCCACCAGCACTACCTCGTCGATGTCACTGGCTTTGACCTTGGCGTCCTTGAGCGCTTGCTCGACCGGCTTGAACGTCCGCCGGACCAGCCCGTCTACCAGCTCCTCGAGCTTAGCCCGAGTGATCTCCATCGTCAGGTGTAGCGGCTGGCCGTCGTCACCCTGGGTAATGAAGGGCTGATTAATAGTGGTTTGCTGGACAGACGACAGCTCGATCTTGGCTTTCTCGGCACTGTCCTTGATGCGCTGGAGCGCCTGCGGGTCTTTCGACAAGTCTTTCCCCTGGTCTTTCTTGAACTCGGCCACCATGTACTCGATCAGCTGACCGTCAAAGTCGTCGCCGCCCAAAAAGGTGTCACCGTTGGTAGACTTGACTTCAAACACGCCGTCACCGATCTCCAGGATCGAGATGTCAAAAGTGCCGCCGCCCAAGTCATACACGGCGATCCGGGCCGAGCCCTTCTTATCAAGGCCGTATGCCAGCGCCGCGGCAGTAGGCTCGTTGACGATCCGCTCGACAGTCAGGCCGGCAATCTCGCCGGCTTGTTTGGTAGCCTGGCGCTGAGAGTCGTCGAAGTAGGCCGGTACGGTGATGACCGCCCGAGTGACTTTACTGCCTAAGTAGCTCTCGGCATCAGCTTTAGCTTTGGCTAAGATCTTCGCCGAGATCTCCTGGGGAGTGTAGCTGGTGTTGCCGACCTTGACGGTCACCATGCTGTCTTTGCCTTTGTCCACTCGGTAAGCCACGTGCTTGGTAGCTTCTTTGACTGCTTGGTCGCCGTACTTGCGGCCCATAAACCGCTTGACCGAGTTAATGGTTGACTCCGGGTTGAGCACCATCTGCCGCTTGGCGGCGTCGCCGACGATCACTTCGTCGCCTTTGAACGCCACTACCGACGGAAAGGTGTTGCGGCCTTCGCCGGAGGGGATGATCTTGGGCGAGCCGCCTTCCATCACCGCGATCGCGGAGTTAGTGGTTCCCAAGTCGATGCCGATGATCTTCCCGGCCGATTGAGATTTTGATTGGGAGGTTTGGGATTGAGTGTCTGCCATCATCTGCTTTCAATATAACTACTTGGTACTTAAGTTAGCTGCCAAGTTGATTGCTGGTTTGGCCATCTTCTTCCGGCCGCTCGCCAGTCTGACCGTCAGCCTGGTCACCGGCCTGGTCACCGACCACCACTTGGGCGTGCTGGATGACGTGGTCGCCTAG
>PFDK01000020.1:69312-71909 GCA_002772645.1 Candidatus Pacebacteria bacterium CG10_big_fil_rev_8_21_14_0_10_56_10 | reverse complement strand
TACTGCCAACACCCACGAGCCGTGGCCGCGGCGCTCCACCGCCTCCATAGTCCGCTCGTCAAACTCCTTGCCCAGTACATCGAGCTGGTCCAAACCCAACTCGTCAAGCCGCTCCCAAAGCTGGTCAACCACCATCGTTAAGCCCGGATCGTTCAACTTCCGGCTGGCCATGTTCAAGTGTTCCAACGGCTCCAGAATAGTCTCGATCACTTCCCGACTGGCGGCGGCGACCAACCGCGCTCGGTCTTGTTGTTGACGGCGCACCAAGTTTTGGTAGTCGGCCAAGGCACGCTTCTCGTTTTCCCGAGCTGCGGCCATCTGCCGCTCCAGTTCCTCGAGCCGCTCCCGCTGATCGGCTGGGTGGGCCCGGCCGGTCTTAGCCGACTGTCGCCGGTCGCGGCTACCTGAGCTATCACTCGTGCTTTTGGGGCGAGCCGTCATCGATCTCCGGGTTCTAAAACTACTGGACCATTTCGGCGGTCATTTCTTCAATTAAACTGCGAAAGTAGCGCATCATCGGCACTACATAAGAGTACTCGAACCGGGCCGAGCCCAGCACCCCCAGACTGCAGACCGTCCCACCTGCCTTGACTGAAGTATAGATCACGCCGATCGGCTCCAGATACTCGTTGTCCAGCTCAGGACCAAACACCAACTGGATGACGTTTTCGCTGGTCCTGCTTTCAAACAGCTCTTCGATCAAGGCCGCCTCTTCGATCAGCGAAAAGACGTGCCGAACTACATCAATATCAGAAAACTCGGGCATCGTCAAGATATTGGAGTAGCCGGCGTGATACACCCGCCGCCGGTCGGTCAGCGCCAGGCCGATGCTGTGAGCCTTCTCGGCCAGCGCCCGAGTGGCCTCGTGCAGTAGGTCGTCGAGCCGATCGCGGCTTTTCCAAATCTTCTCTTTGGCCGAAACCTCGTCAGCCACCGACAGCTCTTTTTCTTTCATCAGCTCGTTGACGTAAAGCTTCATCGCCAAGGGAGTGGGCAGCCGACCGGAACTGCTGTGGCTTTTGGACAAGTAGCCCTGTTTAGTCAAGTAAACCATCTCGTTGCGAATGGTGGCCGGCGAGACACCGATCTGGAATTTACGGTCAATGGTGTCTGAGCCCACCGGATCGGCCGTCTCGATAAACTCTTCGATAATCGCCCGCAGAACTTGGACTTGGCGAGCCGTCAGATCGATCATAAGTTTAGCAATCATAGACAATGAGTGCTAATATGTCAATCGATGGCTAACTTCCTTAACGTTATATGACTTTAGAAGCTCGTAATTCCAAGTCTGGAATGTTGACAAAATGCTTCTTGTTTAAAGTGAAAAGCTTTGCTCCATTGAGGATGGTGGTGGCAGCGATTGCTGCGTCGACAAACTCAAGGTCATACTCACTGTCGCGTGATATTTTACCGGCCAGTTCCGCAACTTCATAGGTATATGGAAGGACCTGGAGGCCAGAAACTGTTGCTAAAAGGTGGTTCTCTTTTTGAGTTTGACGAGTGCTTTCTCCCTGGTAGAGTTCTTGCAAGCTTATTATTGATATTCCTATTTCCTCCCGGGGAGACTTTTTGGAAAAAGCCAGCAAACTGCTGGAAGAAGGATCTTGTCGTAAGTGATCGATGATTACACTTGTGTCCAAAATCACCATGCCGACTTCCTTTTCTTGGAGGCTCTGACTTCCAGTTTGTGTTGGGCTGCCTCTTTTCTTTGCTCTTTCGGCGTAGCAGGACCCCAACTCCCAGCTGTTTTTTTCAGTAATTTAATAAAGGCGGTGCGCGAGTCAGTATCTCTGGCCACTGTGTTGACAGGATATAGGTATAAACCCTGAGCTCTGACCACAACTTCCAGCAAGGTTCCTGCTCTGATTCCAAGTTTTTCCCTGATGGCCTTGGGAATAACAACCTGACCTTTAGAATTAGTTTGAGCGAATAGTGGTAAATTCATACTGGTAGTATATTCTTAAAAATTAGGCCTTGTCAACACAGGCTCAGAGCTGCTTCCAATCAACTTCAGCGACGAGCCGTAACTCCACCCAAAAACTCCTCGAGCTGTTTGACAAACTCTTGCCGGGAAAACTGGCGAGCGTGGCGGTAGATAACCTGGCGATCGAAAGAGTGACTACCGGCGCGCTCGATAGCCTCGACCAACCCCTGTTCGCTCAACTCGTCAAACAGTACGCCAGTCCGGCCGTCGATCACCGTCTTGCTGGGACCGCCGCTGCGGTGAGCAATTACCGGCACGCCGTGGCCCATTGCCTCCACCGGCACCATCCCAAAATCCTCGTCTTCCGCGGGGTACAGCAAGGTTTTTGCGCCGGCATACAGCCGATGGAGCTGTTGGTCACTAACCGCGCCCAGCAACTCCACCCCGGCGCCGGCCGCTTCCCGGAGCCGGGCTAACATCGGGCCAGTGCCGACTACTTTCAGCGGCAGACCCAATCTGTTGCAGGCCGCCACCGCCAACTCTGGGTGCTTGGCCAATGCCAGCCGGTTGACATACAGATAGTACTCACCTTGGTCTGGGCGGGCTGGACTGGCGGGCTGGGCCAGGCTGGGCGGGTGTCCAGGACCGGCTGGCTGAGCCGAGGTGGGCGGGT
>PFDK01000020.1:53958-69297 GCA_002772645.1 Candidatus Pacebacteria bacterium CG10_big_fil_rev_8_21_14_0_10_56_10 | reverse complement strand
ACGGTGGCGTCACGCCGCCAAAACTTATCGATGCGACGGGCAGTTTCTCGGGAGTTGGCGATGAAGTGATCGACGTCTTGGGCCACCCGGAAGTCAACGATCCTCAGATAGTGGTTGATTAGTTCGCCGCCTAGCTTAACCAGCGGATTTTTCCGCCAGTCGGTCATAGTAGTGTAACCGTACAGCGAACGGCTGGGAGTGTGGCAGTAGCAGACGTGGACGCCGTGGGGTACCCGGACAGCTTTGGCCATGTAGGCATTGGTCGAAGAGATCACCAGGTCGTACCCTGACAAATCAAAACCTCTAAAGTAGCGGTGCGCCCAGACGCGCAGCGGTGAAAACAACCGGCGGTGGAGCGGCAGCTTGGTCAGCCAGCTCTGGCGAATGTCCCAATCGGCAAACTTGGGCCAGTGCCTGCCCATCGCCCGGCTGTCAACAAAAGCGGTGTAGACCGGCGCCTCCGGGAACATTCGGTGCAGCTCCTCGAGGACCCGCTCGGCGCCACCGTACTCGCGCAAGTAATCGTGGGCCAGCGCTACTTTGAGCCCTTTGAGCCCTCGAAGCGATGGAGATTGGCCCGACCTAGTTTTGGTACCAGTCTTAATCTGGGCGGTGGTGGCGATGGTGGCAGTGGCAGTAGTGGCGACCGACCCCGATTTCCGTTTCAAAACAGCGCCTCCTGCAGTTCGGTCTCAAAAGTATCCGGCGGCAGCAGCTTGACCAGCGACATAAAGCCCAGCCGGTCAAACAGTTCCAGCACCCGGTCTTTGTGATAGGCGGTTACCCGGCACATTTCCAGGTCAAGCTTGATTGGCACATCGGTAACAATGGCGGCTAGCTGCTGGCTTTGATAAGCGGCCTCTCGGCCCGCGCACAGTTTAGAGACCACTGCCGGCTTAAGGGCCGATCGCTGTGGCGCGCTCAGCCTGTCCGTTGGCGCGCTCAGCCTGTCCGGTGATCTGCTCAACCTATCCGGCGACGGCCCAACTCGTGGCGGCAGTTTACCGTCATCATCCAGTCCGTCAACCACCTTGTAGAGCCGGTCCAGGTTGCCAAAGGCTTGCAGCAGCACCGCCGCGGTCTTGGCACCGATGCCTTTGACACCGGGAATGTTGTCGGAGGAGTCGCCCATCAACGCCTTGAGATCAACGACCTGCCCAGGGGCGACCCCCATCTTCTTGACAACGGCGGCCCGGTCGTACTCGGCAGCCACCTGCTTCTTTCCTCGGGCTGGCATCCAGACGTGGACAACGTCGTTGACCAACTGCAGGCTGTCTTTATCGCCGGTGACGATCACCACGCTCAAGTCAAGCTTCCGGCGATTGACCAGTTTTTCGGCCTGCCGGGCCAGCGTGCCGATCAAGTCATCGGCTTCGTAACCGGCCAGCTCAAACTGGGGAATGTTGAGCGCCTCCACTACTTGCTTAATTGGTTCCAGCTGGTCAACCAGCTCCTGGGGCATGTCCTCCCGCTGGGCCTTGTACGTCTCGTCAAGTTGGTGGCGAAAAGTTGGGGCGTGATGGTCAAATGCCACCGCCGCGTACTCCGGGTCAAAGTTGCGCAGCGCCGTCAGCATAATCCTGCTAAAACCGTACACCGCGTTCACCAGCCGTCCGTCAGGCGCGGTCAGATCGGGAAACGCATGGTACGCCCGATAAATCAAGGCGTGGCCGTCGATGAGAAGAAAGTAGTTCATCGATCAGTCGCTGTTACTTCATGGCTGGGGAGGAGGCGGGACCGGCAGTGTGGGCGGGACCGGTTCGGGCTGAGCAAGGCGGGTGCTTTGGCCCGGCTGGCTCGGTTGGCTCGGTTTGCCTGACTGGTCAGACTGGCCTGACTGGCCATGCCTACCGACTTGGACTTGTTGCTCAACCTGACCATCCTTGACCAAAAAACCCATCCGCCGAGTGTTCTCGGCAATTTTGCCTTCTATTCTATCAAGCCGTTCAAACATCCGGTTCCACTTGAACTCTTCCTGGGACCTGCTAACCATAAAGCCGATCATGCCCACCAAAATACCAAACATGAAAGCTCCCAGCACTTGCAGAAAACTGCCGATGATCTTGCCTTCTACAGTCACCGGTACTTTGTCGCCGTAACCCACGGTAGTCACGGTAGTGATCGCCCACCAGATACCGTCAAAGCTGGTCCTGATGTTGCCGATGTCCTTCTCAAAAGGGACGATCAGCAAGCCCAGCAACAGCGACAAGAAAAACAAACTTAGAAACAAAAAGCGAATCTTGCGCTGCCGCAGTAAGTGGTGGTGGGCAGAGTTGTTCATGCCCGGCTATTATAGAGAGAAAAGACTGTCGAGTGGTACCGCCAGTTTGACACCCGCCAGTTTGCTCAGCCGGCCCCAGAACAGTCTTAAACTCAAGAGGTCTGGGCTTTGGCGGTAGCTTTGGTAAAACCCATCAGCTTGGCAAACTGGTCCCCGTCGAGCGTCTCCAGTTCCAGCAGTTTTTGGGAAACCAAGTCAAGTTTCTGCTGGTACTTCTTGAGGATCGACAAAGCCCGGTCCTTGGCCTCATGAATGATAGAAGATACTTCACCATCCACGCGTTCTTGGAGACGGTCGGAGACGGTGCTCGGCGAGCCGATCACCCGGTTGTAGGTGCTGTCGTACTGGGGAGTGAGGTTGACAGCGCCCAGCTTGCTCATGCCGTACTCGGTCACCATCGACCGAGCTACTCTGGTAGCTTGATCGATGTCACTGCTGGCACCAGCCGTCAGCTCGTTAAAGATGAGCTCCTCGGCCGCTCGACCGCCCATTAGGACGGCGATGTCGTCGAGCAGTTCCGAACGAGTAGTCTGGACCTTGTCTTTTTCCGGCGGCGTGAGCGTAAAGCCCAGCGCCCGGCCGCGCGACACGATCGAGATGCGGTGGACGGGGTCGGCGTGCGGCGAGGAATGGGCCACGATGGCGTGCCCGGCCTCGTGATAAGCCGTCATTTTGCGCTCATAATCATCTCGGAGCCGCTTCTTGCTGGGGCCCAGCTTGACTTTAAGCGACGCTTCTTCGATGTCTTCCATCGTGACTTGACTGCGGTTCTCGCGGGCTACGCCGATGGCTGCTTCGTTGAGCATGTTCTCCAAGTCAGCGCCGGAAAAGCCCACGGTTCGCTTGGCTACCCGGTCCCAGTTGACTTCGTCGGTAAACGGCTTGCCCTTGGCGTGAATTTTGAGGATAAACTTGCGCTCTTCCAGGTCAGGCAAGTTGACCATCACTCGGCGGTCAAACCGGCCTGGCCTGACCAGCGCCGGATCGAGCATGTCGCCGCGATTGGTAGCGGCCATCACCACCACGTTGTCATTCTGAGTGAAGCCGTCCATCTCGACCAGGATCTGGTTGAGAGTCTGCTCGCGCTCGTCGTGACCACCCATACTGCCTTGGCCGCGCATCCGGCCGATAGCATCAACTTCGTCGATAAAAATGATCGACGGGGCCAGTTTCTTGGCTGTTTGAAACAGGTCGCGGGCCCGTGACGCGCCTACCCCAACCAACATCTCCATAAACTCAGAGCCGGCGATCGACAAGAACTGAACATTGGCCTCACCGGCCACTGCTCGAGCCAGCAGGGTCTTGCCCGTACCCGACGGCCCCACCAGCAGCACCCCTTTGGGGGTACGGGCCCCCACTTTAGTGTACTTTTTAGGGTTCTTCAAAAAATCAACAATTTCCTCGAGTTCCTGCTTGGCCTCGTCCATGCCGCCTACGTCGGCAAACTTGACGTCCTGCTTGCCCTTGATGAACATCTTGGCCTTACTGCGGCCGAAGCCCATCATGTCACCGGCGCCGCTGCGGGCCTGGCGGAACAGGAACAGGAAAAAGACCACCATCAGCAGGATCGGCAAGATATTGAGCAGCAGCTCCCAAGCCATCTCGGTAAAAGAAAGGTCCTTGACTTCCACGTCTACTTGGGACAAGTCGATCTCAGCGCTCTCCAGCACGCTCAGCGCTTCCTGGCCGTCTTCCTTGCGGGAAATCTTGGTGGTGCCGTCGGTAAACTCGGCCTCCAGCCGGCTGCCGCGGATCAGCAGCCGTTCCACGCGGTCCTGGCGAATGTCGGTGATCAAGCGGCTCAAGCTGATCTGTTCTTGGTCGGCACCGGTCAAGCCGGAAGCCAAGGCCGGTAAAAACAACAAACCAACGATCAACAGCAGGATGCCGCGGTTGAACAACTGCTGCGGACTGAACTGGAACTCAAACTTGCGTATCTGGGGACGCGCGGGTCGGCGCAGTGACGGTCGACCTCGGGTGGGCCGACGGTTCACCGAACTGTTTTTGGAGTTATTTTTGGGGCCGTCTTGGCGGCCGTTCTCGAGGTACTTAGCGGTCCCTGTCATGAGCTGCCATTGTAGCATGCCAAGTATGGGAAACCGTAAGTTGGCGGACAGGCGCGGGTGAGGGACGTGGCTAAGGGACAGACAAGCGTGGGGAGGCGGGCTGGCGCGAGAGGCGGACAAGCGCGGCTGGCCAGGCTAGCGGACCGCGACGCCCACCGCCACCGGATCAGTAATCTTGAGAGGCACGGGCCGCTCGGCCGCGTCGGCCATCAGCATCATCCCCTGACTGACGGCGGGGCCCATCTTTTTCTCCGCCAAGTTGACCACAAACAGGTAGTAGTTGCTGATCAAATCATCGGGGCCATACCATTGGCTGATCCCGGCCAGAATACTGCGGGTATCAGAGTCGAACTCGACGCTCAGCTCAATAAGTTTGCGGCTCCAGTCAGGCAGACTGGCCGCCACTACTCTGCCGATCCTGATATCAAGCTTGGCAAAGTCATCGTACTCGATGGTGGGTTTGACGTCTGTCATTAGGTACTCTGGTCGTTTCCTGGCCCCAGGGCAATTACCCCAGGCCCAGCTTGTACTTGACTTCTTCGAGTGTTTGGCTGGCTACTTGGCGGGCTTTGGCCGCGCCAGCCTCGATCACTTGGTCGACGCTCGCCGGCGCTGCCTCCAGCTGGGCGCGCCGTTGCTGAATGGGCCGGACTTGCTGGTAGACGGCCTCGGCCAGGTCTGATTTAAGCTGGGCGTAGCGAATGCCCTCACCGGTGTAAGCGGCTTCGTAGGCTTGGCGCGCTTCCTGGCCTTGGAACAACTCTACCAGCTTGAGCAAGGTGGCTGCCCCGCCCGTCTCAGGCGGGCGTTCACCTCGGCCGCTGTCACTGGGCACTCTTTTGAGCTTTTCTTCAATTTCCGCCAGTGTATCAGTCAAATTAATGTAACTACCTTCGACCGACTTACTCATTTTTCCCTCTCCCTTGAGCGAGGGCACGTACTCCCCCGGCGTCACAAACCGCTGGGGCTCGGGAAAATCGGTCCCGTACTGCTGGTTCATCTTGCGGGCGATCTCCCGCGCCACTTCCAAGTGCGGCTGCTGGTCAATGCCCACCGGCACTTGGGTGGCCTTGTATATCAGGATGTCGGCCGCCATCAAGACCGGATAGTTTAGCAAGGCCAGCGTCACGTGCTGGGGGTGCTGTTTAACTTTGTCTTTGAAAGTGGGCAAGTGCTGCATTCGGGCCACACTGCTAACCGACGCCAGGTAAAACGCCAGCTCCAGGTGCTCGGGCACCATCGACTGGATAAACAGCGTGCTCTGCTCCGGGTCCAGCCCTGCCGCCAGGTAGTCGATGATAATTTCCCGACGATTGTGGCGCAGTTCCTCGACGTCGTACGGGGTGGTGACGGTGTGGACGTCGGCCACCATGTAAAAAGTTTGGTACTCAGGACGGCGCTCCAGCTCGATCATGCCTTTGAGAGCGCCCAAGTAGTTGCCCAGGTGAAGCCGGCCGGTGGCCCGAATGCCAGAGAGAACGCGGTGCGGGACGGCAGAGGACGGGGCGGCAGAGAGCGCGGACGATGTGTTCATACGGTAAACCTACTCTGTCTGATTGTAGTAGATCTCGGCAATTTTCTCAGCTAGGATCTGGACGGAGTCGAGGAGAGGTAGCGAGGTGTCGTTAGAGCTAAAAATCAAAGACAGCTCGGTACAGCCCAAGATGATGGCCTCCACATCCCGGAGCTCCAGCTGGGCGGCTACTGCCAGTACTTGCCGGCGAGCCGAGGCCCGATCACCCGCAATCACCAAACCGATAGCCTGGCCCAACCGCCGCCGGTCCTTTAAACCAGGCGTCACCAGCGAAATACCTGCCCGATCTGCCGAGCGTTCAAACAATCTGGACTGAGTGGTGACAGGCGATGCCAGCAGACCAACGCGCCGCCAGTTTTTCTGCTGGGCCTGAAAAATTACTTCCCCGGGGAGGTTGATGAACGGCTTTTCTGTGACGGCTTGCAAGGCCGGTAAAAACTGGTGAGCGGTGTTGCAGGCCAGCGCCAAGCCGTCGATCGGCAGTCGGGACAGCTCTCGGACACGGTCCACCAACATCGCTTCCGCTTGCCGGCGGTCTGACCGCGACTCGAAAAACTCCGGAATGGGGACCGAGCTTAGAATTACCTCTGGGAACTGGTCGGCAGTTTCAGCGCCAAACCGTTGCTGGGCCACCCACATAACGCGGGCTAGCACCTCTGCAGAGGCCTGCGGTCCCATTCCACCCAGAATGGCGATAGTTGGTTTGGTTCGTTTCATCATTTAGTTTCTTTGTTCTAGTTTTTTTGTAGCTTAAGTACCAAAAAACTCCCACTTTTGGGAGCTGGAAAAAAACTAGCTCCCTGAGAGGGAGCTTTACAGCCATCACTGGCACCACCATCACTCCCTAAAACAACTTAGGAGCGATACCAAGATGTATTGGCGGTGGTGTCGCTGTTGGACATGGCTCGGGAATTGTACCCGGCTGATCGAAAAAGCGCAACTCTGATAGCTGCGGCTGGGGTTGTGGCTGGGATCGCGGCTACTGTCACAGCTCCTCAATCTGGACGCTCGGGTTCATCTCGGGGGCATCCACCAGTTTGAGGTACTTTTCGGTGGTAGTGATGCGCTTGTGGCCGACCAGCTGGCTGACGTACACCAGCGGTGTGCCGGCCTTGAGCTGTTCAACAATAAAGGTGTGGCGCAAGTCATTGACCTTGGCCTCAGAAATGCCTGCCAACCGGAAGTAGCGGTCGATAGCGGTCCGGATGTTGCGGACCAGGAACGGCCGGCAAGTCTTAGTCAAAAATACCGTTCGCTCCTTGGCGCGAGGCCTGACCTGCAAGTACTGCATCAGCGCCGCCTTGGCAGCCTTGTTCATCGGTACCCGGCGGGCGGTCCGGGAGTTTTGGGCAGTGATAAAGATCAGGTTGCGGTCAAAATCAATGTCTGGTAACTGCAAAGTAGCCAGTTCGCTGATCCGCATGCCCGTCTGCAACAGCAGTTCGACAATCCCCGACATCCGGGCGTCACCGCGGCAGGCGTCACGCAGGGCTCGGTACTCTACCTTGCCCAAGACCCGAGGCGACGGCTGGTCGTACTTGGGATGAACAATAGTCTCGGCGGGATTTTCTGACAGCGTCCCCTCGCCGATCAAAAAACGGAAGTAGGCTTTGATGGAGTTAATTTTGCGGGAGATAGATTTGCCGGTGTAGCGCTGTTTTTTTAGCAGTTCTTTGAACTGGTTGATGTCGTCGGTGGTGACCTCAACGGTGTTGAGCTTGCCCATCCGGTTTAAGTACTCCACCAGCTGCTCAATGTCTTTGCTGTAAGCGATGACGGTGGCGTGGGCTTTACCGTTACTTTTGAGGTGCTGCTCAAACTGTTGGTGCGTGTCTCGAAGCGTCTGCATAAGGTCTGTTATGGATGGTCGGGCGGGCAGGCGCAGGCTGAGTATATCACTTACTGTCTAGCGGCCAGTCCATTAGGCCAGCGGACCATTTTTAGGGACTCATAATACCATAATAAAGGACACTGAACAACCGCGGTTTTGGAGAAAAGTACTCTGGCCTACCAGGACCTGAAAAAATTGCTTCAGCTTCTCAGGCAACGGTCTGGTTTTGCGCTTGGTATAGTAGGGCTGTGCTGCGTTGGTTGTCACATCCATTGATGGTGCTGCTTTTTTTGGTGATCAGCGCCATTTTTTTTGTGTCACTGCGCAAAACTGCCCAGCGGGCCACCGACTCCGCTGAGTACGTAGCCGAGCTTAACCAGGAAATTAGCCGGCTCGAGGAAGAAGTGGCCGAGCTGGAGCGCCGGCTGGAGACCGCTCAGAGTGATTTTACTCGGGAGAAAATACTGCGGGATGAACTGCTGCTCCAGAAACCCGGTGAGCAAGTGGTCAAACTACCGCCGCTACCGCCCCAGCCTCCGCCGCCCGAGCCCGAACCGGAGCCGGAGCCCTGGCAAGCGTGGAGAGTGTTACTCGGGGTCTAACCAGATTGACGCATCATCTCGAAAACCTGGTAGCAATGCTTTCTTAATGCTGTCGTAGATGTCCGGATCGGTGACAACAACTTGAGTGCCTTCAACTCTAGTTGAGGCATCAAAAGCGGTTTGCCACCAGGCATTAGCCTGATCACTGTCCGGTAATAATCTTTGCTCTGGCTCCGGCTCTCGGATAAAGTCATGTTCGCCGCTGAGCAAGTGGGCCAGGGAAACCGCGGCGTTACCTGCTCCGCGTCTGTCGCCAATTTGATCGTAGAGATCAAAAGCAGCTTTTTGAGCATCGTAGGCGTCTCTAAGCTTGCCAAGTCTGCTTAAAGTAACCCCCAAAGTGGTCAGGCTTCTGGCCAAGCGGTCACGCCAGGCTTTCTGTTGTCCATCGTCGGTACTTTCCTCCAGCCCCTGACCGGCTAGTTTTACAGCTACTTGCTCGTGCCCTTCCGCCGTTTCCAGGCGCTTTAGCTTTTCTGCGTCGTCAGCAGTAAGTAAAACAAACTCTTTTTCGAGCAGGGCCAGTTCATTGAGTAACTTGTGCTGTCCGATGGTAGGGCCGTCGAGCTTTTCCAAGTATGTCCCAGCTTTATTCAAAAATTCTTGAGCTCGTTTCAGGGCTTTCCGTTTATCACCACCGATACTTTGAAAGTAGATTTTGTCACGACCACTTGTTCGAAGCAGGTCGGCTCGACCTACTAATGCTTGGATAAGCGCGTCAAAGTTTGCAAGTTTTTTAGCTTGTTCGGTGGCCGTGATAAAACTGGCTACCGCTGCCGAGTACCTCCGCTCAGGCGCTATCATCCGCTGAGCCAATCCGCGTTGCAGTAACAACTCAACTTGTTGCTCCGGTGCTGGCCAGTCCTCCAAAGCTTGGTCAAGTTCGGCCAGCGCTTGTTGGTGTTGAGAAGTATCAATCAAATTCTGGATCTCTGCCAGTCTTAGCTGAAACTCGGTCTCAGGGCTAACTGGCAACGAGTCTTTGGCCGGTGGCTGCGGTTGCGGACCGCCCGCTTCGCGTGGGTCCTGCTCGGAGTTAATTTGAACCATCTAGTTCTGCCGATAACTACTATCGTCAGCAACTATACAAAACTGTTTCCAGATGTCAAGCCTGGTACCCGTTGGAAAACAGCGTTCTCTACCAGTACAAATCTGCCACCGCTAGCTCTCCGGCGTGGCGTAGAACTTGCGCTGGCGCACTTTGAGCATCTCTTCGGCAGTGATTTGCTCGCCGTTCTCACCCATGAACATCAGCCGTCGCGGTGACTCAACGTCGTGCTCCAACCCCAACAAATGGCCCAACTCGTGGGCGGCAGTCCGGTAGTCATTGACGGTGGTGTGGTCGGCCACCACGGCCAGGCTGGGTGGCAGTGCCAGGCCGTTAGCCCGAGGCCGTCCGTCCGGCCCGGCAATCACGTTCACAAAAAAGAGGTGAGCGCCCTGCCGACAGCACTCCGGATGTCCGTACAGCACCTGAAAGGCGCCTCGGTGGACACTGTCGATCTGGGCTGCCGATAACTGGGAGCGAGTAAACGTCGGCTCCAGAATGACGTTGGCCGGCCGCCAAATCCGCTGGGCCTCAGCTATCACTCGTTCCACGTCTTCCAGCGTCCGGCGTGATGACACCGGACCGCTGTCTTTGACCAAGTGGACCACCACCGGTACGCGCAGCTGCGGCAGCTGGTCTGAGCTATCTTGGTCTGAGCTATCTTGGTCTGAGTCGCCTAGCTCTGCCGCGGAGCCGGTGGGAGTGGTTTGAGATTGAGCCGTAGCTAACTGGCTGGAATCGGGCAACTGCTGGTTAGTCTGGATACCAGGCAACACTGCCCGCTGCCACCCCACTATCGCCGCCAACATCGCCAGCACCCGAAAGTTTGGAACCACAGCCGTAGCCTACCGCTCAAACGGCGTCGCCAATGTCAGCTGTCCGCCAAAGTTACCGGCTGGGTCTGAAAAAGTAACACTGGACAAGATGTTAGCCAGCGCCATCGCCATGCTGTACCAAAACCGGTTCTAGCTCGGCTCGGCCCTGGTTTACACGCAAATCTATCTGCTTTGGTTTATGAGGATTGTTGTTCAAAAACTCGATCAGACTAAATAAATCAGGCTGACTAACTGCCTCACTTCTAGTTTTCTTCACTAAATCGATTTGTTGCTCCAAACTCATTCGTTGGAACGGTTCGGTGTCGGGGTCAACCAGGGTCATGGTTTCAAAAAAACGACGAATGTCCAGAGGAACACCAGCAGCTTTAGCCCGCTTAAACCAACGGTACACCGGCCTGCCAATCCTTGTGCCGGTCACTTTTCCCCAGTATAAACGCTGTTCATTGGAGTTGTAGTTGAGCAAAAACGAGGGACTCTTGACACTAACAGGGCCGGCAGCGGCTGATATAAACCCCAGTCCCTCCACTTTGATGTAGCCGCCCTGGAGTGAGAACTGCAACTTTTCTGAAAACGTGTCAGGACTGCCTTCATAATTAACGACCTCAAAAGGAGCCGGCTGATCGCCGTGACGGCTTGTCAGTCCAGCTTCATATTTTTGCTGATCTGGCGCGTCACGATAGCCAAATGAAAGCCGAAGTTGTTCAGATTGGCCGTCCTTTAACATAGCAGTTAAGTACTCAAAAAAATTATCGAAAAGTGCTGTGTTGGCCGGTCGAAGCTCCGCTAAGAGCCTGATCTTTTTGGTGATCCTTAACGTCTCTACCTTTCTTTCCAGTTTGTCCACCCCCTGCTGGTGCTGGCTGGCTACCTGCTCAAAAACAAACAATTTGAGTAGCTGATGGTATTTGCTAAAAAGCTGGTCGGTTAGTTTACCAGAAAACAATGCGTCATCGCTGAAGATGTAAGAGTAGTTGGGCTCAATGCCGCCCAGCGAGCGTCTATAGGCTGGGCTGTCGTCGCCTCGCCTAAGCAAAGCAAAAAACCGCTGATCGCTCCAGGAAATAACATCGGGAACCAGCCGCCGGTACTGCTCGAAATCATTTTTTTGCCCAGGACCGGTGGCGTTATCATATATCTGCCGGTTGAACTCAGCTAGTTCTGCCGTCAACTGCCGATAGTTCAGAGGAAGTTGTTTAATAATCTCAGGAGAGTTAAACCTCTGCTGAGGGTTACGCCATAGCAACTGTCGTACTTTGGCTACCTCTCGGTCAGTAACCACTGCTGGGAACTCCACTTGGTCAACAGGGTCAGGCAACCTACCACCGACCATATCCGCGATCACGGCTGGTAAAATGCGATCTCCGAGGTTCAGCTTCAACCTGACGTAGTTGGTGAAAGCTTGGTTTGCTTGGGACCAGAGGGGGTCAATGTCGTCCGACATTAATTTTACTATGTCTGGCTGTGTCAGGTAGTGTTTGGTCAGCAGTTCTTGGCCGTAGCTGGTCAACTCGGCATCTAGGTCGCCCTCAGGAAATATCGGATTTGTTTCAAACATGACGAGATTGTACAACCCGACGTCTAACGGGCAAAGTCAAAAGAAGAGCAATGATGGTAAAAGAACTTGCTCATGGCCCTTTTTCAATGTTGCGGGTCTGGGAGTCGAACCCAGCCTGTGAGATTATGAGCCTCACGTGCACCGTACACTAACCCGCGTCGTTGCAGAGAACGGTTATTATACTGTCCAGGCCGGGGAGAGTCAAAAAATCTCCGACCGGTGAGACAATTTTCACTTCAACCAATTTTTCTTATACAATCTTATGTATCTAGAATATAAGAAAGACCAAGTATGACAACTCCTTCTCTTGACTAACTTTTAGCAAATTAAAGAAATTTAAAAAACTCGGTCAGGGTCGAGCCGTGAGGTTCAGAGTTTCGATTACTTCACCTGTTTGAGGTTAAAAGGATGGGTTGTCACCATACTGCCCCAGTTCAAAATGGAATCCACCCCCTGCTGATATAATTCTGCTGCTCCCCTAACTAGGGTAGTTGGCGAGCCGGTCGGCAGGGTAGCTCAGCTGGTTAGAGCATCGGATTCATAAACCGAAGGCCGTGGGTTCAAGTCCCACCCCTGCTACTCTCCACTGGGAGCGAAACCGCCGGCTCCACCCGGCCCTGCTGGCTCTGCTTGCTTCGACCGCTCAGCCCGGCCTTAATTCGCAATCTCCAAGTGCTCGACGTAAGCATCTATCAGCGCCTGCGTCTCCTGCTGGTCGCGACCTTCCAACACTGCCCTAGTCAGCAACGCTTTAGCGCTGGCCGAGTTGAGCTTGTCGCCGTTTAAGATCCGCCACTGAGTGGAGCGCAGCTCGCGATGGTTGAGATTGACCAGCGACACGTAGTAGCGATCACTGACCTCACCTACCAGGCAGCGGCTGATGGCCACCACCAGTTTGCCCTGCTTGGCCGCCTCCATCGCTGCTTGGCGGATGGGGTTAGAAACGTTGCCCAGCGCGTGGGATCTGATGATCATAGCCTGGTAGCGGGAATCTCCCAGCCGCCTCAGTTCTTCCTCAAGCGGGTTGTTGCTGATCAGGTCAATGGTGACGATCTGTTTCATGGTTTCAAACAACTGGCCAGCCGTCCAGTCTGGGGGGGAGTGAAGCTTCGACAGGTCCGGACCGCGCCGTCCCCAGACCGGGACGGCAGCCGCCCGAACAGCGGTTTGAGCGTCCGACTGAAGAGTGGGCTGGGTAGCGGCCTCTGGGCCGGCTTGCTGTCTGGGGATGGACTGGCCAAACACGTCCAGCGTCAGGTGACTGCGGAACGGGGCGAAAAATGTATCGATGCCCTCAACTGTTTGCGGCCGCTCGCGCGGATCGAGCTTAGTGACGTCGCCGCCGCGAAAAATAGTACTGCCAAAAATGAAGAAAGCGCCCGGCGGCAACGGCAAGTGAGTAGCCAAAACTGCGTCGCGGAAGTTTTGGGGCGCGTCGGAGTGGGGTTCGCGAAAACTGTAGTTGGCGCCGGTGACGATGATTGGCTGCGCGTTTAAGTCAAAACTGAAGCAGTCTAGAAAGCTCAACAGGGCGTCGATGGTGTCGGTGCCGGTGCCGATGACCAGCTGCCTCTTGGGGTCGTCTCGCAGCAGCCGGAAAACGTGTTCAAGGATAGCGGCGTAAAACGAGGGCCGAAAGTGAGAGCTGTCGCCGCTAAACAGCGGCACAAACATACCCTTAGCCAGTTCTGCTAGGTCAGGCACCCAGCTGAGATGAGTACTCAAGTTAGTAGTCAGGGCGGCCGTCTCGGCAAACTTCCGCGCCAAGGTCAATGCCAGTTGCGTTTCGTCGTTGCCCACCGACTGCTCCAACGCCAACAGCCCTGCCTCGTCCAGCGGACCTTGACCTAACAAACCCTGAGCGGAGGAAACCATGTCCCAGCTTCCGCCCAGTTTGAGCACCGTCACCAAGCTCGGTACCGGTGGGGTGTCGGGTTCGGGCGAAAGCAGTTGTAACGGTGACACTTGGAGTGCGGTGGACACCTGATTGACTTCCGGCAGTCTCAGCGGCAAGCTACCGCTCTCGATAGCGGTGACTTGACCACGCGTCAAGCCCGCTCTCCGAGCCAGGTCCAGTACCGACCAGCGCCGGCGATGGCGCCAGCGGGCCACCATTTGGCCAAAGTATAAAGCTATCATCTATTGGTTCTATTTTCCTTGTCTGCCGATGTAAGGGCGTTTAAACTGTACCAAAAAAGGCGGCCAAGCGACCGCCTTTCTAAATTACCGCTCCCGCGCGCGGGACAGGGCCCGAAACTGTAACCGGTCAACCAAGGTTACATCATGCCCGGCATGCCGCCACCGGCCCCAGCCGCACCCGACAAACCGTCTTTGGTCTCGGGCAGGTCGGTGATCAGGCACTCAGTCGTCAAGATCATCGACGCTACCGAAGCCGCGTTCTTGAGCGCCTCGATGGCCACCTTGGCCGGTTCGATCACCCCTGCGGCCACCATGTCACCAAACTCGTTGGTCAGGGCGTTAAAGCCGTACTTGGGGTCATTTTTCTCGGCCACCGTCCTGACCACCCAGCCGGCATCGATGCCGCTGTTGGTAGCCAGCATCCTCAGCGGCTCGCTCAAGACCTCGCCCACCAGGTCCACGCCTACTTGTTCGTCGGTGTTGTCACCTTTGATCTTTTTGAGCGATTTGCGCGCCTGGATAAAAGCCACTCCACCGCCGGGGATGATGCCTTCCTCGATCGCGGCCCGAGTAGCCTCCTTGGCATCGTTGACGCGCTCCTGGAGATTCTTCATCTCCACCTCCGTCGAGGCGCCGACCTGGATGACAGCCACCCCGCCGGCCAGTTTGGCCTTGCGCTCCTGGAGCTTTTCGCGATCAAAGTCGGAACTGGCGTTCTCGATCTGGGCGTCGATCTGGGCAATCCGGGCATCGATATCGGCCTTGGTGCCCCTGCCGCCCACGATAGTGGTCTCGTCCTTGCTGGCCCGGATGCTGTCAGCCTGGCCCAAGTCCTCCACCCCAGCGTCTTTGAGCTGACGACCAGTCTCGCTGGAAATCAGGTTAGCCCCGGTCAGCACGGCAATATCTTGGAGCATCGCCTTGCGACGATCACCAAAGCCAGGGGCTTTCAGCGCCAGCGCTTTGAACGCGCCGCGCAAGTGGTTGACCACTAGGCCAGTCAAGGCTTCGCCTTCCACGTCGTCGGCAATGATCACGAACGTCTTAGAGACGTTCATCAACTGTTCGAGCATCGGTAGCAGGTCCTGCATCGACGACACTTTCTGGTCGGTAACCAAGATGTGAGGGCTGTCCATTACCGCCTCCATTTTGTCGGAGTTGGTCACGAAGTAGGGCGAGGAATAGCCTTTGTCAAAGTTCATGCCGTCTTTGTGCTCGATGGTGATGTCCATCGTCTTGCCTTCTTCAACTTCCACTACCCCGTCTTTGCCTACCAGTTGCAGCGCTTCAGCTACTTTCTGGCCGATGACTTCATCCTGGGCAGAGATAGCGGCCACTTTCTGCCAGTCACTCTCGGCGATCGGCTTGGCCAGCCGGCGGATGTCGGCGATGACGGCCTCGACAGCTCGGTCGATGCCGCGCTTCATCAGCATCGGGTTAGTGCCGG
>PFDK01000020.1:48917-53948 GCA_002772645.1 Candidatus Pacebacteria bacterium CG10_big_fil_rev_8_21_14_0_10_56_10 | reverse complement strand
TCTTTGACCAACTGGGCGCCCATGTTCTCGAACTTGTCTTCGAGCGTGATCTCTTTGGCCACGCTGACGCCATCGTGAATGACGCTGGGGGAACCCCACGATTTGTCGATGGCCACGTTGCGGCCGCGCGGACCCAAAGTGGTGGTGACTGCCGCGGCCAGTTGGTTAATGCCCGAGAGCATTTTCTGGCGGGCTTCGTTACTGAAAGCAAGTTGTTTGGCTGCCATGATAAACCTTTCTTAAGAGTAATAGTTTTTATGACGGGCTATGAGTTACTTGCCGATCACTGCCAGCAAGTCGTCAAACTTGAGAAATTGATACTCGGTGTCGCCAACCTTAAAGTCGTTGCCACCCCATTTTTTGTAAATGACGCGAGCACCCTTCTCGACCGGCGGCTCGATCTTCTGGCCATCGACGAAAGTAGCGGCGCCCACTGCCAACACTTTACCGTGTTGAGGTTTGTCGTCGCCCTCCGGCAAGTAGATACCGGAGGCGGTCTTGGTCTCTGCTGGAGCAGGCTCGACTAAGACATATCCCGGCAACGGTTTGAGTGCTGATAGAGAAATTGTGGTTGACATAGGTTGAAGTCCCTAAACGCTAACTAGTACTGGGCAGAATGCTGACACCGAACCGTCGTCACTGAAAAGCGAGGGGCCGGTCCATCAGTAAGCAGTTATCGTAATAGACTGCTAATTATCTGTCAACGGCAACTAGAAGTTATACGGACGCACGAGTAGCTGCCGTCATTTCTTCCTGAGTAGCGTGAGAATTGATTGATGGACCGGTCTTTTGCTGATCCTCAGTGATTTCGGAGAGCTGGCTGGGCTGGGGATCGAGCAGCGGCTGGTGTTTGCCCGGCGCTGTCTCCCGCTTGACCTGGGCCAGCAGGAATCCTTCGCAGTCCAGTCCCCGGTCACGAAAGTACTGGTTGAGGTCCTGCTTAACCAGCTCTTCCACTTGGCTGCGGTGCTGTTTGATCTGGTCGAGCGTTAACTCGGCAAACACAGCCGAGATCCGGCTCCGCGAGAACGGCCTGACAACTTTTGACACTACGTTTTCGCCGATGTTTTCCCACAGCTCCGGCGCGTTATCGCGGTCAATCCGAAATAAGATTGAGCCTTCAATAATGATGTCCTGACCGTCCTGAGTGGTAGCGGGGACCGGCTTGTCGCCCAACGCTTCCTTGTTGGCAGTGACGTCAAAGCCCTCGTTAATGCTAAACTCGATAACTTGAGCGTTGAACAGCTTGGCGATCTGCCAAAACGGGATCTTGAGGTGTAGGCCCGGGCCCCAGACACGGTCCAGCACGCCTCGACCGCGGTCGTACACACAAGCCACGTGGCCGGGCGGCACCGAGATAAAAAACCCGCCGACAACTTCATCGACTAAAAAGGAAACAACTAACCGGTCAAACTCCATAGGATGGGAGTTATTATAGCCCACCCAAGAATCACCGTCACTTGGTAGCTACCACCACTTGCTCAGCAGCCGCTGGGTCACTCAGCGCTGCTTGTTCAGCCAACTTGCGCTGTTTGTACTGCAAGTAGTGGCGGCGGACAGCCTTGATGCTCATCAACACAATCGAGAAAATCAGGGTAGTAATGATGAACAACTTTTTACCGGCCGGCAGTCCCATGAAGATCAGAAAAGACACCACCGGCAGTGTCAGTTGGAGACGGACGACTTCGCCGCGGGTGACCGGGTAAGGCGAGATTAACAGCGACAGCGTCTCCGCCACAAAGATCAACAGTGACTGGACCAAGTTCAGCGTCAGGTTGGTATGGCCCAGATCAAACCTGTCTAAAAACAACAAGTTGAACGGCAGGTCCACTGCCGGCATGAACGGGTAGATTAGGTCAAGGTCCTGGCCCTGGAGGCCGCTGCCAAACACTCGCCACAGCATCAGGGCAATCGTCACCTGGACACTCAAGCCGATCACTTCCCCGGCCACCACCGCTCGACTTCTGCGGAACAGTATTTTCTTGGCGCTGCGGAACTTGACCGGATCGTGGCGGTGCTCGACCTCCAGCTCCTTGACTTGGGAAGCTATTTTTCGGCGGTCTTTCTCGCTGCGGTCCCCGGCCAGTGACAGCGGTAGCAGCAGGAACCTGATCAGCACCGTCAACAAGATGACGGCGATGCCCATGTCAGGGTTGCCGCCAGTGATGACGTCCAAGCCCCAGTAAAAAAACACCAAAACGTTGAAAAAAGGCTGGTAAACGAACGTTTCAAAGGCAGTCAGCAGGAACATGGTTGGTCAGCTAGGTTGGCCCCTCCCCGGTCGGCCTGGTGAACCGCCGAGTTAGCTGGACAGCTGATGGTCGTCGTACAGAATGTGATTAATAGCCATCATTACCTCACGCAGTCGATTTAGCAAGTCCAAGGACAGATCAAGCGCTTCCTGGTCCAGGTTGGCGCCGTCTAGAGCTAACATCGAGTCATCGACAAATGAGTTAAGCAGCTCGGCGACGTGGTCTGCCGAGTCACTAAACCAGCGCAGGCGCTCACTCTCCGAGAGCAGCATCAGCTGCTCTAGACTGGTAGCCACTTGGTCAACTTGGCGTTTCTTGACGAACAGCTCAAACTTAACAGCGTCTGAGGGAGTGTCGGGCGGCTGGAATCCGGGGGAGTTGGCACGATGACCAGGCATGAATAGAGATGATTATAGCAGAGGTTAGACCAGCCAACTCGGGTCTATAATACCAGCGATGAGAAGCATTGATCTGTCAAGCTATTCTTCAGAAACAGCCGGAGAGATTGGAGGGGCAGTGGCGGCGGCAGTCAGGTCGGCAGTCAGGGCGCTTGATAACGGCCAGTTGGTAGTCTTCCCTACCGAAACCAGCTATGGCCTGGGGGCCGACGCCACCAATCCCCAAGCCGTCAACCAGTTGCTCAAGTATAAATCTCGTCGCCAGGGAAAGCCGCTGTCGATCGCGGTCAGCGACCAGGCTATGGCCGAGCGTTACGTCGAGCTCAACGACCAGGCACGCCAAATCTACCAACGCTGGCTGCCCGGCCCAGTGACGGTAGTCTCACCAGGGCGCGGAGCGGTGGCGTCCGGGGTGGAGTCCGAGTTTGGCACGCTGGGGGTGAGAATTCCCGATTATCCGCTGGTACTTGAAATCGTCCGGCGATTAGGCCGGCCGATCACCGCTACTTCGGCCAACGCTTCTGGCCAGGCCAGGCCGTACGCTATCCTTAAGCTACTTGCCCGACTGACACCGGCACGGCAGCGGCTGTTGGACTTGGTACTCGACGCTGGCCAACTGCCGGTCAATCCGCCTTCCACGGTGATCGACACCACCCTATCAGCACCGGTGACACTGCGGGCCGGAAAAGTGGCCGTCTCGGACGCGGCAGACTGGCGGCTGGAAACATTCTCACCAGCCGAAACTCGGCAAGTAGCCGGCCGGGTAGTACTGCGGCACTGGGACCGGGTAGTTCAAGCGGGGCTGGTGATCGGTCTCGAGGGAGAACTGGGCGCCGGCAAGACAGTGTTCGCCCAAGGAGTGGCAGAGTTCCTGGGCATCGACGAGCAGCTCAGCTCTCCCACTTTCATCTACGCGGCAGAGTATGCCTTCCGCCGTCACCAGGCGTCTGGCCAGCTGTACCATCTGGACATGTGGAAAGTAGACACTCGGCGGATCTTTGACCGACTGGAGGTAGGGCGACTGGCTGGCCCCGGCCGAGTGCTGGCAGTCGAGTGGTGGAACCAAGTGAAAGCTTGGTGGCCGGCTTCCCAAGCGGCCCGGGTGGTAGTCCGGATCGAGCCCGGCCAGGACCAGCGGCGACACCTCAACATTACTAACAGCGCCGTTGACCGGGCCGTCAACCACACCTCAGATACCGCCCGCCAGCCATGACACCGCCGCTGGTCCTGGCCATCGATACTTCCTGTGACGAAACAGCCGCCGCGGTGACCAGCGGCCGAACAGTCATGTCTAACGTGATCGCCTCCCAGTCCCAGCTTCACCGTCGCTGGGGCGGCGTCTTTCCAACCGTAGCCAAGCAAGCCCACCAGGAACTGCTGCCGGCAGTGATAACCGCAGCCCGGCGGAGAGCGGGCGCCGACTGGTCCCAGCTGGCCGCCATCGCCGTCACCCAAGGTCCCGGCCTGGCGCCAGCCCTGGAAGTGGGGCTAAAGTTTGCCGACCGTCTCGGGTCCCGGCACCAGTTACCACTGGTGCCGGTCAATCACTTGGAAGGCCACTTGCTGTCGGTGCTGGCCCAGCCGCGGCGGCGGACGGGCCGCCGGTCAAGCGGTCGCCCCATTAACGCCGCCAATCCTGCCCGCGTCTCCAAGCCTGCCGGCCCCACCCCCAACTTCCCAGTCTTAGGGCTGATCGTGTCCGGCGCTCACACCGAGCTGGTGTTGGTAAATGACTTCGGCCGGTACCACCGGCTGGGCTGGACAGTCGATGACGCCGCCGGTGAAGCTCTCGATAAGATCGGCCGAATGCTGGGGCTGGGCTACCCGGCCGGCCCGGTAATCGAGCAGCTGGCCAAACGGGTGCCGGCCGCGGCGTTAGCGGCAGCCGACGCGCCGGGCTCACCGTGGCGCTTCCCACTGCCGATGACGGCCAGCGGTGACTACAACTTCAGTTTCTCAGGGCTGAAAACCTTCGCTAAAAACCTGATCGGCCGGCTGGAGCAAGCCGGTCGGCTTGATCGGCAAACTGTTGCCCTGCTGGCGGCCGTCACCCAACGCGGCGTGTTGCGCCACTTAACTTACAAGCTGAACAAAGTGCTAGCCGATCATCCCCAACTTGGTGAAGTCTGGCTGAGCGGCGGGGTAGCCGCCAACATCGAGCTGCGCCGTCAGGTCAGGGCCGCCATCAAGCCGTACGGCCTGAAGTTGGCCACCCCGTACACCAAGCGGCTGTGCGGGGACAACGCCGCCATGATCGGCCTGGTCGGTGGGCTGAAGCTGGAGCTAGAGCTTGGTAAGCCAACTAGTAGAGCAGCTGGTCAGGAAAAACTGGTCGTGCCGGCCGGCACTCACCTTGATCGCCGGCCGCGCTGGCCGCTGGA
>PFDK01000020.1:23069-48854 GCA_002772645.1 Candidatus Pacebacteria bacterium CG10_big_fil_rev_8_21_14_0_10_56_10 | reverse complement strand
TTCTTGGCATATCTAAAAAAACTCACTTAAAGCGCGTGGGCCAAAACGGCCCACTTTCGGCACACTAATGGCCCACTAATGACACACTGAAAATGTGCGCCAAAAAAACACCCCCAAAAGAAATTATTCCCTAGGGGACAGTCAGCAAATTAAGTGGTTACTAATTGGCGAAAGTCGGGATCGCCAGCCGCCACTTAAATCGGGCAGGCGCCGTTGTCACACTCCAAGTGGACCATGTCGACGTCCTCGAGAATGCTCTCGTCCGCCTCGATCTCGTTGATCACTTTCATAAACTCAGAAGTCGTCACCGGCTGTTCCGGCTGGTACTCGTAAGCGGTGGTGTCCTGCTGCGGCATGACCGAACAGCACTTGATCTGGCTTTGGTACTGGCGGACCATCTGCTGGTACTCTTTAAACGTCACTCGATCCGGGCTGTACTTGAGCGTGTACGAGACTTGGTTGCCGGTGTCTGCCAGCGGCTGACCGTCCTGATCGGTGCCCACGATCCAGTACTTCTCGAGCAACATCAGCCACTTGTACTGCTGTTCCTGGGTGGCCTCGGCGGCCGTCACCAGCTGACCATCGATACCGATCCGACAGATCAAAGGCTGGGTGGGAAAGCCCACCGCTGTCGAGCCTTTGTAGCTCCTCAGTTCCTTGATGGGATAACCCTTCTTTTGGTAGCGCTCAACCGCCGGATCGTCACTGCGATACTGTACCCAGCGGATGTACTCGCGCATGCTGGGCAGGTGAGCCCCCTCGGTCAAAGCAAACAGCTTAGAAATAGTGCCCGAGGGCTTAATAGTGGTGTTGGTGTGCGGCACGTTGACTTTGAGCCGCTGAGCGTAGCGGTGTGACTCGTCCACCACCGCCCGCTTGAACCGGGCCAGCGTCATCCAGAAATCCCGGGACTTGTCTTCGTCGATCAGGTCGTGGAACGAGTAACCGAACATGTTCCAGCCAAACTCGTGGATGCCGGTCATCCCCACCCCAATCCGGTTGGTCCGCCGGACCTCGCGGTTGTAGAGACAGTCCATGGTGTTGACACGGATCAGGGCCCTGGTCATGGCCCGGAATGCTTCCTCGGCGTCGTCAATACTGGGGCAAAAGTACGGCACTACGTCACCGATCACGCAGTAGCCGCCCAGCATGTTGAGCGAGATCTCGCCGCAAGGATTAGGGATCTGAGAGTACAGCTTGGCGCCGGCGTGGCGGGCCAGCTTGGCCAGCATTTTCTCGGTGCGCTTCAGCGGCCGGTACTTCTTGCTCTGGGCGTACTTACCGTCCTGGTAGCCATCGTAGTCGGCGTCGTTCTGGACCAGCCGGTGCTGGTTGACAAAGCCGGGCTCGCCGGTGGCGTCCCGATAAGAAGCTATCAGGATAGCGTCCAGCACCTTGCGAGCGTGATTACTGCGCTGCCGCCAGAACTTCTCGTCGACAGCTACCGAGTTGTTGGCGCTCCACAGAAAACCGCCTCGTTTGATCGAGATAAAGTCGAAAATCTCGGGATCGGCCCAGGTTTTGGTAGCAATTCGGGCGCTGCGGCGCGCTCCCCCTACCAGCACGCACTCGGCCAAGTAGTGATCAACAAACATGACCTGTTTCCACAGCGACAGTCCCGCTCCCTTAATGGTCGCCACCCGACCGATCGAGTTCATCAACGGCTTAGGACCAGACGAAGGCCGATCCTGCATGCCCTTGATCGGCTGGCCGCTGGGCCTGACCTTCGAGAAATCCAGGATCAGCAAGTCATTTTTCCATTTCTTTTCGAACGCCATTGTCTCGATCATCTCCACGGCTTGGGCCCAGCCCTCGCGGCTATCGGGCACTTCAAACCAATGAACCGAGTCACTGTCACCGTACTTATGCTTTGCGTCGCGGACGCTCTCGTCGTAGCCCCAGTCAAAGTCGGGGTGATCGTCGGTGATCACACAGCGGACGTTGGGCATGTTGTCCCAGTCCACCACGCACATGTCGTCGTCGTACGACCGGCCCACGCCCGAGCCGTTCATCAACAGGTAAAACAAGATGTACGAACTGGAGGCGGTACTACAGTTAGTAAACACCTCCATGTTGCGCTCTGGCTGGGAAGCGTCGCCGTGCTGGAGGTGGCGGCCGGACATCAGCATCGAGCCGTTGGAGATGTGCTTTGCCAACAGCGCCCGTTCAGAGTGTTGGTGTTTGACCATTTTCTTGCCGAGCAGGGCGGTGTTGCCCTCGGCTACCCGTTGAGCCACTTCGCGCCAAGTTTCCCACCGCTCCCGGCCGGACCGGCTGTCGGTCACTCGCCGCAGGTACGTCCGCCTAGCCACCGCTCGGCCCATGCCGTTGTCAAGCTGGCGGTGGATAAACTTCATCGGTTTTTTAGGCAGTTTGGCGGCGGTCGGCATAGGCTTGGTTTTTGGGTTTTATACTCTTGGTCTATGATTTGGTCGATGGCGAGTGCTGGGCCGTTAACTTGGTCAGTTCTGAGCGAAAGTCATCGAGTGACTCAAAGTCCCGATAGACGCTGGCAAACAGTAGGTACGATAGCGGGTCGAGCTTGCGCAGCCGGTTGAGAGCTAAGTTACCAATCTCCCAACTCTTGACCTCGCTGGTTTCTTTACGGCGCAAGTGGCGCTCGATGTCATCAAGCAGTGTTTCGATGTCAGCTATCGCCACCGGCCGTTTCCAGGTTGCTTTCAACAGCCCGCGACGCAGTTTGTCGCGGTTGAAGTCCTGACGCGTACCATCTTTTTTAATGACCTTAAGCTGGACGCTCTCGACCCGTTCGTAGGTCGTAAAGCGCCGAGTACAGCTGTTACAGACGCGGCGGCGGCGGATCGAAGCACAGTCATCGGTCTCGCGTGAGTCGATAACGGCTGTCTGTGATTCTCCACAGTACGGACACTGCATTCATTTAGCCTGGCTAAAACAGTAGATATTGTAGTACTGCAGGCTTGATAACCACTAGATGTTGTGGTCGCCACCCGCGCGGATTACCAGGATGGCACATCGGAGACGTTCTTGTCAACGGATCAAACTCCATCAGTAGAGGTACGTTTGTACTCTAATGGATAAAAAAGAACGATTGACGGGGTATCCGCTCAAAGCGAACGTTCGGGAAATTGCTCACTTAGCCGCTGGGCCACCACCTCTAGCTCTGCTTGGAGCTTGTCGAGCACGGCCCGATCCTGGTCGGAAAACTGGTCTTTGACCGACGCCACCGCGGCAGAGTGAAACTCAATGGTGCGGACGACGTGGCTGAGGACGGCTTGGCCGGCCGGCGGCTGAGAATCCATCGCCTCCTCGCTGGAGCGGAGCAGGTACTTCTGGGCCTTGGTGATAGTAGTCAGCGCCAATAACTGGTTGTCCTTGGCCAACAAGTCCAGGCCGGCCCGAAGGCGGCGGTTGGCATACTCGGTCTGGAGGTACAAGCGCTCGGTAGGTTCGGCTGCTTCCAACCGGAGGCGGTCGCGAACCATCAAAATAGGGTAAAAAATGTGGTCCGGCAAGACTTCGCCGTTGACGTAGAAACTAGGCGAGCCGGGTTCGCCTTGGGATGAGTGGACCACCGGCACGCTTTTGAGCAGGGAAACAGCCAGCACCAGCGTTCCCAAAAAAAGGAATAGACCACCGGCGGCCAGTCGGATAAATGGCACTGAGTTCATACAGGCTCGTTCAGGAGCAGAAGCGCTGAGAAGTATACAAGGCCGGTCACTCGACGTCAACTTGGCCAGTGAACCAGCAGCACCATTCCCCAAATGGCGTGGGAGATCAGTAGAGTATAGGCGTTGCGATCGCGAACAAACAGCAGGGCTTGGCCTAGCCCAAACAGCCCCAACAGCAGCACCTGTCCCCAGACCGCCTGCAGAGTATCAAATCTCAGCGTCACGTTGGGTAAGTGGAAAACCAGGAAAATCAAGGCCGCGGCCAGCACGTACTGGGCCGGCGCCCAGTAGCGATACTTGTCCCAGAGACTGGTCATGATCCAGCTGAAGAAAAAAACCGTTTCCCACCAAGCAGTCATCAAGGCCAGCAAGAACGTCCACCAAAACTGAGGGGAGTCAAATAAATCTGCTGCGGCAACGCTACTGCCCCGGGTGACCAGCGCCACCGCCGCCGCCGCGAAGCCGAACGTGCCACCGAACGCCAGGCCGCGCAGCAACCCTACCTGAAGTTTGTCGAGATCTAAGCTGTCGGCAATCAGCCTGCTGTCGCTCAGCACCACATACAACCAGACTGGCAAGCCAAAAAAAATGGCTTTGCCGATCAGCTCGTCGAACCAAGGGTCAAAGCGAAACAGGGCCCGGTACGTTACCCACAACACAAACGTCAACAATAAAAAGGGCAAGAACACCAAGTGGTTAGCCCGGCCGGGGCGGCCGGGGCGGCGGGAGCGAGAGCTAGTTCTGCGCTGGCGAGATGATGGCATTGAGCGCGATCCGCAACGTTTCTTCCTGGCCGTTGGAGTACGTATCGATAACTAAATCGTAAAGATCTCGGCGCCAAAAATCAATTTGAGAGTTGTCTTTGCCTTGATGCGCGGGTGCTTGAGCTACCCAACGCTGCCAGTCATCTCGGTACAGGCGGCGCCACTTGGTCATGTTTGTGTGGTAACGCTGGTGCAAGTTATGCTTGGCTTCCTCAACACCAATCTGGTCGCGATTGACGATCCGATCAATTCTGACCGCGTCGTCGCTGCACACCATTAAAATCTTGAGAACTCCATCAAGGCCTTGGGCCATGAAACCAGACAGCCACGACTCCAGTATCCAGTGCCGTTCGGCTTGGAGCTTTTCGCGCATTCCGTAGTCCACTTGGCGGTCAAAGTCATCTTCATAGTGACTGGCGTCGTGGTGGGTGCCGGCAGACTCTTTAAATAATCCCTTTTCCTTGGCGTACTCACGCATAAACTCGCCGCCGTTAAAGCCTTTCCAGCCGTCAAACTTAAGCTCTTCCTTGAGGCCAACTAACAGCGTTGTCGAGCCGGCCCCGGGCAAACCGGAAATAGTTACGTTGCGAACCTGGGTAGCGTGAAGGTCGGAGGGAAGTTCGGACATAGCGCGTCTCAGTCGATTAATCAGCCAAATAATGGTCAAGTGTACCACGAACTGAACAGCTTTAGCTCCGGCTCACCGTCAGTCGGTCGCGTTGCATCCGGCCGACACGCAAGGGATAATACGGTAAACTTGCTACCAAGTAAGGATTGTTGGTGTCTCGATGCGGCCAGTTTATCCTCTAGGACTACTTCTCTAATTCTCTAATGACAGGCACCCCTTCTTCACCAGCAGACCAGTTGACCGCCGACATCCAGACAGCTCGGCAGAAGTTGATCCGCCGGGCCGGTTCGACAGCCGGCAAGCTGTGGCACCAAGCCGGGCTGGTCAAGCGGAGGCGGTCGGGCACTGGCCCGGCCGGCCGTGACCATGTCCGAAGTGATAAAAGAAGTCTAGGTAGCAGCAGCGGTCGGTCGGGCTGGCTGAGTTGGGTGTTGCTGCCGGTGCGCCATCGGTTCCTACGATACAGCCTGCTGCTGGTCCTGACAGCCGCCGCGGCCGGTATTCTCTGGCTGCTGCGCGACCTGCCGTCCCCGACCAAGCTGACATCGGGCGACAACTTCGCGGTCAGCACTCAAATTTTCGACCGTCACGGTACGCTGCTGTTCGAGATCTTTGCCGACCAGAACCGGATCCCGATCGAGCTGCAAGATCTACCGCCCCATGTCCTCCAAGCCACCATTGCCATCGAGGACCGGCGCTTTTACCGCCACTTTGGCTTTGACATCATCGGTATTTCCCGAGCGCTGCGTAACAACTTGGGCGGCGGCCAGAACTTAGAGGGCGGCTCGACCATCACCCAGCAGCTCGTCAAGAACGCTTTACTAACCTCCGAGCGCTCTGTACAGCGCAAGATCAAGGAGGCAATCTTGTCGGTCATGACTGAGGCCATTTACTCCAAAGACGATATTCTGGAAATGTACCTCAACTATATTTCTTACGGTGGAACGGCGGTAGGGGTAGAAGCGGCCGCCCAGCGCTACTTTGACAAACCGGCCCGGGACCTGACGGTGGCCGAGGCGGCCCTGCTGGCCGGCCTGCCGCAGGCGCCCAGCCGTTACTCGCCGTTCGCTTCTGACCCGACTGCCGCTAAAATTCGCCAGCGCCAGGTTTTACGGCGGATGGTCGAAGACGGCTACTTGACCGGCACCGAAGCGGAAACTGCCCGGGCGGAACTGCTCGAGTACGCCCTGACCCAAAACGACATCAAAGCCCCTCACTTTGTGTTTTACGTCCGCGATCTGCTGATCGACGAGTTCGGCCTTGAGACTGTTGAAAAAGGCGGCCTGCGGGTCACTACTACTCTTGATCTGGAGCTCAACAATGCCGCTCAGGCTTCGCTGTCGGCCCAGCTGGACAACTTAGTGCGTCACCGCGTTAGTAACGGGGCGGCCCTGATCACCAAGCCCGATACCGGCGAAGTGCTGGCCATGGTCGGTTCCAAAGACTACTTTGACAGCGCCAACGACGGCCAGGTCAACGTCACGCTGGCCGAACGCCAGCCCGGCAGCTCGATCAAGCCGCTGATGTACGCCACCGCCTTCCAACAAAAGGTTTTCAACCCAGGCTCGGTCTTGCTTGATATACCCACCTGTTTTGAGATCACTGCTCAACCGGAGTACTGTCCGCGCAACTACGACGGCAACTTTCGCGGACCCGTCAGTATTCGTCAGGCGCTAGCCAACTCTTTCAACATCCCGGCGGTCAAGGTGCTGAGCATACTGGGCTTGCGAAACTTCATCACTCAAGCTAATCAAATGGGCATCACCAGCTGGGAGGATCCGGACAACTACGGTCTGTCACTGACACTGGGCGGCGGCGAAGTGAGGATGATCGACCTGGCCCAAGCTTTCGGCGTGCTGGCCAACCAGGGAGTGCTGGTACCGATCAATCCCATCCTCAAGATCGAGGACTTCCGCGGTAACACTATCGTCGAGTTTGACCCTCAAGAACGGCGAGCAGAGCTCGAGATCTTGACCCAGTTCCACCAGGATGAGAGCGAGGGAATGTCGCGGCGGGTGATGGACCGGGCCCCGGCTTACTTGACGTCCCACATCATGCAGGACAACACCGCTCGCCAGTTGGCGTTTGGGCCGCGTTCTGAGCTGGTGATCGAAGACCAGATTGTCAGCGCCAAGACCGGCACTACTAACGATCTGAAAGATAACTGGACGATTGGTTTTACGCCCGAATTTCTGGTGGCTACCTGGGTGGGCAACAACGACGGCACGCCAATGAACCAGAGCCTGGTATCGGGAGTGACCGGGGCGGCGCCAATCTGGAACGACATCATCAGTATGGTGCTGGCCGGCCGGGAGCCGGTCTGGCAGGAAAAACCCCGAGACGTGGCCTCGGCCGAGGTCTGCGCCCACGGCTTTCCGCCCCGCGGCGGCGACGACTGCCAAACTCGCTACACCGAACTCTACTGGCAAGAAAGCCACCCTTCCGCCGGCCAGATCGAGCGCCGCACCGCCTGGATCAAGGTCACCACCGGCCAACCGCCCCAACCCGACGAAAGCCAGGACGACCTGGTCTTAGAAGAGCACTTGTTTTACGACGATCCGGTCTCGGGCAGTTACTGCCTTGACTGCCGGCCAGACCCGCCGCCGGAAGAGTAAGGCAGGCAGAATAAGACTGGTTACCGATGACAAGCTCACCGCTGTCCAACTCACCACTCCCGCTGCTTCATCGGCTGTCCCGCCGGTCGGCCATGGTCGGCGTGACCCTGGCGTTGGTGGCTGCTCTGGCTTGGTGGTGGGCGGCAGCCGGCACTGGCCAACCGTTTCACAACCCTCTCCAGCGGACCAACACCGCCCTGACGGGCCCGGCCCAACACCCCGACCGTTCGACCGCGGCCGGCTCACCGGTCCCGTCGCGGCGCGTTTTCGGCTTCCTGCCGTTCTGGAACGTCACCAAGACCACCTTGTCGCCGCACCTAACTGACCTGGGCTACTTTAGCCTGACGCTGGGCCCCGATGGTGAGTTTGTGCGGCGCGGCCAAGATGGCGGTACCGATCCCGGTTACCGCTGGTTTACATCCGACAGGCTGCAGGCCGTGCTTCGGGAAGCTCGGCGGGGCAGCGCCCGCCTTCATCTAGTGGTGACGCTGTTCGACAATCAAGATCTGGAAACTTTTCTAGCTTCGCCCAGCGCCCAGCTGAGCTTCTATCAAAACGTGACCCCGCTACTCCAAACCGAGTCGATCACCGGGCTGAACATTGATTTTGAGTACGTGGGACAGGCCAGCCCCCAACTGCGCGCTCAGCTGGTGTCTTTTGTGGCCGGTTTGCGCCGGCATCTTGACGATCGCGTCAGTGATTATCAACTATCCCTGGACCTTTTCCCCAGCGCCATCGAGCGTCAACTCTTGTGGGACGTGCCGGCGCTGGTTCCCCATCTGGACCAGCTGATAGTGATGGCCTACGACTTCCACCGTCAGTCGTCACCACGGGCCGGGCCGGTGGCGCCGCTGTACGGTGACGACACCGCGGTCGACAAAAACATCTACTACTACTTGCAGCGCTACACCGACCAAGTTCCCGCCCAGCAGCTGGTGTTGGGAGTGCCGTTCTACGGCTACGAGTGGCAAACCACTCAATCCCAGCCTGACGCCGCTACCCTGCCTGGTAGCGGGGCGCTGGCTTCGTATAGCCGGGTCCAGCAGCTGGTCACTTCTGCCTCGCCCGACCAAGGACTGGTGCTGGGCTGGAGCGACGACAGCTTAACCCCGTACTTGAGCTACCAGTTTGACGGCCAAACTCGGGTTATCCATTACGACAACGCTCGGTCGCTGGGCTACAAGCTTGACTTGGTCAATCAACTCAATCTAGCAGGAGTAGCTATCTGGGCGCTGGGCTACGAGGGCACCGCTCCCGAGCTGTGGCAGGTCATCGACGATAAGTTCCAGCAGTAAATCTAGCACTAAAAAACGCGCTAAACTACGTCATGCCAGACCGAACTGGTATAGTGAACTACAGTGGTGATAACTCGATTTAAGTTCAAGCTTTCCCAAGATCTGCCGCTGGTCTTGCTCGGCCTGGCGGTGACAGCGATGGTTGTCGGGCTGTGGCTGAGCAACCGCAGTCAGGACATCCGCCAGCAGGCAGCAACCACGGACACGCGGGTTGTTACCGGCTATCCGCCGCCGCCGCAGCCACTTGAAACCCCGTACCATTTAGGTGTTTTTTACATGCCAAAACCGCCCACCCCAACCAATCAATGGTACGCTCTGGTGGCCGCCAATCGGACCGACGAGTATCGTACCCAAAACCGGGCGCGCCTACCGATTTTGGGATTTTATAGCGGCGCTGACGTGGAAGCCATGGATTGGCAAATCAAGTGGGCGGCCGAGAGCGGGATCAACTTTTTCGTGTTCGACGATTTTTGGACTAGCGCCCAGTCGAAGCCGGCGTACAGCGCGGTATCGACATTTTTGCGGGCGCGGTACAACAACACTATGCAGTTTGCGGCATCGTTGGACCAGATCAATACCCCCAACAACACTGTGGCGGAAGTTCGCGACACCGCCAAAAAAATTGCCGCCTACTACCGGGATAATTACTTCAATCAATCTAATTACCTGCGCGTCAACGGCAAGCCGGCGGTGTATCTGCTCAATCCGTTTGTGATGTACGGCGGCCAGCGCGGCGTACTGGGCCCTGAAAACCACGACGATGCGCGGCAGTTCATGCGGTCGTTTGAAGCCGCCGCCGGTACCGAGGTTTACTGGATCTTGGCCCATTCGCCCAACATGAAGTGGGCAAAACAGGTTGGAATCCCCGCAGTGATGTCGCGGTATGTGTCGCCGGGGATTACGCATAAAGTTGCGCAACTAGGCAACGCCCAACAGGGAATTCCTTACCAAGCATACGTGACCGAGGCAACGGCGATAAACCGCGATCTGTTTGCCCAAGCCGGCCAGGAAGGAATGGCATACGCGCCCAGCAGTACGACTAATTTCGACGAGCGTCCACGGTACTTGATAAATGACTCGCACCTGCGGCGCAGTTTTAGCACGGGACTGGAACTGTCTCAACTGCGCCGACTCGTAAGCGACACAAAACAGCTCGTAGATGATACGCGCGCCACTCAGTCGAACGCCGTGATTTCGATAAACGGCAAACCGGTAATCAACCTGGGTGCGTGGAACGAGTGGGCAGAGGATGCCCAGTTTGAGCCAGGGGTAAGCGCGGTAAACCCGCACGACGCGTTCGCGCCACTTAACATTATTTCGGAAGTATTTTCCGGTGTATCGCCTCCATCGCGGCAGGTGCCGGCGCGCGACTTTACCGCGCCCACACCGGCCGGCAAATCCGTGTGGCGATTTGGCGATGCCAATGACGCCGGCGCGTGGTGGAATAGCGTGGTGCTCAGCTCGATAGTTGCCGATGCCTCAGCAGACTACGGCCAGATGACAGCGGTGGGAGATGGTTCGCTGACGCTTGGGCTGCATGCTGACTTGGCGCAGTATGACGGATTGAAACTGGTTTTTCGCGCTCAATGCTCACAGCACCCCTGCACTGATCGGATTATTGCCAACTGGCAGGCATCGACTTACCCCCTGCAGTTAAGTCCGGCTACTACCGGCACGTCTGGTGAACATTTAAGCGGAATAACCCGCACTGTGCTGGCCGACAACAACGATTGTTCCGCGCCGGACGACCAGGACTGGGTGACGTGTACGTTTCGTATCAATCCAGCCCAACGGGCCAACTGGCGGGGACGGGCCGAGTACATCAATCTCAAGTTCAATACCACTCAACACCCGGTCACGTACCAACTGCGTGAGTTTGCGTTGGTCCCGGTCCAAACAACACCTCCGCCTCCACCTCCGCCTCCGCCTCCTCAGTCGGGAACGTACCGGCTGGACCTGCTGCCGAAAGACACCATCACCATTGCCCGCGGCGTCGGCATCAGACAGTCCTTTAGGGCCCGTCTCAGAGATGACGCCGGCCAGATAGTCACCGATCAGTCAAACCTGGAGTACCAGTGGCAGATTGACGACACCAATGTGGTCACCGGCAGTGCCTCTACTTTCTGTGTCCAAGGCAACCAAGCCGTCCAGCCGCCATGCCCAGCAGCCATGTTCAGCCTAACTCCAACCGGGCTAGGCAGTACCGGCGGTCGGCTGCGGGTGACAGCCGACGGCGGTTCCAGACAACTGGCCGAAGCACCGTTCACCGTTACCGTGGCCGACAACGCGGGCTCCGCGGTCATTCGGACCCGACTGCAGGGCATCACTTCTCCAGCTACCATCAACGCCACCATTACCTTGCGCAACAGCACCGATCCTGCCCAGAGCAGTACCCACTCTGTCCAGCTGATTGCCGACAGCCAGGGCCTGCTGGAAACTAAGCTGCCGAACATCCAGCCTGGCAACTACGACGTACTGCTCAAAGCCGACGGTTACCTGCAAACTGTGTTTAGCGGCGCGACCCTCAATGCCGGTAACAACACGCTGGTCTTGACATCCAAGACCGCTCGAGCCGGAGACTTTGATGGCAACAACCAGCTCGACATCGCCGACGTCAAACTGATGCTTGCCAAGTACACTTCGCTGCGGGTGCCAACCACCGTTAACAACCAGCTGTTCGACGTCAACGCCGACGACGTGATCGACATCCGCGACATAGCGCTGGTCCTGTCTAACTTAACAGCGGCGGTTATCGCCGGGGAGTCATAGCCAAGTTACCATGTCACGCCATCTTTCTTCATCTACCAAGCCTGCCGCCGCCGTAGCCGGGCTGGTGGTGCTAGCCGTGCTGGTCATCGGCTTGGTGGTAGGCAGCATGCTGGTCCGCCGCAGTCAAGACGTTCGCCAGCAAGCCCAGACCGACGACCAGGCCGGCCCGACTGCTTCTCTGGCAATATCGCCGGCCATCGCCTCCCGCCAAAAAGACCAAACTTTCAGCTTGAACGTCATGTTCACGGCTGAGAATGTCCCCATCTCGGCCGTGACGGCGCGGGTATCGCTCCCCAACCCGGAAAATAACCGAGTGATCGCCGCTTCCAATCTGAGGATCGCCGCCGACCTCAGCAACTCAGCCGACTGGGCCTGCCCAGTCAGCCAAATCAACAACACCCCCACCCACACCCAGATCGACGTCTCGTGTGTCAACACTGCTGCCGCCGGCGCTACTTTCCCAGGCGTAACCAAGCTGGCCACCTTTGACCTGGTAACCACTAATCTGCCCCAGACCAATCCGCTGCCTATTGAGCTTGATACTTCGCTGTCGATGGTGTCTGCCAAAGACGTTCGACAACCCTTGAGTACTTCCTTGACCGATGGTCGGGTAACGTTCTCTGACCCGGCCGCCACTCCCCCCAGCCCGCCTCCCGGGCCGCCTACCGGCACGGAGCTGACGCTTGATGCCAAGTTTAACGGCATCACCACCGATCGGGGGCCGATCACCGCCTTGGTAAAGCTGGGCCGGGTGGGCAACACCAGTCAGCTGTTCGACACAACTACCGAGTTCACCTTCGCGCAGAACGGCCAGTACCAGGCCAAGGTTGGGCTGCCGGCCAGCCTTGACCTAACCAAGGGTAGGTTCTGGTTAACGGTTAAAGGCGAGAAACACCTCCAGCGGGTGTTCCGACCGCTCGATCTATCGGTCCAGCATCAGCTGGACCTAACTGCTAAGCCGTTCCAGCCAGGCGACTTGCCTCCCCAAGACGGAGTGCTTAACATTGCCGACCTGGACAAGGTGCTGGAGGTGATGGCCCTGCCTGGCCCGACCGCCGATCAGCTCAACTCGGCCGACGTCAACTTTGACGGCGTCGTCAACGCCTTTGACATGGGCCTGGTCCTGCAAACGCTGTCGGTGAAAGTAGACGAAGGGGACGCTCAGTGATGCGGTTGGCAAGCAAAGTTCGACTGCTGGTGGTGACGATGAGTATCGCCTGGGTGTGGCTGGCTGTGCCGGCCGCGGCGGCGGCGGCTACTTTTGACTGGCAGCCCGCCACCCTGCAGCTGGAAGTCGGCCAAAAAGCTACTCTAACGATCAGCCTCAACACCCAAGGGGATGACACCACTGGCGCTGACGCCGTTATCTCTTTTTCACCAGCGGTGGTTAACGTCTCAGCGGTCACTTTTTCGACGCCCCAACTGTACCCGCAAAACTTCTTTAACACCGGCAGCGGCACCGTTGCTCTGCACGGCACTCACACCGACGTAGCTGGCTTTTTCTCCGGTAGCGGTAGCTGGGCAGTTGTTGAGGTAATCGGGGTAGCGGCCGGCAGTTCCCAAGTAACGTTCGAGTGTCAGGCAGGCAGCAGCAGCGACAGCAATGTGCTGGAGCGACTGACCGCCCACGACTTGATAGACTGCTCGAGTTTGGTCTCCGCCTCGGTCACGGTAACGGACCAAAGCGGCCCTGCTTCCGATCCGCCTCCTTCACCCTCGCCTGATCCAGGTTCCGATCCCAGTCCCGATCCCAGTTCTGCCTCCGGTCCGAGTACCAGTCCAGCCACTAATTCCACCACCAGTCCGTCCGGCGGGACGGGTGGTACCAGCGGGACGGGCGGCCCGTCTACCGGCCCAAGCCAAACCGGTTGCCAAGCGCCCTTGTCACCATCGTCGTTGGCGGTGGCACCGACCAGTGACCCCACCACCTTACTGTTGTCTTGGGCGCGCTCACCCCGGGCCGACCACTACTCACTATCGTTTGGAAGGTCGGCCAACAACTACCAATGGGGAGCCGCCAACATCGGCAACACCAACCAGTTCTTAATCACTTCCCTGTCACCGGCTACTCGCTACTTTGTGGGGCTGTCAGCCGTCAACGACTGCGGCCCCAGCGAGTTCGCGGTCGGCGCCGCTACCACGGCCGGTGGTACTACTGCCGGCAGCGGAGCGGCGGCCCCTGCTCCGACCTCATCGCCGTCACCGAGTGCCACCGAGCCAGCCGCAGCCAGTGGGCCAGCCAATCTGCCATCCACCGCCAACCTGCTGGCCCAACAGCGCTCCGACCAAGCCGCGCCGCAACCATCGCCACTGCCAATCGCATCGGACGAAACCGACGCCACTGCCGCTGAAGACGGGCGGGTGGGGGACCAGGCCGGTAGCGGTCCCAGCCTGATACTGATTACCGGCTTAGTGGTCCTACTTGCTTTGAGTGGCGGAGCGGGCAGTTACTACTTGGTCAAGCGGCTGCTGCCTGAGTTTGTTCACCTCCCGCCCAACGGTCACTCCGCTGACCAAAACCAAACCGGTGATCACCATCAAACCGACGCACCCTGACATACCACCTGCCGGTATAGGTCTATACCTATAGTAGCAATCAACGGTACTCTGAGGTGCCGTTTCGAGCATTTTTCGCCTTTTCAAGCACACTCCGGCAGGTTATAGTAGGCATGCTTTGCCTATAGTCTCAGGACTATTTGTGTATCAATGTGAAGCGTGCCGTTAACATTGGGTATGTCTGCGTGTTTATGACTGATTGAATCTAAGTATATCGAATGCTATCATCGCGGCCATGGTGAACGGTTCCAAGCCTACCAGAAACAAAAAACGCACTCCCCGTCAGCCCCGTTCCAGTCCCAGTCATTCCCGTTCCCTGAGCCCAACATCCAACCGCCGGTCCGGTCGCGATCGTCGGTTCGGTCGACGCCAAGCTGCTGCCGCCCGCATTTCACTCCCACTCAAACCTGGCCCAATATTTACCCGAGCGCACCTATGGTGGCGGAAAAACAGACGATGGTGGAAGCAATGGAGCAAGCGATGGATAAAGCGATGGATAAAGCAGCGCCGACAGTGGCGGAAGTGGTCTCAACAACAGTGCCAAGTCTGGCGACGAACCGACAGCTATCCGCGCTGGGGCGTGCTGGGGCAGTTCCGAGCTCGGCGTCGGACCATCGCCCTGTCCAGCCGCAGCCTATTCAGCCGGATCCTACCAGGCCGGCGACGGCGGTCTAGCTCCGGCACCATCTTTTCCCAGTCACACTGGCGGCAAAGCTGGCGGCGGCAGTGGCGGTACTGGCGGCGGAAGTTCGCTCAGGAATTCACCCAAGAGTTTGTTCAAGAGTTCAGGGAGTTTTTCCAGCCTGCCAAGTCTTACCGACGGCCGCTGCTCAAGCGAGAGTGGCGGCAACTGCGCCAGGCCGCCAACAGCGTTACTTTTGACGTCTCCCTGCGCTACAGCCTAGTCCTAACCGCCTCGGTACTGGTGTCGGCCAGCTTGCTGGGCAGTTCCTACTGGGTGTACGCCCAGATCTTCCAAGACTTGCCCAGCCCGATGGACCTCGTTGAGCGCGAGCAGATCTTGACTACCAAGATTCTTGATCGTCACGGCCGGCCGTTGTTTCGCATCTACAAAAACGAGAACCGGACCCTAGTGCCGCTGGAAAGTTTGCCCCAGCACATGATCAACGCCACCATCGCCATCGAAGACCAGGATTTCTACGATCATCACGGCTTTTCTCCTCGGGGTATTGTCCGAGCGGCCATCGCCAACTACGAGGGCAGATCGTTCCAAGGCGGCTCGACCATCACCCAACAACTGGTCAAGAACCGGCTGCTCAGCTCCGAGCGAACCGTCCAGCGCAAACTGCGGGAGCTGATCGTGTCGGTGCTGGTGGAAGGCACTTTCTCAAAACAGGAAATCCTGGAGATGTACTTAAATGAGGTGGCTTACGGGGGCAGTGTCTACGGCATCGAGGAAGCGGCTCAGCGCTACTTCGGCAAACCGGCTGCCCAGTTGACGCTGGCCGAGAGCGCCCTGCTAGCCGGTCTGCCGGCCGCGCCGTCTATCTTCACTCCGTTCGGCAACCGTCCTGAACTGGCCTATGCCCGTCAGGAAGAAGTGCTTAGGCGGATGGTGGAAGAAGGCTTTATCACTCCGCTGGAAGCCGCCGCCGCCCGCGGTGAGATTCTCCGGTTCCGGCCGGACACCATCGACATCAAAGCCCCGCACTTTGTGATGTACGTCAAAAACATCCTGGCCCAACGGTATGGCGAGGAGCTACTAACCAAAGGCGGGCTGGAAGTCAGGACCACCCTGGACCTTGATCTGCATAACCTGGCCCAACAGGCAGTCAGTGATGAAATAGACCGGCTGACAGCTCTTAATGTGGGCAATGGCGCCGGCTTGATCACCAATCCTAGTACCGGCGAAATTTTGGCCATGGTCGGTTCCAAGAACTACTTTGACTTCGACAACGACGGTCAAGTTAACTGCACGCTCTGTCCCCGCCAGCCCGGCAGTTCCATCAAGCCAATTACCTACGCTTTAGCGTTCGAGAACGGCAGGACCCCATCGTCACTGATCAATGATTCACCAGTGTCGTACCAAGGTGCCGGCAGTCCGCCCTATAGTCCCAACAACTACGACGGCCGCTTTCACGGCCGGATCACCCTGCGCCAAGCGTTGGCTTCGTCGTACAACGTGCCGGCAGTCAAGCTGCTCAACGAACTGGGCGTTGATAACTTAATCAACAAAGCGGAGAAGATGGGTATCACAACTTGGGAGAACCGTGATCGGTTTGGTCTGTCCCTGACGCTGGGCGGCGGCGAAGTGAGAATGATCGACATGGCCCAGGTTTACGGAGCATTTGCCAACGGTGGGTACTCAGTAGATCTCGACCCCATCCTGGAGATCACCGACTCCAACGGCCGGGTGCTGCTTTACAACAGCTGCGCGCTGGACGGGCGCGGCTGTCAGCGCCGCCAGACCGTTGATCCGCGGGTAGCCTACCAAATCACCGATATCTTGTCTGACAACCGGGCCCGCAGTCAAGCGTTTGGCCTTCACTCAGTCCTCAACATCCCCGGCCAGCAAGTAGCGGTCAAGACCGGTACCACCAACAACCTAAAAGACAACTGGACGATCGGCTACACCTCCGAGAGGTTGGTGGCGGTCTGGGTGGGCAACAACAACGGCCAGCCAATGAGCCGGGTAGCTTCAGGCATTACCGGCGCCTCGCCCATCTGGAACAACATCATGCGCCGGCTGCTGGACGACAATCAACCCCACCTGTTCACCAAAGCCGATGGATTGATTAAGGTGGCAGTCTGCGCCCCCACCGGTACGCTCGCCTGTCAAGGGTGTCCGCTGGTCAATGAGGAGTACTTTATCCCTGGTACCCAGCCGGAGCGGGCCTGCAACCCGGAACAGTTTCGGCCTAAACCAGAGAGCCAACCTGACCACCAGCCCCAGGAAACGGCCGCCGGACAGCTGCCCGGTGGCGCTTAGCGGGCCGGTCAACCCTGGCTCAACGTCAACACCAGCCACGACACCACCACCGTGATGGCCAGCAATAACGGCGCCACCAGTTTTTGCCCCCAGGGTGTCGGGCCCGGGCCACTCTGTCTGTCTCGCCGGGTGTCTCGCCGGGTGTTTCGGCTGTGACCGCGCCCTGCGGAGTGGCGACGGTCGGCAGGGCCCTCCTCGGCCGGCCGGCCGGCTGCCAACTGCTCGGTCTTGCGCCTGACTTCGGCCAGTTCCTGCGGGGAAAACTTAGGCATGATGGCGGTGCTGGTCGATCATGGCCTGCACTCGGCTGGTGATGATCGTCACTACTTGGTCGATGGTCAGGTCAGTGGTATCGACCACCCAGGCTTCGTCCACGATCTGGAGCGGGTCGGCAGCCCGACTGGTGTCGCGCTGGTCGCGATCCATCAGCTGCTGGTACACCTCGTCAAAGCTGGTGTCGATACCTTTGGCCAGCAACTGCTGGTGGCGGCGCTTGGCACGAACAACCTCGGACGCGGTCAAGTAGATCTTGACGTCGGCGTCGGGCAGAACCCGATAGGTGATGTCCCGGCCTTCCATGATCACGTTTTTGTCCACCGCGATCTGCTGCTGTTTCCTGACCAGCTCCGCGCGGACCGGCTTCATCTCGCCCACCTGGGATGAAGCCGTCCCAATTTCCAGAGTACGGATCTGCCACGAGACGTCTTCGTCATCGAGAGTCACGGTTGAGAGACGGCCGTCCTGTTCGTCGTCCCGCGGCTGGCGGACGTCGATCCGAGCCTGTTTGACCAGCTCGGTTACCCGCTCCAGTTCGTCCAAGGACACGCCGCGGCGCTGGGCCAGCAGGGCCGCGGTCCGGTACATGGCCCCGGTATCGATGTACACGAAGCCCAGCCGGTTGGCCACCAGCCGAGAAACAGTGCCTTTGCCGGCCGCTACCGGCCCGTCAATAGCGATATGAAATGATGGCGACATTGCTGTGCTTTCCCTGATATGACACTGCCAGCCAGTTAGCTCTCTAGGCTTCAAAAAAAATATCTACGGTCCGCTAAATTAGCTGCGTCGGCGGCGAGTTGGGCTGCGGCGGGTTGATGGACGGCCCGGTGGGCGGCCTGGACGGCGTCCTGATTGGCGGTGGGTTGACCCTTTCTTCGGCCCACTCCAGTCCTCGCGATCAGAGATCAGCAAACCACCTAACCCCACCACGATCAGGATGATCGGCCACAGGTTCCAAAAAGCCCTGGGCAGCAGACCGATGTTCGAGGCCAGAAAAACTAAACCCATCACCACTAGGGCAACCGGCCAGAAAACTCTTTTGGGCATAGCGTCCTTTCGCTGAGTGCTTAAAAAGCTACTTTACTACCAGTTGATGTTAATCATAGAAGAAAAACACGGAGGCGTCGAGAGTGATTTGCCACCGTGTTTGCCACCAGATCAGAGATCCACGCTTGCCCGCTTGACAACGACCGTTGAGCGTCGACCGATCAACCGCGACCAGTTGTCATTCACCGTGGTGACCTACAACATGGCCTCACTGATGGCAAGTAAAGTGGCGGCTATCTTTCTGCGCGGTACCCGCGGCGTTGGTGAAGCAGTGTACCAGGAGAAAGGTCGTGACATCTATGACCTACTCTGGTACATGAATAAAAAAGTCCTACCCGATTTTGATTATCTTTACGCCAAGGGCATCGACATCCGCCATCCCAGAGCATTGTTCGACAAACTCACTCTGCGGATGAACAAGGTAGACAATGACAACCTTGAGCACGACTTGACACCTTTATTCACCGACCGAACATACATCCGCAACTGGCTCGGGAACTGGCGGGAAAGTTTCTTGAGAATGCTCGATAACTACACAGTCCGCACCGTCAAAGAACTGGTAGATATCAACATACACCAGGATTTTAATACCGATAATTTTTCTTTTAAGTATCGGTACACCACCCAAGAGGGTGTGAATGTCAAGGTCACCTATGTCATCAGCAGTTACTGGATTGAGGATCATGAAGGCAAATTGCCAACCGAGATTAACCGGCACATCACTGAGTGTATCAAGGGTGATGTTACCGATCGTTTAAGTACCGGGGTCAAGCAGTACGCGACGCTGTTCTACCAAAAGACCGAAGCTTACTTTGCTAAGCTTAACCGGGTGATGCTAGGCGATACTATCACCACCAAGCTGATTCGTATGACGGCAGACAACTTTAATCCCCGACAGCAGATTGTGCTGACCACTTCAGCCTTACTCAACTCTGAGCTGGACGATCTGCTGGCATAACGCCGACAGTGCCAACTTCTACAACTTGAGCGACTTGAGCTCTACAGCGGCGTCGCGCTGTTGGGCTCGCTCTTTGAGCTGGGCCCGCTTCTGGTAGCGCTTCAGGCCGCGGGCAATGGCCAGATTAAGCTTGAGCTTGCCGTTGCTCAAAGCTATCGACACCGGTACCACGGCTTGGCCGCGGGCCTGTTGAGCGGCGGCCAGTCGGGCGATTTCCTGTTTCTTGAGAAGAAGTTTGCGCGGCCGTTTCGGCTGGTACTCGCGGTTGTCGGCATATTGGTAAGGAGAGATCTGAGCGCCGAGCAAGTAGGCCTGGTCGTCGCGGATATCAATGTAACTGCCCCTCAAACTGCCGTGACGCTGGCGCAGGCTCTTGACTTCGGCGCCAGTCAGCGCCAGACCGGCTTGAAACGATTCCAGCAGCCGGTAGTCATGGCGAGCGCGTCGATTTTCAAGCAGAGTGGTAAACATAGAATGTAGTCAGCGTCAACTGGCCGGGCCCGGTCATCGGACATCGGCCACGTCCGGTCAGTTATTATAGCTCGATCTCGAGCAGCTGAGAGCCGTTGACTGCCAGCAGTCGATTGTGGCGCTGGTCGACAATTACTTGGCTGGCCGCCGCCAGCGAGTCGCTGACAACTTCCCTGACAAACTCCCCCTGTTTGGTCAGTACCACCAGCCGCCGTTGGCCGGGCTCAAGCAGGTAGAGCCGGTCGCTCTCCAGGGTAGTGGCGACTGTCGTCACCCGAGCCAGTTCGTTCTCGAGACCGGTGATCTCGAACTCGTCGGGCCGGCCATTCAGCAGTTTGTACACCTGTCCGCCTCCGGTAGCTAGCCAGATTGAGCCGTCGATGCTCATCGAGGTAGTTTGGTCAAGCTCCAGACCTTGTTTAGAGCGCAACCAGGTTTGAGGGCTATACTTTTCGCCATCCCGGCTATAGCGAAAAATGGTCTGGCCCTCTTCGGTAAAAACATAGACCGAGTTACTAAAAGAGCTGATCAGCCGACCGGCCGCCAGCCGGTCGTCGTCGTTGATCGCCACGCTGGGCGAGCCGAGCTCTGGGCCGCCCGCCGGAGCGACTTCGGCCTGGTCACCAGCCCGAGTGTCCTCCGGCTGTGATTTGGTTGGCTGACCGTCGGTCTGATTGCTGTCGGTCTGATCAGTCGGCCCCAGCTCCAGCTGCCAAACTTGATCTGCCAGTAACCAAGCGCGACTGTCGTCGCTGGCAACTGTCACCGCCGCCACCTCCAAATCCGGCGGCAGCTCCAGCGAGCGAGCCGACAAGTTGTCGAGATCGAGCACGATCAACTGCCGCTGTGCCTGATCAACAAAAACTGCCCGGGAAGTGCCGACGGCCGCTGCCGAGACAATGAAGTCATCCACTACTTGGCGCAAGTTAAAAACTTCAGGCAGCTGATTGACAAGTTGTGAGCCTGACAACTGATCGCGCAGCCGGCTGGCCTTGTCCAGTTCTGGGCTGATTACCGCCAGCGCCGCCGGTTGATCAACGAACCGGGCCTGAGCTGACTCCAGCTGGTTGATAATGTTATCTAACTGCCGTCGGGCTGCCACCAAGTTTCGGCTGGGCGAAAACGAGTCCAACTGGGCCACTACCGGCGAGATCAGCTGGCCAGCGGCGGCGATCTGCCGTTGGCGATCAATGTAGCGCTGCCACCCCCACCAACCGGCTACCGCTAAAGCGCTCAGCACCAGCACTAGTAAAACCACTTTCCAAGTTTGCCGGCGCTGACCAACGTAAACCGGCCGCTGCCAGCTCCACCGTCTGACACGATTACAGGCACGGCCTACTGCCCGGCTCAGTTCGGCCAGGACGCCGAAGCTCACTTTCCAGCCCCGGCCAGCCACCAACCCGATCCCGGTCAGTACCACCCCGGTCAGCGCCCGCCACTTGCTGCCGGCAGCAGGCTGGTCAGTACGTTTGGAGTCGAGAGAAAAACTACTGTCCCTGATGGGTCCGGTCGGGTCGGGGACTAGGTGATGGGCGGAACCGAAAGCGACCGGAGACAAGGGCAAACTGTCAGTCCGAGCGCCGTCGTCAAACCTGGCGCTGTCGTCTGGCTCCCTGTCCATCGGCGCCCCGCCTGCCGGCGCCCAGCCCGTCACCCCGGACTCAACAAACGCCAGCGCGGACAAGGCCGAGTTATCACGCCGATGCAAGCCTGGTGCCAGCGTCTCGACGACGGTATCGACTTCGTACCCTTGGCTTAGTTTCTGGACCAGTTCGTCAACAAAGTTATCGGCTTGCTGGGTCAAGACCACCCAAGTATCGTCTGGCCGCCATCGGCCCTGGACCACTTCTAGCCGCCGCTCAGCGCTCAAGGCAATGCCCACTTTGAGCCGGCGTTTGAGCAGTACCTTGGCCTGATAAGCCGTCAGCGTACTGGTGTCGTTAGCCGGTTCCAGCAACACCGCCGCCAGCTGTACCCGGCAGTCCTTAACCTCAACTTCGCTGACAATGTGTTGGGCAACTTGGTAAAGCTGTTGGGCGGAACCGGGCAGATTGGCCTCGACGTAGTCCGTTAGGTCACGACCAACGTTACCGGCGTGGCGGCCTTCAACCGCCAGCGCAATGACCAAACCTCGAGAAGGATGAGAAATGACGTGCGACCAACCATTGACTCTCGGCAGGCCAAGGACGGGCGTTACCTGCACCGTTCGCATCGTCGTTATTGTATCACGCGGTAACTAGCTCAAAATTTACAGCAGTGTGATAAAACCGATCAAAACTGCTCCGGCCAGTACCAGCTGAACATACCCCAAGATCCGGACCACACCGGACAATGATGTAAACAAAGTATGGCGCATGACGTGAATCTGCCGCACCATCACCAGCGCGAACACCGCGTAGATCGCTGCCGCTGCCACGAACAGGATCTTGACCACCATCGCCATCAGGTCATCGCTGACCACTATTCCGGCGGGTTGCTGGACACCGAAGCCCAGTTGAAAGAGGTACAACGCCGACATCAGTTGACCCTCCCTTCCAGCTTTTCGCGCTCCTCCTCCAGAATCAGCTCGTTGAGCAGTCGTGTCACCTTGGATGGCTGGGGAACGAGTTCGAACTCGATCTCGGCCTTGGTGCCGGCTGTCTGGATCCGAACAGTACCGAAATTAAACAACGCTTGGACCGCGCCGCCCGACACGGCGGTGATGTCCTCGATGTTGTCAATCTTGGCTGAAGAAATGTTGCGATAAATCAACGACACAAAGTCGACGTCGATGATCCGCTCATCAGTGATGATGTAGACGCTAAAGAACCACGACAAGAATGACTCAAAAATAAAGCCGGTCACAATCAGGTACCAAAAGACGAAGGCCGCGGTCTGAAAACTTGCCGATAAAAAGCTGAGCATGCCCACACTGTTAACCAGCACTGGCACAAGTGTCAGCAGCACGGCGATAACTACCCAGCGAACTTGGGTCACCAAGCTTTTTCGAAGCAGCAGTAAAACTTGCTCACCCTCTACTTGGGTACTGAAAAACACCGCCACCGGTTTGGGCTGGAACGCTGCCAGCGGATTGGCCGAGGCAACCTCATGGCGCATCACTTCCGAGTACTCGTCGACGTGGCGGTGGGGGTGGGGCGGCCCACCTCCCTCATCATGGTGGTGACGGTGAGGGAACTTCACTGTCTCAGTCGAAGCGACTGGTTGGCCGGTTGGCCGGCCGGACCGCGGCGGGCCGCTACCGTCAGCTGCCGGGGCGTCGTTCTTATCCTTGTCCAGTTGGTGGTTGTCGGCATTAAAAATGTCCGGCATACCGGTAGTATATCTTGAACTGGGGCTGTCCTCAAAAGGAATGGCGCCTTTAGTGGGGTATGAACCACCGCCGAGTTGATGTGGATGAAGCAGCGGTTCTCCGCCCAGCTACCACCCCTTACCGTTTGAGCGCCGCCAGGAAAACCTCTGGCGGTAACTCTACCCGGCCCAGTTGTTTGAGCCGCTTCTTGCCCCGAGCCTGCTTCTTGAGCAGTTTCTGCCGCCTGGTGACGTCGCCGCCGTACAGCTTGGCCGTAACGTCCTTGCGGTACGCTTTGATGGTGGCTCGGGCAACGATCTGGCCGCCCACGGCGGCCTGGACCGGAACTTCAAACAGCTGCCGGGGTATGGCTTCCTTGAGCTTGTCTACCAACCGCCGGCCCACTGCTTCGGCCTGGTCGGCCGTCACCAGTTGGCCCAAGGCATCGACAAGCTCCCTGTTGATCAGCACGGTCAGCTTGACGAGCTCTACCGGCTGGTACCCAGTCACCCGGTAATCAAGCGAGGCGTAACCGGACGACGCTGACTTGAGCTCGTCGTAAAAATCGACCACCAGCTCTGCCAGCGGCAGCCGGGTGGTCAGCCGCAGGCGCTGTCCCAGCGGGGTGCTGTCTGTCAGGGTTCCCCGGTGGCGATGAAGTAGTTGGGTGATAGCGCTAACGTAGCTGTCCGGCGTCATGATGCCGGCCGTCACTACCGGTTCGGTGACCTCGGCCAGCTGGCTGGGGTCCGGCAGTTCAGCCGGAGTGGTGACGGTCAGCTGCCGGCCGTTGGCAAGCTTGGCTCGGTACGGCACAGTGGGAGCGGTAGCGATTAGCTCCATCTCGAACTCACGCCGTAGCCGCTCTATCACTATCTCGGCATGAAATACGCCCAGAAAGCCTACCTGTAGACCGTTGCCGATTGCTTGGGAGTGGAGAGAGTGGAACTGGAGGGCCGGGTCGTGGAGCGCCAGCCGGCCTATGGACTCGGTTAGCTTGGAGAACTCATCGGCGTCGCTGGGGAAAAGCGCCATGTACACCATCGGCGTGGGCTCGCGGTAGCCGGTCAGCGGCTGGGCCGGCAGCTTAGCAGTCGTTAGAGTGTCGCCCACCTTGACGCGGCGGCTGTCCTTTAGCCCGGTGGCCACGTAGCCTACCTGGCCGGTCAACAGCCGGTCCAGCGACTTGGGCTGGGGAGCAAAGTACCCCAGCTCAACGGGCTTAAAGGTGGTGTCACTGGCCAGCAGCCGCAGCTGCTGGTGGTCCAGCTGGCCGTCAACTACTCGCGCGTAGGCGATCACCCCCTGGTGGTGGTCATAGCGCGACGACACCACCAGCGCCCGCAGTGGCCCATCTTCAGCGCCATCAGGCGGCGGCAGGCGGTCCACGATGGCGTCTAGCAAAGCCGTCACCCCTTGGCCGGTCTTGGCTGAGATTATCAAGAACTCGGTTTCTCCAAAGCCAAAACTGTCCATCGCCTCCAGCATCACTTCTTCAACGCGGGCCGCCGGCAGGTCAACCTTGTTCAAGACCGGCAGGACCCGTAAACCCAACTGGTCAGCTTGCTCCCAGTGGGCCAGCGTCTGGGCTTCGATACCCTGGGTAGCATCAATCAGCAGCACTACTCCTTCGCAGGCGGCCAGGGACCGGCTGACCTCGTAGCGAAAATCAACGTGGCCAGGCGTGTCAATAACGTTCAACTGATGGTTCCGATAAGTCATCGTCACCGGCGCCAGCTTAATGGTTACCCCACGCTCTTGCTCAATGGGGTTACTGTCCATGATCCGCTGGCGAACTGCCCGGCCGGACACCGCGCCGGTGGCTTCCAGCATTCTGTCCAACAAAGTAGTTTTGCCGTGGTCAATATGGGCAATAATGGCGAAGTTGCGTCGCTGGTGTTGGGAAGTAGTCCGCTGTCGGATAGTTTGTTGGTCCTGGGAAGGCGTTGCCGTCATGGGCGCCGGCCGTCAGCTGGCCTTAGCCTGTCGATTGAGCTGACGCTTGAAACGAGCCGCTTTGTTGGGATGGATGATCCGCTGTTTGGCCGCTCGATCGATAGCCGAGAAAGCACTGGGCAGTTTTGTCTGATCCGGCTGGGCCTTGAACTCAACCACGCTGGTGCGCATCTTTGAGCGAGTCCGCCGGTTGATAGCCGCTTTGCGGCGGCTGGCCCGGAGTGCTTTTTTGGCGTTAGCTAAAACTGGCATAGTTTTCTCTAGTGTAAGAGGCGCTATTGTACCTAAATCGAGTAAACTTGGCAACGGCTCGTCTCGACACGGCTCGTCTTGCTGTCGTGGCTGTCCTGGCTGCCGTGGCCTGCGTCCTGGTATGTGCCGGTACGGCCCACGGTCAACCCACCTCCCTACCATCTCAACTTTCAACTATAATGAGCGCAGCTACATGAACTGGAACTTCGCTCGGCTGCTGGCGCCCAACACTTCCTGGCTGGAAAAGAAACAGACGTCGATCATGTCGGCGGCCAGTGTCATCGCCGTTGCCAGCCTACTCAGTTTCGC
>PFDK01000020.1:0-22989 GCA_002772645.1 Candidatus Pacebacteria bacterium CG10_big_fil_rev_8_21_14_0_10_56_10 | reverse complement strand
CAGTCAGGCCGAAGCGTTCCGGATGGGCTCGATCGTGCTCAACGTCCTGCTGGTGCTGTTCCTGGTAGTGACGGTGCTGGTGCTGATCTTTGCCGAGCCGCTGACCAAGCTAAGGACCGGTGGCGCTATCTCAGCAGAACAGATCAAGATCGCCACCAACTTAACGCGGCTGATGATGTTTGCTCAGCTCTTTTTTGCCGTCTCCAACTTCATGACCGGCATTCTTCAGTCCTACCAGCGCTTCATCATCCCGGCCATCTCGCCTATCCTCTACAACCTGGGCATTGTGGCCGGCGCCGTGCTGTTGACCGACCGGCTAGGTATCTACGCTCCCGGTGTGGGGGTGGTGATGGGCGCCTTTGCTCACATGATCGTCCAGATACCGCTGGTCCGCAAGCTGGGCCTAAAGTACACTTTCAGCTTTAACCTCAAGTTCCCCGGTGTTAAGCAGTTCCTGCGGCTGGCCCCGCCCCGGGTGCTGGCCTTGAGCCTGAGCGAAGTACGCAACCTGGCGATGGGTTTCTTCGCTACTTCGATCGGCAGTCTGAGCTTCTTGGTCATTCGCTACGGCCTGCTGCTGATGGCCATCCCTATCCGGTTTGTGGGCGTACCGATCGGCCAGGCTTCCCTACCTTTCTTGTCCAAGGAGGCCGCCGATACCGACATCAACCACTTCCGTGACCTGCTGGTCCAGTCGCTCAACCAAGTAGCTTTTCTGGCCCTGCCCGCCACCGTGCTGATCCTGGTCCTGCGTATCCCGTTTGTGAGGATTATTTTTGGGACGGCCAACTTCCCCTGGGAGATGACGCTGACGGTCGGACGAGTGGTCGGCATCCTGTCTGTTTCGATCGTCCTCCAGGCAATGGTCCACGTCATGATCCGAGCATTTTACGCACTTAAAAACACTAAAGTACCGCTGGTCATTACCTTGATCGATACCGCCCTGTACTTTGCTCTGTCGGCTGGCTTGGTGTTCGGCCTCCAGTACGGCGTGTTGGGCATCGCCATCGCTACTACCGTCACCGCGTTCGTCGAGTTCGGCCTGTTCTTACTGCTGCTCAACCGCCTCGTCACCGGCTTGCTGGGCCGGCCGCTGTTGTGGCCGCAGTTCAAGATGGTGCTGGCTAGCTTCCTGATGGCGGTCTTTCTGTACCTGCCCTTCAGGATCTTTGATGAGCTGGTCTTCAACACTAGTCGGGCCATCGAGGTGGTAGGCCTGGCCGTCACCACCGGCACCATCGGCATGCTGGTCTATATTTACTTCGCGGCCCTGTTCGAAATAAAAGAGCTCTACCTGTTCGTCAAGTTAGCTAATAAGTTCGGTAACTGGCGCCAGCTGCTGTCCGAAACGGACGAGGTAGTGGTGGAAGCTTACCACGGCGCCGATGACGTTTAGCTTACCGCCCACCGGCGTGAGATCGGGCCAGCCGTGGCCACCGGCCACCAGTTTAAGGCCAGGCGTTGCCGGTTGCTCCCCACCTCTTGTACAATGGTACAGCGACCAGGCGTGAGAGTGTCGCCTTATGACTGACCTGTCCAAGTGGTTTAAATCACCATCTACCGTTAGCTACGACGTTAATCTTCTGCCCAAGGATCCTTTTTTTGATACTTTTTTGGGCAAGACGCTCAAGTGGGCGCTGTCGGCCGGCCACTACATCGTTATCTTTACCCAACTGGCCGTGATCCTGACTTTCTTGGCCAGGTTCGGCCTGGACCGCCAGCTGACTGACCTTAACCGAAGCATCGAACAGAAAAAAACCATTATCGGCAGCTACGGCAACCTCGAGACCGAGATCAGAGCCACTCAGCGCGTTCTTGAGGAGTACCAGCAGCTTAGCCAACAAAGCAACATCACTGAGATTTTTCCGGTGCTGACCCGGATTTTTCCGCCCGATACCGGTCTGGAACGGATGACTATCAAACCTGAGAGCATCGAGCTGGAAGGCAGTACTTTGACGCAAAACTCGCTCAACCTGCTGATCAACAACATTCAACTGGTCGACACGTTTTTTAACGTCTCGGTTGACCGGATAGAGTCGGGTGAAGAGTCCCAGCAGTCCGGTTTCAGTTTTGTCATCCGGGCCGACACTAAGGAGTTTGTCTCGGCCGAGGCTAACTTTGATCAACCCGGCAGTCAAGAAGGACTGCCATTCTAGCGGACACGCTTAGCATGCCACTCAATCGCCGCCAACTCAAGACCACCTTAGCCCAGTTTTACGACCACCCAGTAGCCCGGGTGTCACTGGAGCTCTTTCTGTCGGTGGGAGCGGTAATTTTCTTTGCTGTGTTTGCTATTCGGCCTACCTTGCTGACTATCTCTGACCTGCTGCGCGAGATAGACCAAAAAACAGAGATCGATAGTCAGCTCAGCCAAAAGGTAGCTTCACTGTCCAGTATCCAGAGTGCTTTCCTTGATCTCCAAGGGCGGCTGTTCGTGCTGGAGCAAGCCATTCCCAGTCAGCCGGACTTCATTACCACCGCTAAAATTATTGAGAAAATTGCCAGTGACCGGCAGTTAGCCATTTCCAACCTGCAGGTCACCGAACTGCCCAGCGGGTTTGGCCCGGGCCTGGGACCAAGACCGGAGCAGGACCAAGCTGCCGGCCTGTCAGGACAAAGCTTGGCGGATGAAACCACCGCGGCCCAAGATCGGGCCGCAGCCGCGCCGTCACCAGATCAGCTCGACCAGCTCGATCAGCTCGATCAGCCCCAGCGGGCCAGCTACAACTTGTCCTTCACTATCAGTGGTGACTACCTAACAATCCGTGAGTTCGTCCAAGACATTATCAATAATCGGCGGATGCTGGTCGTCGACACCGTCCAGTTCACTTCTAACGTAAGTCAAGGGGACCGGTCGCTCAATGCTATCGTGACGCTATCGGCGCCGTACTTCTCAAACCACCCTAATTAAGCCATGCCTACCGACAGCCGCCATCAACTCACTAACCTGCGCCGCAGCCAGCAACTGCTGTTCGTAGCCATTTTCTTTTTGGTGACGGTGACAGTCTGGATCGTGGTCAGCTTGGTTACTTCCCAGCAGGTTGACGAGCTTGACCCCGAACTGGCCAAACTGACGCGACAGCTCAACCCCAATCTGAGGGTTGAGGTCCTGCTTGAAGTTGAAGCTAAGCGCCACTACAGCCAACAAGAGCTGGCTAACTTTCCCATCCTGACCATTCGGCCGGGCGGCGAAGAAGCTACCTTGTTCGCGCCCAGCGGCCAGGCTACCCAGCCAAGCAGTGTTGAGCAGTCCGAGCCAAGCAGCCAATAGTGCGCAGTTCGCGCCCAGCGGCCAATATTGCAGGGCCTCAAAATAAGAGTTTATCGTCCAGAATCCTTGATCTCGACGGCCCCAGTGCCCATTCTTTAGAGTTATAGGCCGGTTTGTGTTAGCCTGGAACGACCTACTCCGATCCAGTATATTCGATCTTTCTTTGCGTTGATTTCCCTCGAGTAAGTATCTAGAGTGAAGCTATGCGGTGTGGCCCCACACCCTTTGTTTTGTATGAGAAAAATTCCGTCTAAGTCGTTTCTCCAGCGGCAGTTCCCAACGCTGATCGGCTTGACTGTGCTGATACTGGCGCTGGTTCTGGGAGTGGTGTTCCTGGGCGCTGGTCCCGGTGTGTTCGTGCCGCGGGCCACCCCGGAAACGACGCCCAAGCAGGTCCGAGTGACAAACCTGAGTAACAATAGCTTCACGGTCACCTTTGCCACCGACACGCCGGTGGCCGGGTTCCTTAAGTACGGCCAGAGTGCCGGTAAGCTCGATGCCCAGTCCAGCGACGACCGCGACAAACTTTCAGGCAGTATCGGCGAGTACCTACTCCACCACATTACCGTCCAAGGCCTCCAACCCAACACTACTTACTTTTACCAACTTGGTACCGGCGACGGCAACACCTTTGACGACAACGGTCAGCCGTTCAGCATCACTACCGCCCCGGCCGGCGGTAGTCCCAGTGCGGCCCGGACCTCTTTTGGCACCCTGCTTGATGAAACCGGCCAGCCGGCCGAGGGGGCGATTGTCTACATTTCCGGGCCGGACATGCAGGAGCTGTCGCAGTTAGTCAAGAGCTCGGGGACGTGGGCGGTGCCGCTGTCCAACGCCCGCGGCAGTGACGGCTCGTTTGCCAACTTGGGTGACAGCGACGCAGTCACTATTCAGTTCGTCGGCTCGCGGCCCGGTCAGAACATCGCTATCAATGTGCCGGTCAGCGACACCCAGCCGGTCGAGACAATTAGTTTTGGGCAGACCGGGGCCAGCGGTGCTCGGGGTAGTGGTGCTGGGGGTAGTGGTGCTGGTGCTCCCTCGGATGGCCCTACTGCTGATGATCAGCTTGCCGGCGATGGTGATCAGACCGTCAGCGTTTCTCCTCCCGACTTTCCCAGTACTAGCTCCGACACCAGTTTAGGCGATCTGGAGGTGGATACCGCCAATTCCGAGGGCACAGCCGGCCAAGACAGCCAGCAGGGGGACAGCCTGGCAGACCTGCTCGAAGAGGGCATCACCGGCACCAGCCAGCCAGCCAGCGCCAGTACTGCCAGCGCTACTGTCAGTGACGCCGACCGGACCGTTGACCTGCAGTCTACCGAGGCCCAAACGGTGCTGTCCACCCAACCTATCATTAAAGGTAACGCCGCCGCCAACGTGCCGGTGACGGTGACGATCAACTCCAGTCACACTATCGAACAGCAAGTCAGTTCGGACTCCAGCGGCAACTTTTCGCTAGACTTGGCGGCGCTGGGCGCCGAGCTCGAACCTGGCCAGCACAGCGCCACTTACAGCTACATTGACCCCGAGACCAGCGAGGAAATTACCCAAACGGTGTTCTTCACGGTGGACGAGAGCGCCACTTCCAGCCAGTTGGCCCAGGCGGACACTAGCTCAAGTACTTCTACTTCTACTTCTCCTAGCCCCTCACCGTTTAGCTCCGGTGATCCTTTCACCCTGGATGACGGCAGTGGGACGGGCACCGGTTCGGCCACGGCCACCGGTTCGGCCGGTACCGCCGATGGCTCCCGTAGCGCCTTGCCTGCCACCGACAGCGCCGTGCCTGTTTCCGGAGCGGTCGGCGCCACTTTGGCGCTGGTAGGGGGCGGCCTGTTCTTCATCGTGGCCGGCGGCTGGAGCTACTGGCTGGCTACCCAGCTGGAGCGGCGGGAGTAGGCGGCGCTTCCCGTTCTACCACCCGAACACCCCACCAGTTTCATACCAGTTCCGCGCTCCCGCCCCAGTGGCGATCGATGTTCACTTGGGTATAATCTGGGTTCATGGTTGAGCCTCATCCCTACCACTTTTCGAGCCGGAAACGACTGTTTGACGTGGTGGTCGGCGGCGGCGCGTTGCTGGCGCTAGCGCCGTTGTTGGCCGTGATCAGTTTGGCTATTTTGGCCACTGCCGGCCGGCCAATCATCTACAGCCAGCGGCGGACGGGCTGGCGGCGGCGGGCGTTCACTTTGTATAAGTTCCGGACGATGCGGACCGATGCGGACCGAGTGCGGCACAAACTGCACCACCTCAACCAAGCACCGCTGCCCTTCTTCAAGATTTTTGATGACCCTCGGTTCGTGGGGATCGGCAAGTGGCTGTCACAGACCGGTTTTGATGAACTGCCGCAACTCGTCAACGTGCTCAAAGGTGAAATGAGCTTGGTTGGGCCGCGACCGCTGCCGGTGGCTGAGGCGCGCCGGCTCAAGTCCAACTGGAACATCCGCTTTAAAGTCAAGCCGGGCCTGTTCTCCGACTGGACGGTGTCGGAGCAGCGGCACCACAGCTTGCGGCAGTGGCTGGAACTTGACAAGCGGACGGTGGTGAACGGTGGACCGCTCAGCGACATCCGCACCATCGCTCTCACTCTCCGCCACTCAGTTGGCCAACTCTAAACCAGTTTCATTCTAAGACAGCAGACTTGTCAGCCATCGACAAAATCCTGCCAGACAGCTTCTCCGTGAATGATCTGGCTGACCTGCCAGTATCGTTCTAGCTGAGGCTTACCTTCTTTGAGCGCCTGCAGACCGTAGGCGCAGTCATCGTGGGACGCACCTGGCTTACTAGCTTGCCACTTGGCCTCACACTTTGCAAACACTTGCTTTGCCTGTTCATACTCCCCGGCCGCTACCAGCACATTGCCTTGCTGGGCTTGCACCCAATAGTCATCCGGCCTAATGACCAACATAATGGCGATTGTTTGCTGAGCAAAGTCCGCATTGTCAGTTTTTAAAAAGTCATCGGCCAGATCCTGAAGTGATGCTAACACCTTTGTTTCCAGATCTGTTTGCGAACGATGTGGAAAGTAGTACTGCGCGCTTTGGCGTGCCAACTGGAACTCGCCGACAGCGACCAACTTCGGCACCATCTTCAAACGCTGCTGAGCGTGCCGTTGATCTTTATGACCAACCAGTTCACCAGCCAAGTCGCTGTTACTTTGAGCGTAGCTGATACTTGCGGACGCTGTTAGCTCCGGCACCAGCTGGCGTTCAAACCACAACTGATTGCTGTTGAGTGACCAAGGAACCACTCTGGCTGCTCGCCGATACATTTTCCCGGTTTGGTCCGGTCGGTCCACCACCATCCGGTTGCCTTCTTCAATCAACAACTCGGCTAACCGCTCTTTGTGTTCGAACTGCAAATCTGCTTGATGAGTGCCAAATGCTTGCCAAACCAGGTACCACTGCCCAGCTCGCTGAGTAGCGATAGAGGTCTCACCACGGCTCAAAGCCTCACCAATCTCTTGCTCAAAAAAAATTGACAACTCCTGCCACACCTGCCAGCGAAACCAGTCCGCCACCGTCACTATCCTGGTCACTTGGAGCGAGATGTCTTGGACCGGATCTTCTGCTTGAAGCAGTGCTTCTTGTGCTAACAGCTCCGCCAGCTCTTCACGAAATTGGCCAAAGTGTTCTCCGTCAACACCAGCTAGACCGGCCAACAACTGCCGGTCTTCACTCGAGATGATTTCTTGGTCGAGGATGCTCAACCGGTGCTCGGTGAACACCCAAGGATGAAGTTCGTACCCGCGTTGGTACCAAGGTACTGCTAGGTCAAGTTTTTTGACGGCGTAGTAAGCTTCGGCCAGGTTAAACGATCGCTCAGCTAACTTCTCCCTAAGCTCGTACTGCTCGTGCTCCGGCTGGCGGCTGAGATGGGCCAGCTCTGTTTCCAGACTTGTCTTCGCGAGTTCGAGCTTACCCTGGTCCAGATACCGCTCCACGTTGCTGTAGTACAAGCTCTGCCAAGGGTCGAGTTTGAGAATTGACTCGATGACCCTGTTTTCGTCAAGCCCATGTTCCGCGGTGCCCAAAGCACTCTGCCATACTGAAACGTGGGCGGCGTAGATCCGGCGAAGCTGCCGGTGCTGGTCAGTAGTAAGCTGGTCACTGTCTTCAAATAACTTCAGGTGGTTTGAGAAGTACGGCGCCACCGCGAAAGCCTGACTGACTTTACCTTGACCGATCAAGGTATTAACACCAATGTTTGTCATCGCCGCGATCAACAGCCCTAAGCCAACTACCCCATTGACAACTCTCATCGCCAGCCAAGTCCCAACAGCCGGCCGAGTTTGCCGCTTGACCAGTCGCTGCCGCCACAACAAAGCCAGCAGGACCATACTCAACGCAAATGTTCCCAGTATACTCAGGTCAAAATCAAACAATGCGTTGACGTATATCGCCGTCACCCCAATTGTGAGTGCTTTAGTCAACCCCATACTTGCTGAGCGACCGGAAGTAAGCGCCTGCTTGGTAGGACTGGCCCACCACCACAAGCCGATCATCAAAATTAAGAAAGCGGTTCCCCCCAGCAAGCCGCTCTCGGCAAATGCCTGAAAGAAAGCGTTGTGGGCAAAGGAAGTATTGGTATAGATATTTTGCCGGTAGCGGGTGTTAATCAGACCAAACGTGCCTGGACCATATCCCGTCACCGGAAAATCTCGGAAAGCAGCTAACGCCTGACCCCAGTAGAGGGAGCGTGCTTCGCTGGTGATCGGTTTGCAAAGTTGTCGCTCAAAACGACCGCTGGGACAGCTGAACTCACTATTGATCAAAGAGACAGTGGAAAAGCCAGCCATAGCCGCCATCACTAGCACAAAACTCACCGCTACCCCAGGTAACAGCACCCGGCGCACCCACCACGGCAAAGTCCCGAGACGTCTCCGGCCCAACCAAGTAAGCCATCCCAACTGCAGTAACCCAACTACCGTAGCTACCCGACCAAAGCTAGATAACAAGCCAAGGTACAAAACCACCACCGCGGCCCAACTAGATTTGCCGCGGCCCGCATTATTAATAGCCTGCCGCCAAGCGATAGGTATCAGTAACAGCAACACGGCCGCTAGGTGGTTATGCCCAAAAGAGGCGTAGAGTACGTTCAGCCCAGGCAGTAGACTGGCTAATGCCGGGTTAGCAAAAAATACGAAGCTGACCACGGTGAGTGTCACCCCCATGATTACCAGCCCCAATTCGAGCAGTTCGGTATTAACTGCGGTGAAGGGAACCGTTAGTACCAACCAAAAAATGGACAGTCCAATGCCATAGTAGATAAGCTGGGTAAGCGTCAGCGGCACACTGTGGGTGAACAAGGCCGCCATCGCCATCGCCGCCACAAATACCAACCACAGCCCGACTAGGCGCTTGGTATCTTTAGCTGACAAAAAGTAACGGCGGTCTTGGGCAATCGCCTGCCAAAAACTCAGCAAGCCAATAGCGCCAACCACGTACCAACCCAGGAAAGAGTCCCCAAAAAAAAGGAGGAGCAACAATGCCGCCAACAGTCCCAGGGTAAAAACTAACTGTTTTATCGAGACCGAAGCCATGCGATCATGATAGCATCTGGCCTAGGTGAACACAGACTTAGTATGTTGCTAAACATTGATCGACTAACCTTTACAATCGGCAGTTTTGCGCAGGTGGTGACCCAAATCAATCAAGCTGCGTCACAGGGTGGCGTGACAGTTCTACCGGCTTCTCTTCACGACCTAGCTATGGTCGGTTCTGTCCCCCAACTGCTCAGCACCTATCAACAACTCGACATCATCACTGCAGACGGCATGCCCTTAGTCTGGTGGTCCCGATGGAAAACGAACCGCCAAGTTGAGCGCGTCTACGGCCCCGAGTTGATGACTGCCATAGGTGCTGCCGCTCAACAGCGGCCTCAAGCCTTTTTAGGGACAGATTCCCGGTCTCTACAGCTTCTCAAGCATAAGTTGCTTCAAATCAATCCTCAACTTAACTGGAGCTGGTCAGCTGCTCCTCCTTTCGGACTGATGGCGCGTGATATAGCTGAGCGGTATGCTTCCCAACTGCAACGAGTACAACCCAACATTCTCTGGATTGGCCTTAGCTCGCCTCTGCAAGTTGAGCTCGGCATTCTCCTTCATCAAAAGCTACCTGACACCACAATTATTATGGTGGGTGCGGCGTTTGAGTTCATCACCGGCACAAAAGTTCAGGCTCCCGCAATCATTAGATCGTCTGGGATGGAGTGGGCATTTCGACTGGCTACCGAGCCCAGGCGGTTGTGGCGGCGCTACGCCATCACCATTCCCAGGTACGTTCTCAAAATACTTGCTGCCAATATTCGCCGTCACAGCTGATGTTGTTAAGTCGATCAAGCAGACACTGACTCAACGAACTTGGTTAGCTATCCAGTAGTAGGTTGGGGTAATTCCTTGTTTTAGGGTAGTGGTTGGCGACCAGCCCAGTGATTCTTTAAGCCTGGTGTTATCCGAATTTCTGCCACGCACTCCTTGCGGTTTATTCAGATTGTGCTTCTTGACCACCTTTTTACCGGCAACCTCTGCGATGAGATCAACTAAGTCATTAACCGAGATAAGTTCACTTGAGCCTAAGTTTAAGGGTTGGTCATAGTTTGACTGCATTATCTTAAAGATACCTTGGCAACAGTCATCAATATGACAGTATGACCTGGTTTGTTGACCATCACCCCAAATTTCGATACTTTCGCCATCACTGGCCAGAGCAACTTTGCGGCATAAAGCCGCCGGTGCTTTCTCCCTACCACCTTGAAATGTGCTTTCAGGACCGTAGATGTTGTGGAGCCGAGCAATCCGAACTTTCAAACCATGATCTAGAGCATATGAACGGAGCACTTGCTCCGTAAATAATTTCTCCCAGCCATAAGGTGTATCTGGTTGCGCAGGTAGAGCGTCATCTTCTTTAAGTGCGATAGTATCCGAAGTTTCTTGCTTGAACTCAGGGTAAACGCAAGCGGTTGAAGCAAAGAAAACTTTGTCAATCCCGCTATGATGTGCGGCGCGGATGGAGTTTAAGTTTATTGATGCATTATTGTGAATGATTTCAGCACGCATCGTGTTGATGTATCCAACTCCACCCATATCAGCTGCTAACATGTAGAGCTCGTCGGCGGCCACAATATATTTGGTTGCCTGGCGATCATTACGAAGATCGGCCAGAAAGAATTTGTCAGCCCTGGTTTGAGAGTAGCGTGTCTTTTTGAGATCGATACCAATCACGTAGTATCCTTTATTTTTGAGGTACTTAACCAAGTGCGATCCGATAAAACCACCGGCGCCAGTCACAATTGCTGTTGGCATACGATTGCTTTCTATAATTAAGTCGGTCTTAGCTTCACCCCATTGTATATCTGCTAAGAGCTATAATATAGACTGATGAAAAAAGACAAGTTACCAAAAATATCCATCGTCACTCCTTCTTTCAATCAAGGTAGTTACTTAGAAGACACAATTCAATCAATTCTATCTCAAAATTACCCAAAACTTGAATACATCATTATTGACGGTGGTTCAACAGACCAAAGTCAAAAAATAATCAGCAAATACCAAGATAAGCTGTCGTACTGGGCTGTTGAGCCCGATAAAGGCCAATACGATGCGATCAATAAAGGTTTTTCCAGGAGCTCCGGAGAAGTGATGGGCTGGCTCAACAGCGACGATGTATTAAGACCTGGAGCCTTAATACTAGTTGGGAAAATATTTGCACAACTAGGGACTGTAAATTGGTTAACCAGTTTACCTGCTACAATAAATCACCATGGCTACCAGCTATACTTGGCACAGCCTCCTTTGTACGTGCCAACGTTTATCAGAAATGGTTGGTATATCAGAAAGTTGCTCGGCTTCATTATGCAGGAGGGAACTTTCTGGAGAAGAAATTTATGGCAAAAAGCTGGCGGCAAACTCGCCAACGTTGAATACTCTATGGACTTGAAACTTTGGCAAGAGTTCGCCAAGTACGAAGATCCGGTGCTACTACAAACACCTTTGGCAGCCTACCGAATTACTCCACAACAAAAAAATAACGACCGTCATCATGCTTACTATCAAGAAATTGGCGCAGTTTGGCCACGGTGGTTGGGACTACCTGCTAAAGGGTTATGGAGGCTGGTGGCGGTAGTTGCTCACTGTCTTGGTTTAAGTAAAACAATTTATTTTTCAGAGAACGATTTCAGCTGGTACTACCGACAACCATTCAAACAAAAAAAGAAACTGAACTTCTAAGATGTCGCGCCTGATCGTTACCAGTGACGATGTATGAATATTTTTTTTTCGACTTACGAAGCCAAGCAAATAGGTGGTAGCTATCTAAGATCTTTTTCGTTAGCGAAAAGTTTGGCTCGGCGAGGACACCAGGTAACCCTGATTACCAGTGCAAAAAAACCAAGCATGGTTCCTCGTTTTCACTCACTCGATCATGTTAAAGTCGTCGAGTCAATTGGTCTCATGCCCCGGAGGTTTCGGCACGGCGGATACGACATTTTCGATATGATTTTCCGTTCCGTTTACCTACTTTTACAGGACAAAGATATTCTTCACAGTTTTAACCACCGCCCAGCTTCTTCCATTTCAGCATGGTTAGTTTCAAAAACCAACCACGTTGAGTGGTGGACTGATTGGGCTGATTTATGGGGGAAGGGAGGCATCGCGGATCGCAGGTACGGATTTCTCAGATGGCTGACGTCATCACTTGATACGCATCTAGAAAAATGGGTCATCACCCATTGTCCAAATATAACAGCAATCAGCCATTATCTAATCAAAAAATCAAGGTTTTGGCGCCAAGGTAGTAAAAATATTTACTTTCTGCCAGTAGGGGCTGATACCGACCTGATTAAACCCTTGCCGAAGCTAGAGGCAAGACAACAACTGAAGCTAAACAGGAACGACTTCCTAGGGTGTTTTCTCTACGTCGGTACATACGACGCGGACTTTTTATCTCAAATCTTACTTCAAGTCCATCTCCATCATGTTTCCTTTAAGCTGATGATGCTCGGCCCGTTCCTCGATGACTTTTACTGTCAGCTACCAGCTAGACCACACCCCATTTACGATAGAATCGTTCATCCCGGAGTTGTCTCCAGGACGAACTTAAGTGCTTGGCTTTCCGCCGCCGACGTAGCTCTCCTACCTTACCGAAACCTTGAGATCAACCGAGGTAGATACCCTAACAAGCTTGGCGACTATCTAGCCGCGGGTAAACCAATTGTCGCTAACCCAACCGGAGAAGTAAAAAGACTGCTTGCCAAGTACGATATAGGCTGGACGGCATCCGAAAGCCCCCGTAAGTTCGCCCAGTTACTAGAAACGGTTGGCAAAGATAAACGCCAAATTAACAGTAAAAGTAAAAATGCTCTTAAACTAGCAGGCCTGATGTCTTGGATGAACGTAGCAAGCTCGCTAGAACGACTGTACCAAAGCAGGTGAGTTCTCTAAGCCTGGGAAACTATTCAAGCGTCTTACCAGTTTTGTACTCAACTATTTCTGTAACAACCGGAAAAATGCTGACATGATCCTTGTTGATAGGAATAGTGTCACCTACTGAAATAGTAAAGTAGTCAAACATGTACGGCGTACCATTGTACTCTTTGGTGGCAATATCAACTGTGTAAAATACATCTTTGAGTTCGGGGTCTTGAACTATCCTGGGAACACCACTCTCCGTAAATACTGTCCGTTTGGCCGGGTTTGTTTCTACCTCAATAATTTTCAGCAACGGCTGACCACGGTTGTCACGGATAACGTCACCCGCCTGGATGCTGTCTGCAATAAATTTCGGCACTCCATACACATCGGAAAATTGCCTATTCTCCCAGCGTAGCTGAGCCCGTACTCTCATTATACCTTGAGGAGCATCTTCATCTCTAAAACCAGGAAAGTCAACGATTCTTCCCCGAAGCTTTGCCTTGCGAAAGTCTAGTTCCATAAATTCCGAAAAAATAACCGGTTTGCCTTGGTAAAAATACTGCTGTTTTCTCGGATCAAACAGCGTTCTCAAACGGACGTCAAGAAATACTACTCGCCGGTCTTGAGTAATTCTATAGCTTGTTACGTCAAGTATCTCCGCTACATTTTGACCGAGCTGATTAGTAATCACATCGCCTACCTGAAAACTATCTGCGTACTCAATGTTTGGCCTAGTTGGTTCTGAAAAAACATTCTCACCGGTGACCTCAACCCTGACGACTATTTCCTGTACCGATCTTTTAAATAACAAGAAAATTACCAGAGGAATTAAGAGGAGAAATCCGATGAATACCAGGTCAACAGGTTTGAGAGTCGAAATGATATTTTGTAGAACGGGCAGGTGAGTTAACTTAACTGAACCCCGGGTTGGGAAGTTACTTGATTTCTTTGTCATAGGCGAGCCTCAACCAACAGGTCATTAATACCAGACCTACAAAACCATACTCAAAGTGACCACTGGCTGGGTGGAAGCTATAATATCCCAGTATACTCATAGCGGCAAACCACGAGTAAAACGATGGACCAAACAAACTACTTTGCCTGAGCAAGAAGTAAACAGGCAAAAAAAACAGTAGCATGCCCACTACCCCTACCTCGATGCTATTCTGAAGAAAAGCGTTATGAATGGCGAAAGGAAAGAAACTGATGTATCCATCAGGAAAAAGTTTAAACATCTGGTAAACATTCGTTCCCAGACCAAATCCGAGTAGTGGAGCCTGCTGCAGTACCAGTAATCCTTCTTTCAACATCTGCAAGCGCAGTGTGCCTCCTCCAAACTCACTAAAAAAATGGATGCTGCCCACTAACCTGGGAATAACAATGATAGTAGCAGCCACTACAGACGCGGCCAAGTATGCTGATAGTCTGGGCCTTTGCACCAACCACTCCAAAACTTCTTTGAACAACGGCGTGCCGTGCCACCTCCATCTCCAAAACTCCAAACCTATCCAGACTACCAATAGTAACCAGACTACTCTGCTTTGTGATAAAACGATGCCGAAAACAGCCAGTAACAAAGTTGGCACTCTCCATGAAGTATTGTCAGTATTAATAGACACTAGCAGCAACAACAGCAGTACGAACGCGTACTGGTTGGAGTGAAAAAACGTCCCGGTTGGTCGGCGAATCAACATGCTTTCTTCCAGTGGCAGTTGCTGGTTTGTTTGGGTAGTTATGGTGGTAATTTGAACTGCTTGCGTCAAACCAATGATTACCTCAAAGAAAATCATGGCAGTCACCAGGTGTTTAAGCGTAGCAGGCAGAGAACTATGTTTGACTAGTAACAAGAACAGGCTCCCAAAAACTACCGGCATTTTGAGTTGCTGAATAAGCAACATGCCTGAGAAAACCGAGTTGAACGAAATCTGATTGGCGGATAGAAATGCCCAAAATATGTAGAGTATCCACGTAACAAAACTGGCCACGCCCCAAACAACCGCCTTTTGAGTGCCCGAACCTAAGGACGTAAACCTGGTTATAATTAAGTTCCAATTAAAAACTAATGTTCCTATCGACAGAATCATCACCCACACCGACAAAATGTCCGCGGAGTTAAGTCCGTAGGACTCAAACAAGCCAAAATTAAGTTGTGGAAACCAGTACTGATCGCTTGAAGCTACTTGGAAGGTATAGTACTTTCCAGGCAAATAAAATATCATGGTGCCAATACTCAGCAGCAGAACATTTTCGAGCAAGCTTCTGGAGAATGCCAAAGTCATTAGTAACAACGTAATAACTACTCCGATGAAAAAAAGCTGAAAAGAAAAGCTGAGAGCACTCAAAGCAAGTAAAATGAGTACCCATATGCCCACTTCCAGCAGTTCGCCGGTGACTTCGTCAAAAAACGTTAGCGACAGCACAGAGCAATGGTACTACTTTCTAGTACGGTCATACCAGGCGTGGGACTACTTTGATATATGTATCGACTCGATACTAGCACAAGACATGAATAACTACACAATTATTTTCATCGACGACTATTCTTCGTACAATCAGCGGCAAAAACAGTACATAAGAGACAAGCTACAACATCACGTCGTAGTTTTTAACAAAAAAAGAAGGTTTGCCGTTCAAAATGCTTACCACGCTCGATCGTACATAACCAACCCTAACTCAGTAGTGATCAGCCTTGATGGCGACGACTGGTTGGCCAGAACAGACGTGCTGGCCATTTTAGACTCAACATACTCAAATCCTAACTGTCAATTGACGTACGGCGACTGTTACCTGTTTAATCCCAACTCAACTAATCATCGGAAATCTTTCAGCACATTTGACAAAATTAGGAATCACCGTTATCCCAAAAATGTCGAACAAGACAAGTCATTTCGCCAAAGTTTTTTTAGACCATTCCATTTAAAGAGTTGGCGAGCTGGAGTTTTCCTAGATCTGCCCAAGCACTCATTTACCGACAGCCAGGGAAAGTGGCTACGGTTTTGTGAAGACCAAGCAATACTTTACCCTCTCTTGGAACATGCGGGAAGTAATTACACCGTTTTGTCTATACCTTTAAGTTACTACAACGCCGATAACCCGCTAAATGATCAGAAGGTAAATTTAGTTTCTCGATTGAGTGATGAAATCGAGATTAGGGGTCGGCACATAGGTGCCAGGCATTCGTACTCTGCTCAAACTACTCCCACAGACCATCTAACCATCAAGTACTCGCCTTTGCTGGCTTACAAATTCGCAGGAAGCCTCTTATATGTTGGTCAGTTTTTAGCGGTTAAACTGGGGTTTAAAAAACTATGGATGGCTCGAGGTCAACAGCGAGTGCTCAAGTTGCTCCTTCGTTGGACTGATACAAAAAGCAAGGTGCGCGTCACCTACCCGATTGGAATGGCATTAATGTTCTTTTCTCAACCCGTCAAACTTGACATTGGGTTACGAAATTGGCAAATTAGAGATGAATCCGAATACCAAGCGGTGCTATGGACTTTGTTATCAAGCAGCTCTGCCACCAAGCAAACGTATCGCTCCATCAGTAGAGCATTTGGAAGTGTCGTTGCTACCTCAGTTAAAAAACTGCATTTGCAGTTCTAAAAATTGATCGTAGCTTGTTGCCATTATGCTAACTAACTACTTGATACTTATTATTAGTATCGAAAAACCTGGACTCGTCTGCGACGCAGTTGGCCAAACTGTACGAATCCTATCGAGCAAAAACAAAGTCATTATTTTTGAACCGGATAGTAAAATTTCAGTTCTCAAGCTCATGAAGCGGTTAATTTTTCACCGGTCACCATTTCATCATAGGCAACAAGTACTGGTATTTAACCAGGCTTTAGTGATTCCAGATCTGATCATCAAAATCTCGCTCAAACTAAGTAGACAACTTGACGAGTTGCTTAAAAACTTAAATATAGTAATAAGCGCGGTGCTGCTTTTTATGCTTCTTTATCCTACTTTTCAACGAAGCAAGCGCAATATTCTCTGGATCAGCTTCCCCCAATATAGTTACCTTGTCCAACTTTTTAGATTACTTCCTAACTGCGTTTTCTTATATGACATATTCGACGAACAGTCTTCTTCAGACAACACCAAACGACAACGTCTTGCCAAAGCAAAAACCAAACTTCTCCAGCAAGCCGATGTCGTGACTACCATATCTCACGCCATGCGATCTAGGTACCAACAGTTACACAGATCGGCGTCAATCGAGGTCGTTCCGCAAGGATTCGCGCTGTGTAGCTTTGTCTCTCAATCTGGTAAGAAACAAGAGCTATCACAGCCTCAATGGCAAAAGAACTATCCCACTATCGGTTTTGTGGGAAGAATTTCTGATAGATTCGATTATAAGTTACTTAATGACCTAGCCTCCAGTAACCCTTTATGGCAGTTTCTACTGGTTGGTCCTATCCAGCTTGAGGGAAACGTGGATAGACCTGATCGGTTAGTTGAAGTTCGCAAGTTGTTAATTAAGTTGCCAAACCTGATTCATATTTCTTCTCAACCTAGAACAGCTCTTCCGTCAATTATCGAACAATTTGACATTTGTATGATCCCATACAACGTATCACTCGACTTCAACCGCTACTGCTACCCGATGAAGCTGTTCGAGTACTTTTACATGGGCAAGCCAGTGGTATCAACACCGATTGAAGAACTGACCCGTCCCGAGTTTGCCGAGTTTATCAAGATCGGTGCCACCGCCCGGGATTGGCAGCGGCACATTGAACAACTGCTTGCCAAACCCTGGCCGAGTAAACTCCAAAAACGCCAGCGCCAACTGGCCATCGCCAACAGCTGGCAACGCAAAGTTGAGGCCATCAGTGGTATCATCCAACGATATGATTCCCAGCACCGCGGGTAGCACCAGTAACGCCGTTAAACCTCTCCCCAAGCACCCAGAAGTCTTCGTGGTCATCCCTACCATCCGCGACGTTGAATTTCTCAACAACTGGGCTGACCAGTTCCGCGATGTCACCATCGTCATCTGTGAGGACCAACCCAAAAAATCGGTCAAAATCCCCAAGGTCGGCAAAAAAACCTACCACTACTCGTGGCAGGAAATCGATGCCGACCTGGGTGATGATGGCTGGATCATTTCCCGTCGCAACTCAGCCATCCGCAGCTATGGCTTCCTCAAAGCCTACCGGCTGGGCGCAGAGGTCATCATCACCCTTGATGACGACTGCTACCCAGTTAAAAACCACCCATTGATCGACCTGCACCTGCGCAATCTACGGCTGTCCGTCCCCAAGCACTGGGTTAACACCTATCCGGACGCCCGCCACCTGTACACCCGCGGCATGCCCTACCTTAACCGCGACGAGGCGCCGGTGATGCTCAGCCATGGCTTGTGGACGCACGTGATGGATCACGACGGAGCCACTCATCTTCAACACCTCAACTTTCGGGCCGAGTTTGCCGAGCACTTTCTCCAAATTATTCCCCACGGTGCCTTCTTTCCAATGTGCAGTATGAACTTGGCGTTCCGCCGTGAGCTGACGCCGCTGATGTACTTCCCGTTGATGGGAGAGGACAAAAACGGTAATAAGTGGGGCTATGACCGCTTTGACGACATTTGGTGCGGTATTTTCGCCAAAAAGGTAATGGACGCGGTGGGCTGGGCGGCCATTAACGGGGCGCCGTTTGTCCGGCACGAGAAGGCTTCAAATCCTTTCCACAATCTTATCAAAGAGAGTAACGGTGTTGAGTCAAATGAACAGGTGTGGGCCGACATCTTCCCGCTTGGCTTCAAAAGCACGACTGCCGCTCAGCCATCAGGCATGTACGCCGAGCTGGCCCATCAACTTAAATCTTACGACTCTTACTTTCCAGAGTTAAAGAAAGCGATGTTCATCTGGAGCGAACAAATTGAGAAATCGTAAGATGAAAGACGATCTGATCGTTATCCCGTCTTTTCTCAAAGAGATTACCACCGACGTTCAAGAACAAACAGCCAGTGAGTTAGCCCGAGACAACACCGTTGTCCAGTACATTTTGCCCAGCCGAGCTCCGGCCCAGCTATCTTGGCATTTTTTTAAATCTCTACTACCAATGTGGCAGGTCACCAAAACGGGTGTCCTTCGGTACCATTCCGGCGTGTTGTTTGGGTACCGAAACACTCGCTTCTTGAAACAAATTACTCTGTTACTAGACCATGCTTTGATACACCTTGTTTTGTTACTGAGCAACAACAAAAAGATTCATAAAAAAATTCTCTGGATTTTTCATCCGTACGACTTTGACTTTGTTGATTACTTTTCGTCTTTGTTTGACGTTACTCTTTATGACTGTACCGACTATCACGCCCTGTCATCATCAGTTAAACACAGCGAGGTAAAGCTCATTAAAGCAGCTGACATAGTTGTTGTTAACTCAAAAGTACTTTTTTCACTTCACTCCAAACAAAGGAGTGACATTAGGTTAGTGCCTCAGGGATTTAGGTTGGACAGTTTTGTGAGATACTCTGAGAAAAGAAAGAGGGCAAAGCCGAAAACGAAGCGACTAAACATTGGCTACGTGGGCGGCATTAACTTTAGACTTGATTACCATCTTCTTACCAAACTTATTGAGCGTAACCCGCAGTGGGAGTTCACTCTCTGGGGCCCTGTCGCAGATTACCGTAGCAACCAAAGAAAAAATATTGATGCCTTGCTGAAACTTACCAATGTTACTCACGGGTCAACCAGTAACAAGGACGAGATCCCTGCCACTATCGATGCGTTTGGCGTGTCTATAATTCCTTACAATAGCAACCTACTGTTCAACAAGTATAGTTACCCGATGAAACTCTTTGAGTACTTCTACATGGGCAAGCCGGTTATTACCACTCCGATTAAAGAACTCAACCAGTTTCCTAACTTCGTTAAAGTCGGCACAACAGTAAGAGAATGGGAGCGTCATATTTCTCAGTTATTAATGCAGCCATGGCCAAAAAAGTACGCCAGGAGACAGCGTCAACTTGCGCTTCAAAATAGTTGGCGAAACAAAATTATCGCTATTTCCGATATCGTTAGTGACCACCCTCTTTACAAGAGGTAGCAAACATGAAAAAGATTGTTTTTTACTCCTTTAATGGCGTGGCTACCCCCACCCTGGCAGCGTTAGCCTACTTCAAGCCCAGCAATGTTTACATCACTTGGTACATCCAATCGCCAATTGGAAAACTTTACTCGGAATTTCTCGACGCAATTGTGTCTGTTAAACAACTCGGATTTAAGTACTCTTACTTTTCCAACTCTCTTCTTCACTCCGTAAACGCCCAGGTAGTTAAAAATAAACTAAACAAGTTCTTCTTACCCTACGCTCAACAAAGTTTGCACAAACCTGGTGTTGAGGTAGTGGTGGTAGGACAAAACTGGCAGGAAATACTGTTATCAAGTCAAACAGATGGCTTGGTACTCAGTTCCATAAGAACAGGGTCGTACCAATTTTACAAACAGTTGTCCCAGCACCAACCAATTTTCTTACATGAGTACGGCAATTCCTTAAAAAAAATTTCTGCGTTTGACCTATTTCCCGAAAGACACCGTTTGCTGAGCTCAATATTTTTTCCGGGAAAAAAATACTACAGTCAAGCAATATCAAAGTCTTTACAATCTAAAAGCGTAATCACCGGTGCCAGTAAGTCTGATTTCTACTCGCTGCCGTACATTTTCCCCAGGCCAACTGACAAGCCTTTTTTGGTGTACTGCAACACAGTTTCCCACATCGATATTTACGATAACAAGCTTTCCGAACCACTGAGAAGAGTTGACAACTTGGTTGAAGCTTGTCGCAAGGCCGGATTCGAGTTAGTGATAAAACTTCATCCCCATACCTATCACCTATTCAGCAATGCTCCATGGCGTCACCGAGTGTACTGTAACGCTTACTCTGCCGATCTATTCAGACAAGCTGCTGGCATAATTTCTGACCCGTCAAGTCTGATGCTGGAAAGCTTCCTAGCCAATAAGCCACTCTTCGTACCCCAACCTAATATCAAACTCTGGCCCCAATTGAAAACTATTTTGTCAGTATCCACAATACTGGATGAAAACGTACGCCAAAACGCCAAACTAATTAATAAAGCGGTCGATAATTTTTCAGCCAATGGGTCGTACAGAAAAATAAAAGAGCTGTGGTGGCATCTTCCGGATGGCAAAGCTTCACGGCGCATCTGGAAAAACATCTTAAAAAAGCTGTAACGGTCCATAAAAATATGCCTCACCAACTGTTCTTACTGCTTCCCAACCACATTGCCAAAGCATTGACAAACAGTTACTTTAGCTGGCTCACCCAAGAAGTAGGCATCAAGCTATCCAGCTATACAGTGGTTATTGTTTCTGATAGATCATTGACCCGAGTAATTACCAGCTCAGAAAAGTTGTCCGGAGTTAGTCATGCCCTCTACCTACATAATATATTTCCCCTTCAACGGCTATCACTGGTAGCTAAACTTAATAGTGCTGTCAAAAAAAATTTATTAGGAATACTGCTCTCTTATTTTGGTAAAAAAGGCCAAAACCTAGTTATTGTCTTACCTTACTACGAGCAAGTTGAAACACAACTGTACTTGCGCTACCCACAAGCCAATATTTATTTACTTTGCTCTCCTTTTATTAAGATCCTCAACCAGGTAGGTCTGCTGGAAAGTTACCGGATCTGCGCCATAAATTCCACCAAAGTGTTCGTTTCTGAATACAGTGACATGCGAAGCATGAAAGTATTTAATGAGGCGACATTTGTTCTTAACTGTATATAGCAGACACAAAACCAAATGGCAGATTTGATGTAGTTTTTTCTAGCCTGGGAACTTGAGGTGACAAAAACAAGCGTTTCGTTTTGAGTCTGCTATAGATGAGAAATTTGTAAAGTTGTTACGTTCTCATCTGTTGAATCTGAATTATTATGTTTGATACGGATACACCTTTCGTTCGAGCAAGGTACAGAACCTTACAGTATTCTCGTAAGTAGTCAAACTCTCCTTTCCAATCATCTCCCATCACAAAGATATTTGCTTTATACTTCCTGATATCTGATACCTTTTGATCCCAACTTTTTTCAGGAAATACTAAGTCAACGAATTTTGTAGAAAGTAATATTTTTTTTCTTTGAGGATAAGAAACAATTGTTTTTTTTCCTTTTTCTATTTCGTTAAAATCGTCTGTCGATAATCCAACAACAAGCTTGCTTCCCATGCTTTTCGCTCTAGCTAGTAAGTTTACGTGCCCAACATGAAGCAAATCGAATGTCCCATACGTAATTACTATCAATCCACTCGGTTTTCGGCTACCTGGAAATGTCATTTACTATTTTCGTTCTTCTATTCTTAGGTATTGTTGTGCTTTAGCAATATCTTCATCCGTGTCCAGGTCAAACCACTTCTTTTCCCTAACACTATGTGCCACTAATTGATTTTCTTCAGTTAGCATTTTCATAGCGTCAGTTAGTTCATAGCGGCGCTTTTTGATCTGAGAGGCCAGGGCACAGTAAATATCGATGGTGAGCACTTAAACATTCCCGTGTCGTACCCGTTGAAGTTGCTCAATCCCTTACCAATGGAAAGAACAAGCCTTTTCTGTTTCTCAACAGCTACTTTGGTAGCGTCGGCTTCATTAGTAATGCTGCCCAACTTGTAGTCAACAGCTAGAACGCACTGTCGGCTCTCCAGAGGTATCATTTGCATTTCAATCAGTGTTTGGGGGTCAAATATATGGTCTGACATCAGTAGCATAAACTCGGCTGGTAAAAGGTGTCTAGCGGAGTACGCTGATGTGCCATTACCTGTCTGGTAACCACCACCAACAAGGTAACTAATTCTCAGGTTGTAGTCGTCACCATCGCCAACCGCCGCACTTAACTCCGAGTGATTTTTGCCGGTAACAACAACCGCCTCAGAAATACCGGCTTTTTGGCACGCTGTCAAAATCCAGTCAATCATCCTACGCCCATGGACGTTGATCAAACACTTGTGAGTGCCGTAACGCGGTCGGAGACGAAAGCTTTCGCCGGCGGCTAAAATTAAAGCTTTCATCATCGAGGAGGCTGGTGGATGGTGCCCTTTTGTACCAACAGCTGCTTCTTAAAGTTTTGGTTCATAAAACTGGTCCAGTGACTAGCCAGTAGAATAGTTTTGTCAGCGCGCAGCAACTGCCTAATCTTTCTAAGACACTTGTGGCGAAACCTTTCGTCACCGGCGGTGATAGTTTCATCAAGCAACAAAATGCTGGGATCCGCGTGAATAGCGATGCTAAATCCCAACCGCAGCTTCATCCCCTCCGAGTAGGTAAACAGCGGCTGATAAATAAACTGGCCGATGTCG
>PFDK01000025.1 GCA_002772645.1 Candidatus Pacebacteria bacterium CG10_big_fil_rev_8_21_14_0_10_56_10 | reverse complement strand
GTGCTGATTATTGCACATTTGATTGAAATATCAATGAAAAATGACTAAAAAACCAACGCAAAACTTCCCTTAACCCAGTTTTTTTAGATATGCCAAGAAAATATTGCCAAAGCAACACCGCAGCGGCGGTTTCCCTGGAGTACGCTCGAGAGCACTTGCCAAAGAACTTGCCGGAAGAGAAGCCTGGCACTTAAGCCCCTGCCAACACTTTCTCCAGATGGGCGATCTCGCGCCGGTCGCCGATATAAAGCGGCGTGCGCTGGTGGAGTTCCCGAGGCCGCAGCTCCAAGATCGGCCGCCGGCCGTCACTGGCCCGCCCGCCCGCTTGGTGGGCCAAAAAAGCCATCGGAATAGCCTCAAACATCAGCCGCAGCTTGCCTTGGGGAGCGGCCGCGTCGCCAGGATAGAGGTAGACGCCGCCTGTCAGCAGGTTACGGTGAAAATCCGACACTAAAGACCCGATGTATCGGGCTTTTTTTGGTTTCCCCGTCACGTCCCGGTCGGTCTTGGCTTGGTCGATGTAGCCGCGCAGTTCCTCGCTCCAGCGCGGACTGTAAGCCTCGTTGATGCTGTAGACGCTACTTTTGTCGGGGAATCGCAGATGGGGATGTGACAGCAAAAACTCACCGATACTAGGATCAAGGGTAAAGCCGTGCACGCCGTAGCCCGAGCTGAACACCAGCATAGTACTGGAGCCGTACAGCACGTACCCGGCCGCGGTCACCCAGTCACCGCCCAGCAGATACTGTTTTTTGGTCAGCCGCGCGCAAGGCTCGATCTTAAAAATACTGAAGATAGTACCGACGCTGACGTTAACGTCTATATTGGACGAGCCGTCCAGCGGATCGAGCATGATGACGTAACAGCCAGTGTTTTTGTGCTCTGGCAGATCGATGATGGCGTCGATCTCTTCCGAGCCGATGGCCCGCACTCGCGGCCAGCCGGACAGTAGCTCGACCAGCAACTGGTTGGCGTGGGCGTCGAGCTTCTGGACCTCTTCTGCCTGAACGTTGAACTGGCCGGTACTGCCCAGAATGTCAGCCAGTCCGGCCTTGTTGATGTCGCGCGAGATCAGCTTGCTGGCAAACACAACTTGGTTGATGATGGCTGCCAGGTCCCGGCTGGTGGGGTCGTGGCCGTGCTGTTCGAGCAAGTGGGCGGTCAGGTTAACCAGTTTAGGCATCGCAAAAAAAATTAAGCTTGGGTGTAGCTCGGTCGTGAGTAATGCTTGGGCATGAGCAATGCTCGGGCGTGACGTGCGAGCTGCCCGCGCCGACTTAAAGGCTCACGCCACCGCCACCGCCTCGTCCAGGTAGACGTCCTGGACGGCGTTGAGGAGCTTCACCCCTTCTTTCATCGGCTTCATGAAAGCCTTGCGGCCGGTGATCAGGCCGGTGCCGCCGGCCCGCTTGTTGACCACCGCCGTCATCACCGCTTGCTGAAGGTCGTTGTCGCCGCTGGCGCCGCCCGAGTTGATCAAGCCCGCCCGGCCGGCGTAGCAGTTCATCACTTGATAGCGGCAGGCGTCGATCGGGTGGTCGCTCATCAGGTCTTCGTACATAGCGTCCGAGTACTTGCCAAACTTGAGCCGACGAAAGCCGTAGTTGGTCTCGGGCATTTTCTGCTTGATGATGTCGGCGCCGATCGTCACTCCCAAGTGGTTGGCCTGGCCGGTCAGGTCGGTAGCTACCTCGAAGTTGCCGTCGCTGGTCTTGAACTCTTGGTGGCGGACATAGCACCACAGCACCGTGAACATTCCCAGCTGATGGGCTTCCTCGAACACCTTGCTAATTTCGCGGATCTGCCGCCTTGACTCTGGGGAGCCAAAGTAAATAGTGGCCCCTACGCCGGCCGCGCCCAGTTGGTGGGCCTGCTGGGCAGAGGCGAACAGCGTTTGGTCGTACGAGTTGGGGTAGCTGAGCAGTTCGTTGTGGTTGAGCTTGACGATGAACGGGATCTGCTCGGCGTACTCGTTGGCGACCATGGCCAGCACTCCGTAGGTGGAAGCTACGGCGTTACAGCCGCCTTCGATAGCCAGCTGGACAATGTTGACCGGGTCAAAGTAGGCAGGGTTGGGCGCGAACGACACGCCCGCCGAGTGTTCGATGCCTTGGTCGAGCGGCAGGATGCTCAGGTAGCCGCTGCTGGCCAGCCGGCCGTGACCGTACAGCCGCTTGAGACTGTCGCGCACTGCTACCGAGCGGTCCGACAACGACAGCACTCGGTCCACAAAACCTGGCCCGGGCAAGTTGAGCAGTTTTTTGGAAAGTTTGGGCCGGCTGAACTTGAGCAAGTCCTGATGGTCTTTGCCCAGGATAGCGGCGATGTCGGTTGCCATGGTATCTCCTTTGAGGGTAACTTTACTGTGTATTACTGTTACTAGTTGTCAGTCTGGCGTTAGTTTGGCGTCAGTCCCGCAGTTGGCTTACTTGACGGTTTTACCGGCGGCCCGTTTTTTCCTGTCGCGGCGGTCGCGGTGCAGTCGGGCCAAGGCCTGCCGGTAGTTGCTCTCTGAGCCTATATCAAACCAGATGCCTTGAAAAGGGTAGCCCAGCAGCCGATGCTGTTTGCTGACTTGGGGAAAGAAATCCTTTTCCAGCATGGCCGGCGTTTTGTCGGGGATGAGCTCCAGCGCCGCCGGCTCGAAAACGTAGACGCCGGCGTTAATGATGCCCACCGACTGGTCGGCGGTACTGGCCTGGAAATCGATCACTCGGTTGCCCTGGATGTAGACATTGTCGTAACTGGCTTGGGTGACCCTGGGCTTGACCGCCATCGTCACCAAGCCGCGGTACTGGAAGTGGAACTCGGCCAGCTCCGTTAAGTCGATGGTGGTCAGCACGTCACCGGCCAGCACGAAGAACGGCTGGTCTGTCAGCCGCTTCTTGAGACTGCGCAAAGCTCCGGCGGTGCCGAGCGGTTCGGCCTCGTACTCGTACTCGATTGACAGGCCCAGCCTTTCGCCGCCGCCCACCGCGTCCTGGAGCTGGTGCCCAGTAGCGCCGGTGGCGATGATTACCTTGGTGACCTGGTGACGTTTGAGGTGCTCTAGGGTGTAGATGATCAGCGGTTTATCATCAAGGACAGTCAGCGGTTTGGGCGTGCTCGCTGGGCTGGGGCCGGTGGATCGCCCCCGGTCGCCAATCGGCGCCGTTGCCGGTCCGCCGGCCAGGATCACCGCTGTCGAGATCTGAGGTTTAAGACTGCGCTCCAGCAGTGACTCGATGGCGTGAGAGCGGTTGCGCAGCTGTTGGCCGTCGATAGCTTGATCAACCTTGCGCAGGGTGGTGTTGGACAAGCTGATGGTCAACCTGGTTTTACCTGGAGAAGATCGCTTTTTAGGGGCCATGGTGTGTTCTTGATTTCGCTTTTTACTTTTTACTTCAACAACTCTTCCACTGCCGGCAGTTTTTCTCCTGACAAGAACTCTAAAGAAGCGCCACCGGAGGCAGACACGTGGTCGTAACGATTTTTGAGCTTAAACTTGGCGATCGCTGCCAGCGTGTCGCCGCCGCCCACCATTGTTTGGGCCGCCGACTTGGCGATGCTGCGGGCGATCTCTTTGGTGCCGTGACTAAAAGCGCTTTTCTCGAACACGCCCATCGGCCCGTTCCAGAAAATACTGCCGGCCTGGCCGATGACCTCCTGGTACAACCGGACAGTTTTGGGGCCGATGTCCAGGAACATCAGCCGGTGGGGGCTGTGCTTGCCCTGTTCACTGCCTCCCTTGGTGTGATGATGGTTGTTGTTGATCAGCTCGATCACCTCGGTGGTGGTGCTGTCCGGCGAACTGGCAGCCACCATGTCGATCGGCATCATGATCTTAGGCAAGGGGATGTAGCCGTCAACCAAGATCTGGTCGTGTTTGGTTGACTCGATCAGCTCCTGGGCAACTTTGACGTAGTTTACTTTCCGTTTTTGTTTGTCCGGTGGGGCATCTTCTACAAACGAGTTGTAGATCTTAAAACCCTCGGCTTTGAGAAAGTTATTGGCTGTGCCGCCACCCAACAGCACCGCGTCTGCCAGCTTAGTCAGGTTGATCACCGCCTGGACTTTGTCGGAGATCTTTTTGCCGCCGACCACCATCACCAGCGGTCGCTTAGGATTGGTGATCATCGAGCTGAGCTGGTCTAGTTCGTTGCTGAAGTGAAAGCCAGCGAAGCTGGGCAGGTGAGCGGCCACGCCGGTAGTAGACGCGTGCCGACGATGGGCAGTCGAAAAATCATCGTTGACGTAAACTTGGGCCAGTGAGGCCAGTTCTTTGGCGAAGCTGGCGTCGTTACTCTCTTCCTCTGGCTGAAAGCGAGTGTTTTCCAGTATCAACACCGCGCCGGGATGGAGCCGGTCAACCGCTTGGTTTGCCTCAGGACCGACGGTGTTTGGGGAAAACTCAACCGGCGCGCCAATCATCTCAGCCAACAGGCGGCAGATTTGGGCCAGACTGAACTTCTTGACTGGCTTGCCGCCCGGTCTCCCCAAGTGAGAAATCAGCAGTACCTTGGCTTGGTGTTTGGTTAGGAAAGCGATCGTTTCCAGTGAGGTGGTGATCTTTTCTTCGTTGGCTACTCGCCAGCCGTCGCCATCCTTTTCGAGCGGTACGTTGAAGTCTACCCTAACCAGTACCGTTTTTTGGCGAATGTCGGCGACAGAAGGCGTTTTTAACTGCATGCTGGAGTTAAAGTATCATACTTTTTCATATTTTACCAACCTAATGTTTAGGATCAGTCCGGCACGTGACACCACCACGGTCCGAGGATGAGTGATCAAACTCAAGTTGCGCCAGCCACTTTCCCTCAAGCATGGTATACTTTCACCCATTCTTTCGAAAGGAGATCTGGTGCTACATGGCTCAAGCTACAGCTAAAACTACCACCACGCCCTCGATGGAGGAGCTGCTCGCCCAAACTTCCTACAACTTGATCGTACCCAAGAAAGGCGAGTCAGTCACCGGCAGGGTGACCACCAAAGGCAAAAAGCACTTATTGGTCGATATCGGCGCTAAGACCGAAGGCGTTGTGGCGGACCGCGAGTTTAGCATTGCTTCAGACTTCATCGCCGATCTCAAGGAGGGCGACCAAATCGAAGCGATAGTGGTCTCGGCAGAGACCGACCGCGGACAGATCATGCTGTCTCTCAAGCAGGCGGCTATGGATTCCAGGTGGGGCTTTTTTGAGGAAGCGCTCGAGGAAGGCAGGGTGCTTCAAGCCAAGGGGATCGAGGTCAACAAAGGCGGTTTGGTAGTGTACGTCGATGGAATGCGCGGTTTTGTGCCGTCCAGCCAGTTCGGCAAAAAATACATGGGCAAGCTGCGCACGCTCAAAGGGGAAACCGTTGAGGTCAAGGCCATTGAGGTCGACCGCGAAAAAAATCGGCTGATTTTCTCAGAACGCCACGTTTCTGAGGCTGACGCCATTGCCCAGCGTGAACAAGCGCTGGACTCGGTGGAGGTGGGCGGCGTTTATTCAGGGGTGGTCTCGGGGGTGATGCCGTTTGGTTTATTTGTGACGGTAGAAATACCCGTTGGGCCCAAAAACACCCCGGACACCAGTTACGGCAACGTTGAAGGCTTGATCCACATCTCGGAGATCTCCTGGGAGAAAGTCAACGATCCTAAGGACTATCACACCGTTGGCAACCGGACCCAGGTGAAGGTACTAGGCATCGACGACAACACCGGCAAGCTCAACCTGTCGCTCAAACAGCTAAGTGACGATCCTTGGAAAGAGATTGATAAATCTTACCCGATCGGCACAACTTTTACAGGTAAGGTTACTCGGATGGAAAGCTTTGGTGTCTTTGTTAACGTCGAGCCGGGAGTAGACGGCTTAGTCCACTCCAGCAAGCTGACTGGCAGTGAAAGCTTCCGCCGCGGTGATGACATTACAGTCACCGTCGAGAACGTCGATCCCAACCAGCGTCGTATGAGCCTTAGTCCGGTCACCACCCAGGTGCCGGTGGGGTATAAGTAGGGTATACTATATATATGGCTAAACAACGAATGATCGTCACCGACGACCAAGTGCTAATCGATACCGACTTGCTGTTCAACGCTATCCGCGAAGCCGATGGTGACTGGCAGAAGGTAGAAGAGGAAATGTCTAATTACCTCGACTCGGTCCAGCACATGGTTAAGTCCGGCCAGGATTGAGCCGGCCGGCGAGCTTAGCCCACCGCAGCATTGGTCTCTGTTGCCCGGGTTGGTCACGGAAAGTTGCCACCCGGCTCCGGTCTACCCCTGGAATTGTGGTATAATACGTGACAGTTGGTATCATTTTTGACCCATCTGCCCACCTTTTTTAATTTTTGGGCCACACCATGCCTTACGTAATTACTTGTGGTGACGAGGGCGTCCAGATCAACGAGGGAACTCGACTGGGCGTGGTCGGCGCCGGTTTCAAAGTTCCTCATTTTTCCCGGATTGTCACGTCGCTCAAAAAGCTGTTTGATAAAGATATCCGCATTGCCGCCAACGAAGAAAATCTGTGGATCAAACAGCAGCTGGAGTTGGCTACTTGGGAGCAGACCAATGCCAGTGCCCAGCAGCAGACCGAAGCCTTAGCAGACCAGCAGGAACTTCTCTACGCCGGTTACCTGCCGTTTGCTGATCCCCGTGAGCTCAAGCACGGTATCAAGGGCCACATGGTTAGGCCGCGCGAGGTTCACATCGCTACTAAGATTGCTTTTACCTTAGGTGGTGGAGAGCAGACCTATCACTTGGGCCAGTATCTGGTGTCTGCCGAGTGGGTAAGCAGTCTTAAGCCCACGGAGGCTAAAGAGGCCTTGCAAGTCCAAGTTAATTTTTACCAGAGCATCGCCGGCGACAATCGGCTGGCGTTCGCTTTTGAGGAGGCGGGCGAGCTCGACACCAAAACTGTCGACAAGAACCGACAAGTCCTTTACAAGTTGGGTTACACGCCCAGCGAGTAGCAGCAGTTCCGTGAGTGGGGTAGGGGGTCTTGTGAACGGTGACGCTGGTGAACTTGGTCAATTTGTCCGGCCAAAACACTCTCAGAATTCTGAACAGGGGCTGGCTCGGGTTCGTTGTCACGTTGAGCGTAGCCTTATCAAGGCAGAGAACTCGGCCACCAAGTGTGTTGACGGCCGCTACCGCGCCGACCAGTCTCAAGGGGCGCTGTCGCTAGCCGGTGGAGACTTAGGTTTGTGCCTAGCGGGTTTGGGCGCCGGTCTGTCCCTGTCGGCCGATCAAGCTTGGCGAGCGGTTGGGTTACTCTGTCGGAGGAGAGACCGGCCGTTCTGTTGGCACACTGACCACCACGTCCATCCTTACGGGATAAATAACGGCAGCGGTGATCACCGCCGGATTGGCTGTGGCCACTGCCAACAGGCCCTCGATCAAGCTGAGCTGTATGGGCTGCGGCAGAGTCAGGTCCAACAACTGTTTGAGCTGGTCTTTAAGTCCCAAGCGGATGGCCGTTACCAGCCAAACATCGGTCAGTCCTGTCAAATGAGGTTGGAAAACTTGTCCGGCGATCACCAAGAACAAGCTATTTTGGTGATTGATAGCGCTACCCACACCGTTCGGCCGTTGGGCCCCGACGGTTCTAGTCAGTACTTTGTGTATGACCGAACTCGAGCCCAACAACTTCTGCGAGACTTGGCAGGGGTGATCAAAGAAAACTACCCCGTTAAACTAGGTCCTCTGCTAGCAGGTGAAGCTGAGCGAGAGACTGACATCATCTACCAGCAACTTGAACAGGCGGCCGCCAAGCAGCTTAACGCTACCTTAGGTTTGTTAAGTTCCAGCCGTGGCAAACCAATCTACACCGTCACCATCGATCAGCGTGGCCAGCTTTCCGGGTTGGAGTTGAGCGGTGGTGCTCCTACCGTCGTCGGTGTTGGGTAGCTATGGTTGCGGACAGGCTGGGCCTGGCTGGGCTGGACTTGGCTAGGCTGAGCCCGATCGTGTACCAAGCTGGGCCATGCTGAACCAGACCGGATATCTGGTACTATACAGCCATGGCTCGACCAACCACCATTTTTGTTTGTCAAAACTGTAGCCACGCCCACCCTCGCTGGCAGGGGCAGTGTGCTAGTTGCGGTGAGTGGAACACGCTGGTAGAAGAACTGCCGGATCAGACCGGTTCCCAGCAGGGTATTGGCCGAGGTGCCGGCCGTCCCCGAGTTAACTCGGTCCAACTCTCCCAAAAAATTGTCACACTCCCAGATATCGAGGCTGCCAAAGGCTCAAAACGGCGTCTTTCTACCACTATCCGGGAACTGGACCGGGTGCTGGGCCCGTCTTTGCCGGCCGGTCACGCCGCTTTAGCTGTTCAAACCTCTCAAGGCATGGTGCCGGGTGGAGTAGTGCTGGTCGGCGGTGAGCCGGGGATTGGAAAGAGTACTTTGCTGACACAGGTGGCGGTGGAGTTGGGACTTCGGCCGGGTCCGGTAGAGATCCCGGGAGCGAAAGGAGGGAAGTTGAAGTCAGAGTCGAAATCTGGCCAGAACCGGAAATCTGGCTCGGGATCAGGTATGGGGACGGCTACGGCTCGGCCTCAGCCAATATTATATGTGTCCGGTGAAGAAAGCCCAGCGCAAATAGCCCTCAGAATCAATCGATACATCGATACAGAACACAAAACTACCAAGGTCAACAAGTCTCGTTCCCGGCGATCAAAGTTACCACCTGCGTCCCGATTAACAGACCAGCTACAGTTTGTCACTACTACCGACGTCGATGAAATTATCGCTATACTTGAGGAGAAAAAGCCACGGTTGGTGATCGTCGACAGTGTTCAGTCACTCACCACCCAGGACTTGACCGGCGCGGCCGGCAGTGTTGGCCAGCTGCGCGAAGCCACCGAACGCCTCACCACCGTCGCTAAGCAACATCATGTACCCATTTTTCTGATCGGCCATGTCACCAAAGAGGGTACCATTGCCGGCCCTAAGGTGTTAGAGCACATCGTTGACGCAGTGATCGAGCTCAGCGGGGAGCGGACCGGCGACTTGCGGATCTTGAGAGCGCTTAAGAACCGGTTTGGTGCCACCGACGAAGTGGGTTTATTTCGGGTCGTAGATTATGGGCTAGAAGAGGTTGACGATCCTGCCGGGTTTTTTTTAGAGCACTCCGATCAGGCCGTGGCCGGCTCCGCCACCGTCTGCGTGATGGAGGGAACACGCCCGCTGCTGGTAGAGGTCCAGGCATTGGTGGTGCCCAGCCAACTAGCTATGCCCCGACGGGTAGGACGGGGCGTCAGCTTGAGCCGAGTCCAGGTGCTGGCGGCGGTCCTCCAGAAGCACGCCCGGCTGCCGTTGGGCGGTCACGATATTTTCGTCAGCGTAGCCGGCGGCTTCACCATCAGCGAGCCGGCGGTTGATCTGGGCGTGGCCGTGGCCATCGCCAGCTCTCTTCACACCCAGCCCGTCCCCAAGAAGACCGTCTACATTGGCGAAATTGGGCTGTTGGGCGAAGTTCGGGGGGTAAACTACCTGGACCGGCGTGTCAAAGAAGCCAAGCGGCTGGGGTATACTACGGTGGTATCTCGACAGAGCCACCGCCACATTTATCAGGTACTCGACAAGTATGGGTAGAGGTAATCGGGAGAAACTAACTCTGCGACAACCATCTATTCCTGTTGTATTTCAATGGTGGTTGTACGCAGTATTATCAGTAGTAATCGAAGAACAGCCGGATGATCAATCATTTAACCCAGAGGAGTTGGTGAAGCGAGCTATCAATGAGATAGATGCTGACACCATGCTTTACCTGCGTCTTCTGATGGCCCTTTATTGTCCTGGCGTGAGTTTTGATGAGTTGTTTGACCGAGGAATAATTGAAGACTGGTTCCGTTCTCTAACCGAGAGCTTGCTGCGGTGCGAAGAAGTTATGAAGTTAGAAGAGTTGGTGGTACTGGATGAATCTCTCCGATTGTTTATTGACGGCTTCTTCAGAGGGTACTGGTTTAAACGGCTGACAGAGTTGGCGCCTGAGGGAGTGGACGTCTGGAAGTGGAAACGCAAAGATGAGTCTGGATACGACCAGGCAATCCGAGCCATTAGTGCCGAAGTAGCCAACCAGGTTGTAAATCGCCGGAGCTTGCAAAAGTTGTTTTTTAAAAAAGCTTCCTCTTTGCCCCTTGACGGGGAAAAACTCTCCAGAGAAGCTGTGGTCAAGGAGATACTTTATATTCTTTTTAGTCGGCTGGCTAACGAATCAAAGAAAAATTAAGGTGAAGCGCTGTCTTGGTACGCTGCTCGGGCAGCGGCAAGGAGTTTTAGCGCCTTCTGGGCAAACGTTCTCGACACCCCAGCTGACTCGCGCCGGCTATGCTTTCCCACTTTATTAAGACCGGAAAGAGTAATGTGAAAAACTTTATTAAAACCAGCCTCTCGTACTCCAAAAAATAACTATGAGCTTATGGTAAATTCGTCACAAAAATAGCTATAGGTTGACAACAATCTTCAGACAAGTTATAGTCAAGCAAAATAAAAAGCTGCCTCAAGAAGAGACAGCTAGAGTACGCACTTTAACAAAGTAAAAAAAGCATTATTACCGCTGGACAGGCCACGAGTAACAATGCTTTTTTTGTGTACACCCCGCACCCTAAGGTACGTGAGATACCGCGTATAGTAGCTCACCATACCAGACCAGTAAACTAGATCTATATCGATCGATCATACTCGATCTAGTGAAACTTCGGGTGTTGAGTGGAGGTTCGGCCGTTGGGCAGGCTGCCGAGCTTCCACTGAGCACCTTTTTTAGCCCATATCAATGTTTTTTTCTCGAGACTAGGCCGGCATTATCGGCCTCAACTAATTGAACACATTATGCCCTTAATCCTACCGCTTTCCTCGAGTTTTCTTGATCATAACTTCTCATATACTCGGAATATTTTACTCGGAACAGACAGTTTGCGCTCTATCTCGACAGAGGTCGGTACTCACGGCAACCTTGCTCGGCTGGATATCGGCAGTTGGTCGAGGAGAGCCCTTCACTTCGGTTTGACAGTGGCGATGATTGTTTCCGGAGTAATAACCGCGGCCGTATTTGCCCCAGAACTGTACTACCGCCTGGCTCCGGCCGACACCGAGCCGCTGGTCGGACTAGCCCCGGCGGATGAATCCGCCTTCTTGCCGCCGGCCCAAGACTTGCCGGAGTACCGGCCGGACACAAACCGTCTGGTTGTCGATCATCCTAAACCAGAGGTGAAGCCGCCACCCGTCAACCCTACTTTGCCAGCAGGCAGCTGGGTGAGCATTCCCCGGATTGGTGTCAGGACCCAACTGCGCGAAACAGAAAATCCTGAGGAGGCTCTCAATAAAGGTGTCTGGAAAGTGCCCGGTTACGGCGGTCCCGGCGATCGCCACCAGCCCTTGATCCTGGTCTCGCACCGTTTTGGCTGGGACTCGTGGTGGCAGTCCGACTACTGGCGGTACCACTCTTTTTACCAGCTGCCTGAGCTTGAGGAGGGAGACGTGGTGGAGGTGATCGCTGACCAGCGCAAATGGCTGTACCGGATTTACGATGGGGAAGAAGGCAGTCAGATCAGTAGCTACGACGCCGACCTAATCCTGTACACTTGTAAGTTTTTAAACTCGCCAGTCCGTCACTTTCGCTACGCCAAGTTGGTTGACGATCAAGCCGGCGGTTCGACAACTATCTCGACTGACCTTGGCCACAGCAGGTCCCATTTTTGACAATTGACTAGCCTGGTGGCATAATACTGCTCAACTTCACTTCTGACATTCTGAACGTTCCCCAACATCCATTGTGTGGAACACAGTCATTTTAGATTTTTTCATGTATGGCCACTAAGAGTACTTCAAGTGAAGCAGCTGACTTAGTCGGCGCGCCGCCGACCGGTCCGTCAACCGATACCGCTGGATCGAAAACAGACAGATCGAGCAAGGTGTCGAGCAACGTAAGTAAATCGAACAAATCTGGCCGTCCACCAGCAACCAGGTCAGGGAAAGATGTTCCCGTTATGCCCCTCAAGCGCAACACTACCCGAGGCAGTACCGGTCGCAACCATCAAGCCAACGGCCGTCGCCAGCGTGGTAATGGCCGAGACGCTTACCGTTACAACAGCCGCGACAGGAGCTCTCAGCAATACGATGACGACACCCTTCGGGGTAACGGCCAGCTGTCCGACAACGACAACGGTTACGGTAACGGTAGTGACAACGGCGACGTAGCCACCAAAACGATCCGCGGCGTACTCGACACTTCCCGCGACGGTCACGGCGTGCTACGCGTCCATTACTCGGACAGCGAAGAAGACGCCTACATCTCTACTTCCCAGATCAGGCGGTTCCGACTGCGGCCGGGGGACATGATCGAGGGCCCGGGTAGGGAGCCAAAAGAGAACGAACGCTACTGGGGACTGCTCAAGGTAGACACTGTCAACGGTGAGCCGGTTGACAAGGTTGCTGCTCAACAACGCATTAAGTTCCACAGTTTGACACCGGTCTATCCTGACGAACTGATTAAGTTGGAGATCAGCGAGGAGCCGCTTAGCTTGCGGATCATCGACATGATTGCCCCGATCGGCAAGGGTCAGCGCAGCTTGATCGTATCGCCGCCTAAAGCCGGTAAAACCACTTTACTGAAGGACATTGCTACCGGAGTGGCCAACAACCACCCAGAGATCCATATTATGGCTGTGTTGGTGGGCGAGCGGCCGGAAGAAGTCACCGACATCCGTCGCCATATCGACAGCCTCACCAAAAGCAAAGGTGAGACGGCGGCCAGTAACTTTGATGAGCCGGCCACCGACCAGTGTCGGGTGGCTGAGCTGGCGCTGGAGCGGGCCAAGCGATTGGTGGAGTCTGGCCAGGACGTCGTTGTTCTGCTTGACTCGATCACCAGGCTAGCCCGGGCTTACAACTTGGCGATTCCTACCTCGGGCAGGACGCTGTCGGGCGGGTTTGATCCCCAGGCACTGTTTCCGCCCAAGCGTTTCTTTGGCGCTGCCCGCAACTTCGAGGTGCTGGGCAGCTTGACGATCGTGGGCACTGCCTTAGTCGATACCGGCTCCAGGATGGACGAGGTTATTTACGAAGAGTTCAAGGGAACCGGCAATCAGGAAGTTCACTTGGACCGCCGATTGGCCGAACGCCGCGTTCACCCGGCCATCGACGTCCAGCGCTCGGGGACCAGACGTGACGACCTGCTGATCGAACCAATGGCTTACCAATCGATCATTACCCTCCACCGAATGCTCGATATGCTTGACCGCGAAAAACGGACCGAATCAATGATCGAACGCCTCAAACGGACCAAGTCCAATAAAGAGTTTTTGGCTTCGCTCAAAGATGGCTAGCGTCAAACTGTCCCCATTGTCGCGGCTGGGCGCCGACATCTTGGCGTTCATCGTCTTTTTACGGTACTACTTGCGGGTGCGCGCCGCTCGCTGGTTCCGCCAGTTTGAGCACTTTAAGAGCTTGCTGGTGGATTTGCTCTACAAGAAACGCGGCAAGTATGCTCGGCCGTTCCTGCACTCCGGCGTAATCGGCTTGGTGTTTGTAGTGATCACTATTGGTCCGGTTATTTTTGACCAAGGCCAAGAACCGCCACCGCCGGAGACAGGCCAGGCTATCCTGGCAGCGAACGCTTTTGCTGCCGACTTTTACACCCAGACCGCCGATGAGGTTCGCCGGTACCGCGGCGGAGAGATTTTGGTCCACACCGTTTCTGAAGGCGAAACTCTTTCCCAGATAGCTCAGCGCTACGGTCTGGAAACGACCACTGTGCGTTGGGAGAATGATCTGCGGGAAGACGCTACTCTGAAGCCTGGCCAAACCCTGAGGATCTTGCCGGTGGACGGTGTCCGCCACCAGGTGAGCAGGGGAGAGACTATTTTATCGATCGCCAAGAAGTACGGACTGGACCAGGCAGAGGCCCAGGTGATCGTTGACTACCCCTTCAACGAGTTCCTGAATAACGAGACGTTTGAACTGGCTACCGGCCAGGCCTTAATGGTGCCCGACGGGGTCAAGCCTGATCCGGCCGGCCAGCTGTCGAGCCGCCGGACGGTGGCCTCGCGGCTGACGCCGGACGCCGGCGCTGTCTCGGCTACCGGTTCCTTCATCTGGCCGGCTACCGGCCGAATCTCTCAGGGATACAGTTTTTACCATCGTGCGATTGACATCGCTAACACTGGTGGGGGCGCTGTGCTGGCCGCCGACTCCGGCGAGGTTTTGATTTCCGGCTGGGTTGACAACTCCGGCTACGGCAACCGGGTACTAATTGACCACGGCAACGGTTTCCAGACCTTGTACGCTCACTTTAGCGTTGCCCAGGTCAGGCCCGGCCAGCGGGTCAACCGTGGCGATGTGATCGGCCAAATGGGCAGCACCGGTCGTTCGACTGGCGTCCACCTCCACTTCGAGATCCGCCAAGGCGGCGTGTTGATCAACCCGCTGAGTTTCTTGCAGTAGGCACTGGTTTGTCCAGAGACGCAACCGAGCGGGCTTTAGGCACTCCGGTACAATACCCCCATATGCCTGATACGGCGGTACTGGTCCTAGCGGCTGGCCGCGGCGGCCGCGGCCGCGTTTCATTTCGTCGAGAAAAGTTCGTCCCCAGGGGAGGTCCTGACGGTGGTGACGGCGGAGCCGGTGGCGATGTTGTTTTCAAGGCTAACCCTGACTTGGCTACACTGACGCAGTTGGTAGGCCGGCGGCGGCTGGAGGCCGAGGCCGGCCAACCGGGTGGCCAGCGTCGCCGGCACGGCCGTGCCGGCCGTGCCTTGGTGGTTGAAGTACCGGTGGGGACTGTTGTCTGGCAAGTGGAGTTCAACCAGCCCACGCCCCAGCCCCAGCGCTACTGGTTGGAGTGGGAAGGACAGTCACCGTCGGCAGACCTGGCCGCTGCTGAAGACCTAGATGTGCCCGCGGACCGTCTCAAAAACCTTCGTCTTGAATGGCAGCAGCCCGTTCGGCACAGACTACTTGCTCGGCAGTCCCAGCCCACCCAGCTGGTCGAGCTGACGCGACCGGGCCAGACCGTGGTGGTGTGCAGGGGCGGTCGGGGCGGTCGGGGAAACACCGCGTTCAAGAGTTCTCGGTTGACCACTCCGCTGGTGGCCGAGTATGGCGCCGTAGGCGAGCAGCGCCTGGTGGTGCTCGAGCTCAAGCTCTTGGCCCAAGTGGGGCTGGTCGGGTTGCCCAACGCCGGCAAAAGCACTCTGTTGAGCCGACTAACTAAAGCTCGTCCTAAAGTTGCCGCTTATCCTTTTACTACCTTGGATCCGCACCTCGGTGTGATGACCAGGGGGCAAGGCCAAGATCTCCGGGAAGTGGTGATAGCAGACATTCCTGGCCTGATCGCCGGTGCCAGCCGCGGCCGTGGCCTGGGCCACGCTTTTTTGCGACACCTGGAAGCTTGCCGGTTGCTGCTGTACCTGGTGTACATCCCGACTGAGGAGCTGGCAAACGACCGGCTCAGCCCCGCTCAGCAGGCAACTAAAGCCTGGCAACAGTTTGCTCAACTGCGCTCGGAGGTAGCCGCTTACCACCAGGACTTGGCAAAGCGGCCGTTCCTACTGGCGATCAGCAAACAAGATCTGTACTCAGCTGAGCTGGCCGCAGCCCTGACGGCCGAGTTTTGCCAACACGGCCAAGTAGCCACGCTGATGAGCAGTCAGACCGGTTACGGCCTTGATGAGCTCAGCCGACGACTTATCACCCAGCTGACCAGCTCTCCGCCTCCCAACCTATAGTACCTTCTGGTAACTTTGATTATAGGATCATTAACGGCTGTGGCTTGACATGATTCGCCTGGCGGTTAGGCTACCGGCTACTTTTGTAGCCTGGTAGAGAGGCAAACAGTCGGTCTGTTACCGATGGCTTCAGCCATAGGTCGGGGTAATTCACATTTCAACCTAGCTGGGACCGTTATCGGTAAAAATCATTTCCAGCGTTTCCAGAGGTTATTTGCTGTTCGATCAGTATCAAAGTAGCGCTGTTAAATTGACCTTACTACAGAGCAGACAGTGGTAAGTGGCTGTTTTTCCACAGTTTTTGAGCGTTGTGTATCAGTTTAAAAAAATGGTATACGTGAATATCTATATAAGCAAGAGAGTAGTGAACAATGGTACCACCAGAGTAAACCTGGTGAAGATCAAGCCGCCGGCCGCCATCGATCCCCACAGACCGGCCCTGATTGATGTTTCGGTCTTGGTTAGTGTGGATGAAGCTGCTAGCTGCCTATTTGGAGCCGTTAATAATACATCAAACTTGAGAAACATGAAGGAAATTTCCAAAAAAGTGCTGGTGTGGCTTTATCCGGTGACGCGGCAAAAAAGGTGGCTTCCCAGGTCAGAGCTTGACTGGTTGCTGAGGGACCGACGTCCCCAAAGCCGCCGCTCACTTCTCAAGCTATTGGTTGACCGGCGGTTGGTGGCGAGTGAAAAGTACAGTGGTAGGCACTGGCTGCGCTTAACACAGCCCGGGCGAGAGCTCGTCAACGGCTTATTTTGGGCCCAGTTAGAACAGCCCCCAATCTCGGCTGGGTGGCAAGTAGTAGTGTTCCGGTCGGCGCCGGCTGGTGACCCCGGGTTCCGCCGTCTTAGGCGGCGGCTCAGGGCAGTTAAGGCAGGCCAAGTTACGCCGGGGGTATACCTGGTAGCGGGTAAATTGCCGCCCGGACTGCGCCGAGCATTGATCGAGGACTATCCGGCCAGTGTGATGGTGGTAGCCACCGATAGCTGGAGTTTCGGTGACCAACTTTCGGTTATAGAAGATATCTTTACACTATCGGACATTAAAGTAGCCTACTCTGGAGTTAGCACTGAACTTAGCCAGCTGCTAGCAGAGAGTGAGGGTGGAAAGTGGTTGACCGACCGGCAAAAACGACAAATATATTTGGTGTTCGATAGGTTCTGGGAAGTCTTTTGTGACGACAGTGGATTGTTGGCCAGATTATCCCCTCAAGTTCCCAGAGGTCGTGACTGCCTGATAACTTTTAATCAACTTACCACTTATATGGATATCTAATTCTTATTATTGTGCTACTCGAGGTAGGGCTATCCTGCCAGTGATGACTAATAATCGCTAACTCAAGAAGTCATTCCAGTTAATTTGGCAAAACCCGCCAGTACCGTCCCGATCGCCGCTTCGGGGTACTATATTCGGGTGGTGGTGGTCCAGACTGCTGGGTGAGTATTATTGATATATACAGCTAACTTTATATCTCCATTTACATTTCTTCGATTATTCTTTCCCAGGCTTTGCGGTTATTTTGCAGGATATATGCGGTAATACTAAATATTTTTGCGCGGTAATGTTTATGACGAACATGACCCGGATTGATCACTTATCCGTTAAAGCGGCCGAACGCGACAGTGACTGAAGGTCGCGGCAAGCGCCTATGTCAGTCGGGTACTTTTTGTTGGTCGGTGTTTAAGGTGCTACCGACGCGAGATTTTGATGATCCATTCTTAAAACTATAAGACAGTCTATTTACTGAGATATTCACCAGTGGCAGGTAGCCGCTGTGCTATACTCGCTCCATTGTTTATTGTCGCTGTACTTGAGGCTTTGCTTGAGTAAGATTAACGTGCCTAGTATCTATAATCACCGTCGTTTCGAAGAGAAGTGGCTGCTGGACTGGGAGCGCCGCCAGTTGTTTCAGGGCCGGTCCCAGCCGGGATCCGCCTCACGGTCAGAGAAGCTCTACTTGCTGTTTGCCTTTGCTTATCCATCTGGATCCGGCCTTCATGTAGGTCACGTCGAATCGAAGACGGCCCTAGACATTTTGGCCAGGTTTTACCGGATGAACGGTCGGCAGGTGCTGTTTCCGGTGGGGTGGGACGCTTTTGGTTTGCCGGCAGAAAACTACGCTATCAAGACCGGCGTCCACCCGGCCCAAACAACCCGACAAGCTATCGACACGTTCCGTCGCCAGATCAAACGGATCGGCGTCTCCTACGACTGGACTAACGAGATCGCCACTTGTCACCCTGAGTACTACCGCTGGACACAGTGGCTGTTCCTCCAGCTGTACGGCCAGGACCTGGCCTACCAGGCTACCGGTATGGTTAACTGGTGCCCGAGCTGTCAGACGGTGCTGGCGAACGAACAGGTTGTCGACGGTCACTGCGAGCGGTGTGACCACCAGGTTGTCCAGAGAGAAATGAAGCAGTGGTTCTTTCGGATCACCAAGTATCGGGAAGAACTGATCGGCGGTCTCGAGGAGGTTGACTGGCCCGAGCCTACCAAGCAGCAACAGCTCAACTGGATCGGCAAGAAAGAGGGCATCAACGTGGAGTACCCTGTAGAGGGGACAGCGGCCACTGACTTGACCGTCAACTGTTTTACCACTCGGCCTGACACTAACTTTGGAGCTACTTTTGTGGTGGTGGCGCCCGAGCACCGGCTGGCCCGGGACATCGCTGCCGGTCTGGTCAAGCCGGACACCGCTGCCGTCACCCACCGCCGCCAAGTTAGCCGCTATCTGCGCCAGACCGAGCGCAAGACGGAGCGGGAGCGTCAGCAGGAAGGCCGCCGGAAAACCGGGGTTTTTACCGGCCTGTACGCCCTCAACCGGCTCACCGGCCAACGAATGCCCATCTGGGTGTCTGACTTTGTGCTGAGGGGATTTGGTACCGGGGCGGTGGTTGGCGTGCCGGGCCATGACCGACGTGACTTCGAGTTCGCCCAAACTTTTAAACTGCCTGTCAAGCGGGTGGTAGTCGCTCCGGACGGGGACGGCACCGACATCACCAGTCTCGACCAGGTCCAGGAAGAGGCCGGGGTGATGCTCAACTCCGGCTTTCTCGATGGCCTGGAGATCAGCCAAGCCATCCCGACCATGATGGACTACCTCGAGAAGCGCGGCTGGGGACAGCGCCAGACAGCTTACCGGTTGCGCGACTGGCTGATTTCGAGACAGCGCTACTGGGGGACGCCTATCCCGATTGTGTACGATCCTGAGGGCCGGCCGCACCCTGTCAAAGAAGAGCACTTACCTTGGTTGCTGCCTACCGACGTAGATTATCAGCCCCAGGGCAAGCCGCCGCTGGCGTCTTCTCGAGAGTTTATCGAGCGGACCGAACGGCTGTACGGTCCTGGCTGGCGGCCTGAGTTTGACACCATGGATACTTTCGTGGACTCGAGCTGGTACTACCTGCGCTACGTTGATCCGCGCCACCCGGACCGGTTCGCCTCCGCCGAGCAGCTCCGCCGCTGGCTGCCGGTCGATTTCTACATGATTGGCCCCGAGCACATTGTCCTGCACTTACTTTACTCGAGGTTCTTTACTAAGTTCCTGCGCGATCAAGGCTACTTCAAGTTTGGCGAGCCGTTCACCAAGATGCGTCACCAGGGGATCATCATGGGGCCTGACGGCAAACGGATGAGCAAAAGCCGCGGTAACGTCATCAGCCCCGATCAAGTCATCGATAAGTTTGGCGCCGATACTCTCCGGGTGTACGAGATGTTCATGGGCCCTATCGAGACCGACAAGCCTTGGGATGACAGCGCGGTAGCAGGGGTGTATCGGTTCCTGGGTCGGGTCCACGATCTGGTCAGCCAAGCCAAGGCCGTCGAGAGTACCGCGGACGAGCACCCGGCGGTCCAGCGCAAGCTTCACCAGGTTATTCGCAAGCTCTCCGCTGACATTCCGGCGCTCAAGTTTAATACCGCAATTGCTGCGTTAATGGAGCTGACCAATCTCTGGGAAGATGTCAGCCGACACGGTCGGCAGGCGGTGCTGGCCCGGGCCAGCCTGATTAACTTCGTGCAGTTGCTGGCCCCACTGGCCCCGTTCTTAGCAGAAGAGCTGTACAGCCAGCTCGAGGGAGAAGCCGACTCGGTTCACTTGAGTGACTGGCCAACCTGGGATGACCGGCTGGCGGCCGAGCCGCAAGTCAGTCTGCCCGTTCAGGTTAACGGCAAGATCAGGGCCCAGTTGAAGGTACCCGCCGAACAGCTTGGGGACACCTCTCAGATTTTGGAGCAGGCCCAGCGGCTGCCGGCTGTCCAGCGCTGGCTTGGCGGGGAAGAGCCGAGTAACTCGATCTATGTGCCCGGCCGGATCGTTAGTCTGGTGACCGGGCCGGTTGGCAAAAAAGCGTGACGCTACGGTTGGTGTAAGGCAACGTCGATATACTGGCGGCAGCATGGAGCTCCCCAGCCTGAAAAGCGCCTCAATATTGCCACATTCACTCTCCAAGATAACAGCAGTACCTTGGCAGCTGCCGGTAGCGGCTGTGTTGAGCGTTGCCGGTCTGGTCCTGACCGGGTTTGGCTTGTGGCAGCTCAGGCAGAACGCTTCGGCCCAGACTTGGCAACCGGTCCAACGGCAGTCGGTTGGGGAAGATGGCTCCAACCCGAACGACGCTCAACAGTTTGAACAACCAGGCCACCTCCAGGATGAACAGCTCGGTCTGCCGAATGGCGAACTGGGCCAGCTATTTATCGATGTAGGCGGGGCGGTCAACACTCCCGGCTTGTATCGGCTCGGCTCCGGTGACCGGGTTGCCCAAGCGGTAATGGCGGCAGGAGGCTTGAGCGATCAAGCAGATAGCAGTTACATCGCCCGCCACTTCAACTTGGCTGCCTCTTTGACCGATGGCCAAAAAATCTACATTCCCCACGCCTGGGAGGCAACCGTTAGCGCTCAACTTCAAGCGGGCGCGGACAGTACGGACCTCGGCCCAGCACCGTCGGAACTGATCTCAATCAATCATGCCCCCTTGGCCCAGCTCCAGGAGTTGCCGGGGATTGGCCAGAAGCGCAGTCAGGACATAATCGACGGTCGGCCATACCAGCAACTGGATGACTTGATCGAACGAAGCGTCATCCCTCAGTCGGTGTTTGACGACATCAGCACTCTCATCACTCTGTAATTATGAGACGTGAACTATGAGATATAGAAGAAACAAAAACTGAGGACAAAAGTTGATCAAGTGTCACTCAGACCTAAAAGGGGGAGTTGGCAGAGGAAAGGCCCTAAAGACCTATAGCAGTGAAGTGATCGATCACCTCAAACGACTTAAAGTAATACAAAATTATCAAAGGCTATCTTAACCGAGTGTATCTAGGATGATTATAGCAGTAAGAAAACAACGTCTTGAGCTGATTTGGCTAGTTTTAACTATATTTATAGCTATCAGAATTATTATTGGCGGTATTATTCGGCTAGGAAGCGATAGCAAAATTAATCGGTCATCTCGGGACCTCCTCTGGCTGCGGCGGAATCCACCGAACTGTAGATTTGTGGTAGCCAATCACTCGATTGCTATAAAAGACTGTCAAGTCTATCAAATAGGATCAATATTGGAGGTGTCTGGCAGAGTGATGGCCGGACCGACACAGTCGGCAAACACCCTAAAAAGATTGATCGTTCAAGATATTGATGATTGGCGTGAGTCATCGCATTCGGTAAAACGTGGGCTGACCGCGGTGACGCTGACGGCCGGTCGTTGGCGGGCGGAGTTGGCCCATCGTTTCCAATCTCACCTGCCGCCTAGCAAAGCGGCCATAGCCGACAGCCTGTTGTTTGGTGACAACAATCGCTTGCCCCAAGCCACTCTCGTTCAGCTTAGGTGGGCTGGACTGCAGCACATCATCGCTGCTTCGGGGTTCAACGTGGGGTTGTTGTCGCAGGCGGTGCGCAGAGCGGTCGATCTTTTTCCTCGAGGTGTTAAGCTGCTGGTCTGGCTGACAGTGGTCGGTGGCTACGTTCTGCTGGCCGGTGCTTCGCCGTCACTGCTCAGGGCCAGCCTGATGGCCGGCATACAGTGGGTTGGTCACCTGTGGAAACTTCCTACCCATGCCTTGACGGCCTTGCTGATTTCGGCTGGGGCGATGCTGCTAATTTACCCCTGGTACCTATGGAGCGTTAGTTTTCAGTTGTCGGTGCTGGCCACCCTAGGCATCATTCTCTTTGGTCCGGCGCTAGAGTCATTATCGCAACCGTGGTTAGTCTGGGAAATGGGCTTATTTCCGCAACAGGATAGCGCCGGCGGCCGCTCTGGCTCAGTGGGGATGACGGTGGCTGCTGTAGTCAAGGAGTCGTTGGTAATAACGCTGGCCGCCCAGCTGCTCGTCATTCCGGTGATTGCCTGGCGGTTTGGTCAGTTGGCTTGGCTCAGTCCCTTGACCAACGTGGCAGTGTTGTGGTTGGTGCCGGTGGTGACACTGGCGGCCGGTGGCTGGTTGGTCATGGCGGTACTGGGCAGCCTGGTTCCCGGCCTGAACAGCCTGGTGACGGCTGCCGGCATCGGCCTGGCGGCAGTACTCGAGTTACTCCAGGTTTTGCTGGCGGCAGTAGGCAGCTGGTCCGGCTCGGTTCGGCAGTGGCAGGCCGAGCCGTGGCAGCTTTTCGCCTGGTACGGTGCGATAGTACTGGGGTATGGTTGGTGGTACCGCTGGCGGAAAAAACGGCAGTTACTCGAGGGATGGCGAGAACGTTGAAGCTACTGCCGGTAGCAGTGACGGCGGTACTGGTTTGGTGGCTGGCGGGGACGGTTTGGCGGTGGCCGGACGAGCTGGCCAGCATCATATTTTGTGACGTTGGCCAGGGTGACGCCATGCTAGTGATCGCCGGCAGCGCCCAGCTACTGATAGACGGCGGGCCAGACCAGGCAGTACTGGCTTGTTTGGAGCGCTACATGCCGCCCTGGGACGAGGTGATTGAACTGGTGGTCCTGACCCATCCCGATCTTGATCACTACGGCGGCTTAAGCTCTGTTCTAGAAGAGTATCAGGTGTCGCGCTTAGTAACAAATCACTATCGGGCCGGTTCGGCTGATTTTTCGGCGTTTGAACAGGCCGTCTTGAGGGAACAGCAAACGGGCCTGCGGCTGCACGTACCCCAAGTAGGACAACAGCTGGTGATGGGACCGCTGACAGTGACTATCCTCACTCAACATAATGTACTCAGTGATCAAAACTCCGAAACTAGGTTATCGGACGTTTTTTGGCAAGACGTGCCAAAAGGTACCGATAAAAATGAGCTATCTATCGGGGTAATAATCAGTATTGGCCGAGTACGAGTGCTGGCGCTTGGAGACGCGGAATCAAAGCAAGAGCAAGCACTCACTCAGCGGGGTATGATACCGGACATCGATGTCTTGAAAGTCTCGCACCACGGGTCAAAAACCAGTACTAAACTGGCTTTTTTAGCAACTAGCCGACCCGAACTCGCAGTGATAAGTAGCGGTCGAAACAACCACTTCGGCCACCCGCATCCAGAAGTGTTGAAGAATTTGGAGCAAAGTGGAGCAGCCGTGCTGAGGACCGATCTCGTTGGTTCGGTCCAGTTAGTCACGGACGGAGAGAGAGTTTGGCGGAGGCCTACTCACTGCTCGTTTATTTTAGATTGTTAATCTATGGTTACTGTGACATATATTTTTGCAGCTGACAAGCAGTAATTTGAAAAGTGAAGTTATACCGAACATTGCTTAGCCGAATGAATAGCGAAGAAAAAAACCAACTTGAACACACCGGCCCGATTCAATGTCTTGAGCTTATTACCAAAATTATGTATATTGAGTACTAAATAATAGCCTGGTTACTTGGCGGGAAGAAAAAACTGAAAAAAATATTGAGGATTACAAATAGTGTTCTAAATAATGGCCTCTTTCAAGCATTGCTACTTGAGGTAAGGGAGGTTGGCCGCCGCTGTCGAACACCACTGGCTGTCAGCTCCACAGCACCCCGAAGCGATCACCTCGGCAGCCGGTAGCCCAGAAGAGGCGGCCAGTTCAGAGGACTAATATCTTGCCCACCTGGTAGAAAGATACCCGACATCTCAGTTTTTGGGTGGTCAAACGCTCACATCACCAGTTTTTTTTACCGTTTTTCCAGAGGTGGATCCATCCTACGGTCTAAAAAGGGCTTTTACCAAACAATGGACTATGGCCAGGACCTGTTCGACTCGCCTGTCTTGAGCATGTTAATCATTTTCTTCCTCAAGTCAGCTACTTTCGATAGGGCTTTGAGGTCTGGGAACGGCTGTTGGTCAGGCCATGTTTTAGTGGTCTGTCCGGCGCCGATCAAAAGGATGTCACTATCGTGGCGCTTGGCAAAGTCCCTTAGTGTTATTACTTAATATATTGATATACTAGATCACATCTTGTTCTAGCAGAGTTGTTCCACCTGCCTATTTTTATGTAGTCATTACTTAACCTTTTGATACATTGTGATATTTCCGACTGCTTGAGCTAGTTCTCAATGAGTGCGTTACAATACACTCCATGCTTGATTGTTCCCAAACCAAGCTCGACAGCGGCTTGCCGGTGATCAGGGTGCCGATGAGCTCGGTTGAGAGCACCACGGTGCTGGTGCTGGCCAACACCGGTTCGCGCTACGAACAGCCCGACCAGCACGGCATCGCCCATTTTTTTGAGCACCTGGTGTTCAAAGGGACGGCCAAGTATCCTACCGCCCAGGACCTGGCTAAGGTTGTCGACGGCATCGGCGCCAACTTCAATGCCTTCACCAGCAAAGAGTTTACTGGGTACTACGTCCAAGCGGCGGCCCGGCACTTAGAACTGGCGTTGGAAGTAGTGGCCGAGATGCTGCTGGCACCTCAGCTGCGTCAGGATGACATCGACCGTGAAAAAGGCGTCATCATCGAAGAAATGAACATGTATGCTGACATGCCGGCCCATCACATCGCCAACCTGTTTGAGCAGATGGTGTACAACGGCACCGGCTTGGGCCACGATGTTATCGGCGAGAAAGAGACGGTGGCCAACTTGACCGCCGTCGACTTCCGAGCTTTTCTGGACGACTGGTACGACTTGGGCAATCTCCAGCTGGTCATCGCCGGCGATCACCGTCGGGTAGAGGACGAAAAACTGCTCGACGTTATCGAGCAGCAGTTTGGCCGCGCTCCCGAGTCACAGCGCCGGCCCGCCAAGATCGACATTTCCCGTCACACCACTGCCCGGACCAAAGGCCGGATTTTCGCGGCGGAGCGCTTTCATCTTGAGGAGCGCCGGTCTGAGCAGGCTCACTTTGTGTTGGGCTGGCCGGCCATGCCGCGCCGCGATGAGCGCCGCTACGCCTTGTCACTGCTGAGCGTCATTATCGGCGGCAACATGAGCTCGCGGCTGTTTAGCGAGGTGCGCGAGAAACGAGGCTTGGCTTACTACGTTCACTCTGACTTGGACCACTTTCACGACGGCGGTCTGCTGGGAGCGGCGGCCGGAGTGGACCCGGGCAGGGTAGAGGAAGCCTTGCGAGTGACGATTGGTGAATTTTTGGAGCTGGGGGAGGGGCGGCAGCCGGTCACCGCCGAGGAACTGGCCGCGGCCAAAGAGTACCTGGCCGGCAAAACGGTACTGGGACTAGAAGACTCTCAGCGAGTGGCCCAGTACTTCGGGATGCGCCAGCTGCTGCTCGATGAGGTAGAATCGCCTCAGCGGTTGTTGAAGAAAATCAAGGCAGTCAAGCTTGAAGAGCTCAACCGACTGGCCGCCGAGCTGCTCCGGCCGGAAGAGCTCCGGCTGGCGGTGATCGGGCCGTTTTCGGACTCGACGCCGTTTACTCAGTTTGTACAATAGGAAGGAGAACTATGCCTAGGACTACTCGGACTGCCGTGCTCGTCAAGCCGGACGGCATGCAGCGCGGCTTGATCGGCGAGATCATTAACCGCTTTGAGCGCAAAGGCTTGAAGTTGGTCGGCCTGAAGATGGCCCAACTGACCGACGACATGCTCAAGTCTTGGTACGCCGAGCACCAGGACAAACACTTCTTTGACGACCTGATCCAGTTCATGGGCCAGATGCCGCTGGTGGCGATGGTCTGGGAAGGAGTGGAGTGTGTGCCGGTAGTCAGGCGGCTGGTGGGCACTACCCTGGGCCGCGAGGCCGAGGCAGGCTCGATCCGCGGTGACTTTGGGATGAGCCAGCAGTTCAACCTGATCCACGCCTCAGCCAGCGACGAGGATGCTCGGCGCGAGATCGAGATCGTTTTCAGCGACCACGAACTGTTTAGCTACACCGGCGCCATGGAGTGCGTTATTTACGCCGATGACGAAGTGTAGTGGAAATAAATGGGTGCTTGGGTCAGTTTTCGCTAATGTCTTCAATGATTGAGACTGCCGGTGTTACCGAGTCACCTAAACCGTCATTTTTAAGTATTTCGAGTAGGCTTGTCGGTGTTATTTTGTACTCGTCTGGCTTCTCCGACAGATTGATACCGTCATAGGATTCGGCCAGTTTTGGTAGTTGTTGTCGTCTGTCATCATCAAGCTCAGCGGCGGTGAGCGTCAACATCAAACCAGGACTCTGAGCGTCAAGCTCAGTTAGTTCGTTGGTGACCCCACGAACTGTTCTGCCAATCAACTTTCTATTGCGTGCCTCAACTGATTTGGCCATCCGCTTCCTTTCACTTGGCTAAAGAGGGCCACATTATACTCGACTGTTCAAGACAAGTAATGTCGGCTGGCTGCCACTCGGCCGGCTCGAGGTATAATTGACGGAGCGGTGGGACAGTGGGCGGCAGCGCCACGGTGACATCACTGGCGCTATAAGCACCGCCAACGCCAACACCGGAGAGTAGCTCAGATGGCTAGAGTGCACGCTTCGGGTGCGTGAGGCCGCGGGTTCGAGTCCCGCCTCTCCGACACCGTCCCCATAGTTAAATGGACATAACGAGCGCCTCCTAAGCGCTAGTTCCAGGTTCGACTCCTGGTGGGGACACGCTGTCGGCGTCGCGGCCGGTTCGCGTCCTGCCTGCCGACACCTGCTGGCCACACCCTGCCGGTCGCCAGGTAGTAACGCTCAGGTACAATAGGGGCCGCCACAGTTGCTAAACGCTCTCATAGTTTAATGGACAAAACAAAGGTTTCCGGAACCTTAGATGGGGGTTCGATTCCCTCTGAGAGCACAACAGGTAAGTGCCTTGGCTCGTCAAAACTACGACCGGCAGGTCCTCTCACCGGCACCCTCCCAAACCGCCCGCTCTACTTCATCTCGATGGCGTAAAGATTAAGCGAGGTATTAGGATTGAACGTTGTCAAGATCAGCAGCTTGCTGCCGTCTGGCCAGGGGTACACAAAGTTGTCGGCGAACGGGCCGGAGTAGACGGTGGTGTCGTTGGTGCCGTCGTAGGACTTGATCTTGACGGTTTGGTCGTCAACGTAGAGCAGGTGCTTGGAGTCAGGGAACCACTGGATGCTGTTGAGGGTCAGCGGCGTGTGGTAGCCGTCAAAGTTTTGCTTGAGCTGGGCGGCAGTGGTAGCCTGGAGCCGACGGAAAGCGCTGGGCGATGACTCGAGCGACAAGGGGTTGCGGTTGTAGAGATCGACGGCCAACAGGTCTTTGACGATCTCCATCTGCTCGCTGACGCTGCCCGCCGAGAAGTTACGGTCCTCCT
>PFDK01000011.1:10141-41099 GCA_002772645.1 Candidatus Pacebacteria bacterium CG10_big_fil_rev_8_21_14_0_10_56_10 | reverse complement strand
TGATCTCCTTGGCCCGACCGGAAGTGGTAGTGATACTGCCGTGAGTAACCAACTCTCGCAGCAATCCCTTGAGCAGGGCCTGGCGCTGCTTAGTGTCACGGTTGAGCTGGCGGCCGGCTACACGATGGCGCATGCTTTTTTCTCAATCACAAATTGGCTATTCATCAACTGCCCTGTAGTGCGCAACGGTCCTACTCAGACAAGCTGACGCCTTTCTTCCCGAGGGCGTCGTTGATGACGTCCACGCTCTTCTCGCCCAAGTTCTTAACTTTGGCGATAGTACCGCGTTCGGCGTTGATCAGTTCCCCTACCGTCTTGAAACCGCCTTTACGCAGGGCGTTGGCAATCCTGGTAGGCAGGTCAAGCTCTTCTACTGTCAGCCTAAGCACCTCGGCCTCTTGAGGTGAGAGCTCTGCCGGCTCAACCTCTGCTTGAGCGGCGGCCGGCTCGTAGACCTGTGTCATCTGCCGGGCTAAAATTCGGGCGGCTTGACGAACGGTTTCGATCGGCCGCAGCGTGCCGTCGGTAGTGATGTTAAACACTACTCGATCGTAGTCGGTCCGTCGACCTACCCGGGTTTGCTCTACCCGGTACGAAACCTGGACCACCGGCGAGAACAGCGCGTCGACCGGAATGTCCCCGATAGTGCTCGACTGCCGCTCAGTGGCCGGTAGGTACCCCATGCCGGCTTCCACCGTCAGCTCGGCGCTCAACTTCTTACCTTTGGCCAAGGTAGCCAGTAGCTGGTCGGTGTTGATGATCTCAAAACCACCTCCCACTTCTATGTCGGCGGCTGTCACCGTGGCCGGACCGGTGGCGGTCAAGCGCAGCAGACCGTTGTCCGAACTGTCGGACTTGATCCGCAGTTGTTTGACGTTCAAAATGAACTCCACAATGTCCTCGGTCATTCCTTCCAGACTGGTGTACTGGTGGTCAACGCCGTCAATCCTGATCATACTGACCGCGTGACCGGGCAGTGACGTTAACATTGTTCGCCGCAAAGCGTTGCCTAGAGTATGACCGTAACCTTTCTCAAGCGGCTCCATCACCACTTGTGCCTGAGTGGGAGTGCTGTCCCGCTCAGTAAGTTGAAATGTTGGGTTCATGGTCGGGTACTGACTCAAATCCTGACTCATGGTGTCCTCCTTGTTTCTTTCCTGGTCGTTAAACCGCTGTACTCGGTCGCGAGCTTAAAGAAGAGGTCCGTTGCCGGTAGGTACTTGATACTGGAGATGTCATCGAGAGTAGAACTCAATAATTAACTGTTCATCGATCCGCTCGGTGATGTCGTCGCGCTCCGGCAAGCGGATTACTTTACCGGCCGGGCCTTTTGCCTCAAGCCAAGCAGGGGCCGTCGGCAGCTCCTGGAGCTGGTCGGCTACCGTCGGGATGTTGGCTGACTTAGCTTTCAAGGCGATCACGTCACCGACCGTCACCAAGTGAGAAGGCACGTTGATCTTGCGGTTGTTGACCGAGACGTGGTTGTGGCTGACCAGCTGGCGGGCAGCCGGCCTGGTCGAAGCCCAGCCCAGCCGATACACTACGTTGTCTAGCCGCCTCTCCAGCAAACCGAGCAGAGCGGCACCGGTAGCGGCCCGGGTTCGACTGGCTTCCTGGTAGAGCCGCCGCAGCTGCTTCTCCAGCACTCCGTACACAAACTTCAGCTTTTGCTTTTCTTTGAGCTGGACGCCAAAATCAGACACTTTGCGGCGACCGCGCATGCCGTGCTGGCCGGGAGGAATATTGAGACGCCGGGCCACTTTCAAGGCGTTAGTCTTGAGCCCCAGGTCCTCCCCAACTTTGCGTGAGAGCTTGTTTTTTGGTCCGGTGTGTCTTGCCATGATTTAGGTGTCGGTAATTTGGGTAAGTGTCCGGCGTTACCTGTTATGTTTAGCTTTGCGGGGCCGGGTACCGTTGTGAGGCAGCGGCGTTAGATCCGCGATCATCCCTAGCTTGATGCCTTGGGACCTGATGACTCGCAGGGCCACGTCGCGACCGGGGCCAGGGCCCTTGATATATAGATCAACCTGTTGCATGCCGTAGGCCTTGGCTTTATTAACGGCGTTCTCGACGGTGATAGTAGCAGCGTACGGCGTTGATTTGCGCGAGCCGCTAAAGCCGGACTCACCAGTTGATGCCCAACACAGCACCCCACCCTCCAGGTCGGTAATGCTGACGATGGTGTTATTGAATGTAGCCGTGACGTACATCCGGCCTTCTACCACTACTCTATCGGCTTTTTTTGGCGGGCGGCGGGAAGAACGGTGTTTAGGCATGGCTTGGGTTCCTTAAGATTGGGGCGGTTGCTTGGGCACTGGTGGCTGCTGCTACTTCTTGGTACCGTCCGTCTTGGCAGCCATATCTTTCGACATCGCCCCTACTGTGGCTCGGCGCCGACCAGCCTGGCCGCGGGAACTGCGGGCGTTGGTCCGAGTGCGCTGGCCGCGGACCGGCAGCTGCTGGGTGTGCCGCAAGCCGCGATATGACTTGATCCTCTTGAGGCGCTGAATGTTGTCGTTGATAGTCCGGCGCAGCTCTCCCTCGGTCATCACGGTGTCGAGCAGTCGCTGTAGTTGGTTAATCTCCTCGCGTGTTAGGTCTTTGACTCGGCTGGCCGGGTTGATCTTAGCTTGGCCAACCACCCGCTGTGCCGTGGTCAAACCCACTCCGTAAATGCCACGCAGAGCGTAGCTGATTTGTTGGTGGTCCGGCAGGTCAACGCCTTGAATACGAGCCATACACCGGCTCCTTATTGGGCCAGTTACTTGATACGTCAAACTTTATTGACAGGAGGTGAAATATACCTCAAGTCGGCCTCGAGTACAAGGTTTAATTTGACTGCGTAGGTCTTTTAATTGATCTATAGGTGATTTTAGCTTTTTTGATATCATATTTAGATACATAACCCTTAACTTGATCGCCCGGCATCACCCGGATCCTGAACAGCCGCATCTTGCCGACCAGCGTTCCCAGCAACTGCCGCCCTACCAGTTGAGCAAAAGGCGACTCGGTCACCTTAACCCGAAACATGGTGTTGGGCAAGCACTCTGCCACTACCCCTTCAAACTCAAAACGGTCGGCGGCGGCAGACTTTTTCTGGGTCAAGTCAACTTGCCGCTTAGCTTTGGCCGTTCGTTTATGATCTTGGACCTTCCCCATAGGTAGTAGTGTATCACCTGTGTACAACTGGAGAGGTGCGCTGCTGCCATTTTGAGCTCACGGCTCACAACTTCTTTGTGAGTTGCCAGCTGGTCTTGGTTACGTCAGCACCTCCGGTCTGTCGGTCGTCACCAGCACCGTTTCTTCGAACATGGCCGACAGCGAGCCGTCCCGAGTGCGGTACGTCCAGCCGTCGTCATCGAGCACTACCGCGGCGTTGCCTTGGGCGTACATCACCTCGATGGCCAGCGTTTGCCCCTGGCTTAACTTAACGTTCTTGTCGCCCCGGTGAGCCACACAGGGAATAGCCGGTTCGTCATGGAGCCGACGACCGATGCCGTGGCCAGTCAACTGGTACACCGGGCTGTAGCCCTGACGCTCGATGTGGCGCTGGATAGCTCGGCTAATCTGCCAGACAGTGGCGCCATCCCTGGCCTGGTCAATAGCTTGGGCCAGTGCCGCCCGGCCCGCTTCCAAAAACCGGTGCGTTTGGGGCGATACCGGCCCCACCGGCTCGGTGATGGTGGTATCGAGATGGTAGCCCTGATTAATCAGGCCTAAGTCAACCGTGACTACGTCGCCGCTCTCCAACCGTTGATCTACCGGGATGCCGTGGCACAAGGCATCGTTCTTCATCACGCAAGTTGTCCATTGATAACCTTCCACCGTAGAGAAACTAGGCCGAAAACCGCCCTGGGTGATCAGCTCGGTGGCGGCCGTCTCGATTTGTGCCGCGGTACTGCCCGGCTTGAGCAGGGCCACCAACTGCTGCTTGACCCAGCGCAGTGCCCGGCCGCCTTGGCGCATGGCGGTTAGCCTGTCCAGTTCTGGACCTAGGTCTTGCCGTTGCACGCTGCCAGGATATCTTTAAACACCTTGTTCACTTCTTGTTCTCCGTTGATGCGGGCCAGCATGCCCAACCCCTGGTAGTGGTCCACCACCGGCTTGGTCAGCTGGTGAAACAGCTCGATCCGCTGGCGAATAGCCTGCAGCGTTTCGTCCTGACGATCGCTCACTCGGCCCGAAATCCGCCACACAGCTTCTTTATCGGATACATCAATTAAAATTACTTTGTTAATCTTTTCTCGCTTGTCGAACTCCTCCGCCTGGGCCAGCGTCCGGGGAAAACCGTCTAAGATGTAGCCGTGGCGGTACTCTGGTTTCTGCAAGTACTCGAACACAATTTCAAGAGTGGTGTCGTCAGGTACTAGCGCCCCAGCATTGAGCGTCTCTTTGAGCCACCGGCCCAGCTTGGTCTTTTTCCTGGTAATTTCTCTAAAGATGTGGCCTGACGACAAGTACGGCACGCCGTACTTTTCCGACAGCAAATTACCCTGGGTGGACTTACCGGCCCCTTGAATACCTATCAGAATGAGTTTCATGTGGTTCCTTCTACCTTAGTAGCTACTTGATAAGTCTAAGCGTACTGCTCGTAGTTTTGACCTACCAGCATACTTTCTACTTGTTTTGATGTCTCCAAAATCACTGACACGACGATCAGCACGCTGGTCCCGCCGATCGCCAGCGACTGAACACCGGTAAATGCCTGGACGATCGACGGCACGATAGCGATGGCGCCTAGAAAGATCGCTCCTACCAGCGTAATCCGGGTGACTACAAACTCCAGAAACTTTTTAGTGGGGCCGCCCGGCCTAATGCCCGGTACAAAGGCGCCGCTTTTCTTGAGCTCATCGGCGATGTCGTCGGTGTTAAAGAAAATCAGGGCTGAGAAAAAAGTGAAAGCGAACACCACTAGAAAAAAGACCGACATATAGACAGGGGAGATGGGGTTGAACCAGATAGTCAGCTGACTGCCGATATCTTGAAGAGTGGGGTTGTCAAGACCAACCATCAGCCGACCGACGAAAGTGGGGGCCAGCATGATCGAGACGGCAAAAATGATCGGCAGGACGCCGGCCACGTTGACGCGGATCGGCAAGTGGGTGGTGTGGCCGCCGTAAGTGCGGCTGCCCCTAACGCGCTTGGCGTACTGGATCGGCACTCTGCGGATCGCCTCGTTCATGAAGACGATCAAGGCAATAATTAACAGAAAAGTGATGATGAACACTGCGTTGGTGAACAGCCGTTGGCTGGAAGCCAGCGAGACAGCTTGCAGAATAGCCACCGGGAACTGGCTGATGATGCCGGCCAAGAGCACTATAGAGATACCGTTGCCAATCCCGTACAACGACGCCAGCTCCCCCAACCACATCAGGATCATCGCTCCGGCCACCAGCGTCATGATCATCGAGATGATCACCAACGGTTGGCTGCTCTGCAACAAGCCTTGAGTGTTGAGCAGTACCAGGACCGAGATGCTCTGAACCACCGCCAGCGGTACGCTCAGCATCCGGGTGTACTGGTTGTATCTTTCTTTACCAGACTCGCCCTCGCGCTGCATCTCCTTGAGCGATGGAATGACCATCGCCGCCAGCTGGAGCACAATCGAGGCGGTGATGTAAGGGCTGATCCCGACCGCCATTACCGAGAAGTTAGCCAAGGTGCCGCCGGAAAATATGTTCAGTAAGCTCAAGAACTGGTTAGCGGCAAAAAAGCCCTGCAAGGCGGCGATGTCCACCGCCGGTACCGGCACGTGGGCAAGTAATCTAAAGATGGCCAAGATACCGGCCGTAAAGAGCAGCTTGCGCCGCAGTTGGGGAGTGTGGACAATGTCGGCTAGAGTGGACAGGAATCTGCTCAGCATGCTGCAACAACCAGAACTTACTCTGGGGTAACTACGCTTCCGCCTGCTTGCTCAATCTGAGCGGCGGCACCGGCGCTGACGGCCACCCCTTCGATCCGGACCGGCCGCGACAGCTGGCCCGACTTAATGATCTTGGCTTTATTAAAGCGGTGGTCAATGACTTTTTCCAGCTTGAGTGTCTCGAGCGTCACCCAGTCCGAGCGCATAGTGTTGAGATCAGTCAAAGTAACCTCGGCGGTGGGCCTGACCACTTTAAAACGGCCTTTGCCGCGCAGCAGCGGCAGGCGCTTGGTGAGCGGCAGCTGGCCCCCTTCGAACCACAGCGGCCGCTTGCCACCGGTCCGGGAACGTTGGCCTTTACTGCCACGGCCAGCGGTATGGCCGCCTTTGCCTGAGCCGGTGCCACGGCCGACGCGCTTGGCTGGGCGCCTGCTGGTGGATGAGAGTCGGTCCAGAAGTGACATGGTTGTTAGCTGGTCTTGGTCTTATTGTCTGCCACTTTGGCTGTTTTGGTTTTACTGTCAGGTGCCGAGGCAGGCTTAGGTTCACCACCTGGTGCCGAGGCAGGCCTGGCTTGACCGGGCTTAACTTGACCTGCTTTAACTGGGCTTGACTGGAGACCGGGCTTTGACTTAGACCGGCCTCGGTCCGGCCGCGACGGCTGGGTATCGTCCTTAGACTTGGCTTTAGATTGGAGCTCTTTCATTCGCTGGGCCTCCTCGGCCTCGATCTGAGCGATCGAGCGCAGCTTCAGCCCTCTGATCTTGACCAGCCGAGTGATCGCCCGGAGCGCCTCAAAGGTAGCGTAAACGCTCGAGGCCTGGTTGTCACTTCCCAGGATTTTACTGGAAATGTCACGGATGCCGACCGCCTCGACTACAGCTCTAACCGGTCCGCCGGCAATAACTCCTGAACCCTGCGGAGCGGGCTTGAGCAGTACTCGGCCGGCGCCCAGCTTGGTCTCGATGGCAAAGGGGATAGTGGTACCGTCCATCGGAAAAGTGATCATCTGTTTCTTGGCTTTCTTGACACCTTTACGAATAGCGGTCACCACGTCGCCGGCCTTGCCCAGCCCCACCCCGACTTGGCCCTTTTTGTCGCCAACTACCATCAGCGCCGAAAAGCCGATCTTATTTCCTCCCTTAGTCTTTTTCGAGACGCGGGAAATCTGGATGACCTTCTCATCAAACTCTGATTGGGTAGTAGGGGTAATATAGGCTGGCATTGGCTAGAGCTCCATTCCGGCTTGTCGTAGTTCCTCCGCCACGGCGGCTACTCGGCCGTGGTAACGGTAACTGCCGCGGTCAAGTACCAGCCGTTTGATCCGGCGTTTTTTGAGCTGTTCGGCTAGCAGTTGGGCGACCTGGCGGGCCCGGCCCAGCTTAGCGACCGGCTGGGGTTGACCGGTTGCCGGTGGTGACGCGCCAAACCGGATGTCACTGCTGGTGGCCAGCGTTCGACCTGTCTGGTCATCGATAACTTGTAAGTAGGTATACCGGTTGGACCGAAAGATGTTCAACCTGGGCCGTTGGGCAGTACCCCACAGTTTGGCCCTAACTCGGCGGCGGCGCTGAAGTGCTGGAGATGTGTGGCGGCGGAGGTTATTCATGTCTTACTTTAGTTAATTTCTTGATGTGGCAGTGCGCCACTAACTTTGGGGTGGTTTTCGGTCCCTATTTACTGTACATCAATTCCGATCCCTACAGGGCCGCTTTGCCCTGCTTGCGACGAACTTGCTCATCCTGGTAGCGGATGCCCTTGCCTTTGTACGGCTCGGGGGGCCTGACAGCCCTGATATCGGCTGCTTGCTGGCCTACTTTCTGTTTATCGATGCCTTCCACATGAACGGTGTCCTGCCCTTCCACCTGCAGCTTCACCCCTGCCAGCGGACGAATCTCCACTGGGTGGGAAAAGCCTACCGTTAAGCTGAGGTCGTCCCCTTTGGCGGCCGCCCGGTAGCCAGTGCCAACCAGCTTGAGCGTTTTTTTAAATCCTTGGGTAACCCCCAGCACGTGGTTGTAGAGCAAACTGCGGACCAAGCCGTGGTTGGCCCGCGACTGCGGCTGGTTGTCGCTGCGCTTGACCAACAGCTGGTCACCGGCTTGGGCAACGGTCACCCCAACCGGCAGCGGGGCCGCCAGCTCTCCTTTAGGGCCCTTGACCACCACTCGGTCAAGCTCGACCGACACCGACACGTTTTCCGGAATGCTGATGGGGGTACTGCCAATGCGTGACATATATAGGGCTACCAAATCTGACACAGTACTTCACCGCCGACGTTACTCTGCCGGGCCTGTTGGTCCGACATCACGCCTTGGCTTGTCGAAACGATAGTCAGCCCGTACCCACCTAGGGCTCGGGGAATGTTCTGGGCCTTGGCATACTGCCGGCGGCCCGGTTTTGACACCCGCCTGACTTGAGTGATAGCCGGAGCCCGGTTAACGTACCTTAAGGTAACGACGATGCTGGGCAGCGGCGCCTGCTTAACGTCTACTTTCTCGATGTACTTCTCTTGTTCCAGAATCTGGGCCAGCTCGAACTTGAGCTTGGAGTAGGGTATCTCTACTTGACCATGCCTGGCCAGTAGGGCGTTTTTGATTCTGGTGATCATGTCTGCTATCGGATCGGTCATGTTGTCTTGCTGTTGGCTGGCAGCGGCTGTTTACCAGTACTGGCTGTTTGCCCGGGCCACTCTACTTGCTCGCTTTGATAACTCCCGGCAGCTCGCCTTTAACCGCCAGCTCTCGGAACGCGATCCGGCTCAAGCCGAAGTAGCGCATGTATCCTCGAGGACGGCCGGTTATTTTACATCTATTGACACCTCTGGTCGAGACGCGGTTGTGATTGGTCGAGCCTGACATCTCCAGCCGGCGGCGGCGCTCGAGTAATTTCCGGGATTTTACTATCTTTGATGTTTTTGCCATTCTGCTCCTGTCATTACTTTATTTGTTGGTACCGCGGCCCTGGCCTCGAGATGTCCCGTCCTTAGTAAACGGCATCCCTAACTCCTCCAGCAGTGTCAGCGCCACTTGGTCGGTTGAAGCGGTGGTGACTATCGTCACTTGCAAGCCGCGAGTGCTGTCGATAGCGTCGTACTCTATCTCAGGAAAGGCAATCTGCTCTTCCATTCCCAAGCTGTAGTTACCTTGGTTGTCAAACGCGGTCCTGGACACTCCTTGAAAGTCCTTGACCCGTGGCAAGCCAATCGAGATCAACTTGTCCAAAAACTGCCACATCCTCAACTTGCGCAGGGTTACTTTTACCCCTAGCGGTTCGCCCTCGCGCAGCTTGAAGCCGGCTATCGACCGGCGGGCGGTCGTTACCACCGGCTGCTGGCCGGTTAGCACCCGGAACTGTTCGATCACGTTGTCGATCACTCCACGGCGCGCCCGGGGGTTCTGCGGAAAGTCTGACACCCCCATGTTCAGCACGATCTTGCTGATCTTGGGTACCGCCAACCGGTTCTGGACACCCAGCTGCTGCTGCAGGGCCGGCACTACCTCCTGTTGGAAGCGCTGGGCAAGCCGGTTGTGAACTGGAGCGGTGCTCGGTTGGGCTGTCATTGATTGGTTAGTAGCTGGTGGTTTAGTAGGTGCTTTAGAGCGCCTGTTGGGTGCGGTCATTACTTAGTACTGTCTTTGGGCGGCCGGGGCGTGGGTACCGGCTGGCCGGTCCGGCGGAACACCCTAACCTTAGTACCGTCCTTTTCTAGCCGGTAGCCTACTCGGTCAGGCTTGCCCTGGTCATTGATAATGGCTACCTTGGCAGTGGCCAGCGGCCGTTCTCGGCGGATGATCTCCCCCGAGCGGCCCTGTTGCTGGCGGACATGGCGACTGTAAAGGTTCATGCCTGGCACTACCACTTGGTTATCACTAGGCAACACTCGGCCGATACTGCCTTGTTTGCCTTTATCTTTGCCAGCGGTGATCAGGACGGTGTCGCCCACTTTAAACTTCATACCTTAAAATGCTCCTCTTACCATACCTCCGGTGCTAAACTGGCAATTTTATTAAAACCATTGTTTTTAACTTCGCGGGCAACTGGGCCAAAGACGCGACTGCCAACCGGGTTGGGGCTGTTTCGCGACTCCACTATCACTACCGCGTTGTCGTCAAACCGGATGTACTCACCGTTGGACCGGCGCTTTTCTTTTTTGGCCCTGACAACCACCGCTTTAACCAGTTCGCCTTTTTTGACGGTACCTTGAGGTTCAGAGGCAATCACCGAGGCCGTCACCACGTCACCTACTCGGCCAAATCGGCGCCTGGACCCGCCGTGGACCTGGATCACCCGCAGTCGGCGGGCGCCGCTATTATCGGCCACTTGGAGAACGGAGCGTAACTGGATCATGGCCGGCTGACTTTATTGAGTACTTTGAACCGTTTAGTCTTGCTGATCGGCCTGGTTTCCCGGATGCTCACCGTGTCTCCTAGCTCCAGCTCAAGGTGGCGGTAGTCGCACGGGTACTTCTTGGTGCGTTTGACGAACTTCTTGTAGAGTGGGTGCTGCCACCGCCGAGACACCGTCACCGTAGCGGTGTGGTCATTCTTGAGCGATGTAACTGTTCCTTGTAGTGTTTTCATGACTGGCCTTCTCGTGCTCCGGCCTTGGGGCCGGTGTGACTGTCACTGCCGGTAGCCCGGTTTGAATCGGCGTCAGGGCCGGCTGTTGAGTTGGCAGCCAGGCTGGCGGTGGGCCGGCTGGCCGCTTTTACTTGGCGCCGGTGGTGACTGATCACCGTTTTTACTCTGGCTACATCGTCCGCCAGCCGGTCGGGCAAACGGCGATTGTCCAGTTTGGCAGCGTGTTTCTTAAGCTGGGCCAGGGCCAGCTCTTCCCGCAGCTCAACCAGGCGCTGGTCAAGCTCGGTCAAGGAGAGCTGGTGGAGTTTGGTGATGTCGTTTCGCTTCATGGTAGTCTGGTCGGTGCTTCTTTAATGTTTGGTGGGCGGTGATTACTTTTCGATAATATTGGTGGGTGGTGATTACTTTTCGATAATAATGGTCCTGACCGAGAGCTTGTGGCCGGCCTTGCGAAGTGCTTCCTGGGCTATCTCAACGGGCACCCCTCCTAACTCAAACAAGATCACGCCGGGCTTAACCACCGCTACGTAACGGTCGATGTCACCTTTACCCGAGCCCATCTTGACACCAACCGGCTTACCGGTCACTGGCAGGTGGGGAAAGACCCGCAACCAGTACTTACCGGTACGCTTGGTAGCAAAGGTGATCTTCTTGCGAGCAGCCTCGAGTTGGCGCGATGACACCCAGCCGCCAGTGGTAGCTTTCAGGCCGTACTCGCCAAACTCCAGTTCCGTCCCCCGTTGGGCAGTGCCTCGGCGGCGGCCTCGGAATGCTTTGCGGTACTTACTTTTTTTGGGCTGCAACATTACTGTACTTCTCCTTTGTAGATCCAGACTTTGACTCCCACATACCCTGACCTGGTCAGCGACGGCGATTGGAAGTAGTCCAAGTTGGCCCGCAGCGTCTGGGTCGGTACTTTACCCCGAGTGTACTTCTCGGTGCGGCCGATCTCGGAACCGCCAATCCGGCCCGACAGCACAATTTTGATCCCTTCGGCGCCGGCCTGCGTCACCCGGTCCAGGGCCTGACGGACAGCGCGGCGGTGCGGGTAGCGCTTTGATAGCTGGTCGGCGATTCGCTCGGCCACCAGCTTGGCACTCAGGTCGGGCGTCTTCATTTCTTCAACTTTGATATCTATCTTGACGCGATGCTGTTTGACCTTGCCGGTGTTGACCAATTTTTCGATGGCTTGACTGATCAGTTTCAAGTTCTCACCACCCTTGCCGATAACCACGCCCGGTCGAGAAGCTACCAGTACTACGCTCAGCGATGTCAACGACCGCTCGATATCGATCGTCACTAGGCCGGCATTGCCCAGTTTGTTGTGCAGCAGTTGGCGCAGTCGGTAATCTCCGAGCACGTTGCGGCTGTACGATCTTTGATCGGCGTACCAGCGCGACTTCCAAGAGAAAGTGTTGCCGAGCCTAAAGCTGATAGGGTGAACTTTTTGTCCCATGTGAGGTGTCTTACTTACTGCCTTGCTGAGCCTCCGGTCGCGGCTCGAGCACTACCGAGACGTGACTAGTCCGCTTAATTATTCCGTGGGGCCGGCCGCGGCTGACCGCCCGGAACCGGCGGAACCGAGGGCCTTCGGTCACTTGGATAGACTTGATCTTGAGCATATCTGGGGCCAGCCGATGGTTGTGCTGAGCATTGGCCATCGCTTGACGAAGAACTTTCAGCACTACCAAGCTGGCCCGTCGCTCCATCACGCCCAACTGCCTGATAGCCTCAGCCAACTCTAGGTCCTTGACCGCGTTGGCCACTAGCCTGACCTTGCGCGGTGACTGTCTGGTGTTTTTCTGGATAGCCATAATGTTCATCTGTCCTTCGAACTGGTGTACTTTAGGTTTTAGTCATGACGCGCTTAACCACCCTGCCGTGGCCGCGGAACGTCCGCGTTGGCGCGAACTCGCCGAGTTTGTGGCCCACCATCGTCTCGCTGACAAAAACTTCCACGAAGCTTTTGCCCTGGTGGACCAACAAGGTGTGACCGACAAAGTCCGGCGAGACCGTGCTGGCCCGCGCCCAGGTCTTGATCGGTGTCTTGTCGCCGGACCCTTTTTGCCGCAAGACTTTGCCAAGCAGCTTGGGGTCAACGAACGGTCCTTTTTTACTACTTCTACTCATTTTCTACTCATTTTTCTACTCATTGATTACTGCAGTTGCTGTTACACATTACTGAATGCTTTACTTAACCCGACGATCCTTGACAATGAACCGACTGCCGGCTTTGCGTGGCCGGCGGGTCTTTTTGCCTAGGGCATGCCGTCCCCAAGGACTCTTTGGATACTTCATACCAACACCACTACGGCCCTCACCACCGCCATGCGGGTGAGAGCCGGGGTGCTGGGCTGTGCCGCGGACAGTGGGCCTGATGCCCATTAGCCGCTTGCGGCCGGCTTTGCCCAGTTTACGGTTCTTCCACTCCTGGTTGCCAACTTGGCCGATTGTAGCGAAACATTCCCGATTTATCAATCTATTCTCCTTAGACGGTAGGTGGACAGTCACGTAGTCACCTTCTTTGGACTGGATGGCGGCAGCGGTACCGGCGCCTCTGACCAACTGAGCGCCTTTGCCTACCCTCAGTTCCAAGTTGTGGACCGGGGTGCCGATGGGAATACGCTTCAGCGGCAGGGCGTTACCCGGCCGCGGGTCAGCCTGTTCGCCAGCCAGCACCGTGTCGCCTTGCTTCAAGCCCAGCGGCGAGAGAATGTAGCGCCGCTCACCGTCGGGATACGCCACCAAGCAGATGTGGGCACTGCGCAGCGGGTCGTACTCGATTCGCTCCACTCGGCCAGCGATGTCGCGCTTGTCACGTTTCCAGTCTATTCGGCGCTGGCGGCGCTTCACGCCGCCGCCGCGATGTCGGACCGTGATCCTACCTCGAAAGCCTCTGCCCTGGCGCTTAGTGTGGCCCGGTTCAAGCAGTGACTTCTCTGGCTTGCCTTTGTGCAGGTTAGACCGGTCGATAGTCACCTGGTGACGGCGACCGCTGGTGGTAGGTGTCTTGGTACGTAACATTGATCAGTATCGGCGGTTTTTTTAAGATCAGGAGCGTTCGAAATCAAATACTTCAATGGTCTGGCCCTGTTTGAGAGTTACCAAGGCCCGTTTAGTAGAACCGTGGCGGCGGCGCAGCCGGCGGCGGCCAGTGGTTGTTACTCGGCCGGGCCGAGTGAGGGTGTTGACCGACTCCACGTCTACCGCGTACAGCTGGGCAATGGCGATCTTGACCTGATGCTTACTAGCGGCCTGGCTGACCTCAAAAGTGTAGGCGTTGTGTTGTTGGGCCAGCTGAAGTGACTTTTCAGTGATGATCGGCCGTTTAATCAGGTTTGTTTTCATGACTTTGTCCCGTCAGCCTGTTGGGCCCGGTCCCCACTTAGTCTTTTTTCTAGCGCGGCTAAGCTTTGGGTGGTCAACACCACTGCGTCGGCGGCGATCACTTCTAAAGCGTTAAGCTGAGCGGCGGAGGTCAGTTCAACTCGCTCTAAGTTGCGCAAACTGCGGACCACTTCCGCGCCGGGCCGGTCAAGGACTACCAAAACGCGCCGGGCCAGGGGTGCCGCTTGGGCGATCAGCCGAGCGGCGGCCGCTGTTTTGCCCGATAGTTTGTCGATGGCGTCAACCACCACCAGTTGCTCAGCCTGGAGCGATAGGGCCGCTTTCAGAGCGGCTTGCCGTTGTTGTTTGCTCAGCGCCAGCTGCCAGTTGGAACTGCCGGTCGGCCCGTGGGCCACCCCGCCGCCCACGAACAAAGGAGCAGACTGGGCGCCGTGCCGCGCCCGGCCGGTGCCTTTTTGACGGTACCACTTGCGTTTGGTCAGCTCCACGCCAGCCCGGGTTTTAGCAGCGGCCGTACCCTGGCGCCGACGGCTTTGGTACACCCTGACAGCTTGGGCCAACAGGGCGGTGGTCCGGTGGACGCTCCGACCAAACACTTCATCGCTGACAGTGACTTTGCTTTGGCGGCCGGTAGGGGTAATGCTGGCAATGTGCATGACTTTTAAGTAGACTGTTGAGGTATTGACTGTGCCGGTTGGTCCGGATTACCTGACTGGCCGGGCTTGGCCGGCTGGTCGGTTGGTTCTGGGTGAGCAGCTTCGCTCGGCTGGTCGGGTTGGGGAGACGGCGCGTCTACCAGCTCAAGTTGTTTGGTCTGGCCCGTCTTAGTAATGTGCAAGGCGGCGTGCCGGTGGCCGGGCACCGGCCCGCTCAGCCACAACTGCTGGGATGCCGGGTCCACGTAGACCACCACTAAACCGGTGACAGTTTTCTTGACACCACCGTACCGGCCCGGCATCTTCTTGCCCTTCCAGACTTTCCCTGGGGTACTGCCTGCCCCGATCGAGCCGACCGACCGCTCTCGGTCAGACTGGCCATGAGTAGCCGGACCGCCGTGAAAACCGTGTCGTTTGACAGCGCCGCTAAACCCCCGGCCCTTACTGACACCCTGGACGTTGACCACGTCGCCCACGCTCAGCACCTGCTCGAGCTTCAGCTGGTCGCCCGGCTTGAGCTGGCTATCAGTGGGGGCAACCATCCCGTACAACCGGCGGACGCCTTGTGAAAAACCGCTCTGCTGGAGTTTGGCGCGGAGCGGTTTTGACATCGACTTCAGCTTTTTGCGGCCGTAGCCAATTTCTAAAATCGGGTCGGTTTGGGCAGAGTGAAAGGAGCGGAGAGTAAGCGAGGGTTTTCGGGCAGGAGCGTGTTGGGCAACAACCAGGTTTGGTTCAACTTGACAGCGCGTCACGGCCAGCCGCTTGCCCTGCTTGGTCCAAGCTTGATCCATACCTAGTTTGGTCGCAAATATTTGTCGAGTCATGGTCAGTCGTTCTGCCTGGACGGCAGTCGGTATACCTCATCGTGTCTATCATTACTTGGGAAAAGACGCTACATCTTGATCTGAATGTCAACGCCGGCCGGCAGCTCAAGGTGCATCAGCGAGTCGATCGTTTTGCCGGTTGGGTTGATGATATCAATCAGCCGTTTGTGCGTCCGAATCTGGTAGTGCTCTTGGGCGTCCTTGTCGGTGTGAGGCGAAACCAAGACCGTAAAAGACTTACGGTGAGTAGGCAGTGGGACCGGTCCAGTCACGCTGGCGCCGGTGGCCACCGCCGTCTCGAGGATCTTGCGCGCTGCCTCGTCAATCACTCGGTGATCATAAGCCTTGAGCCGAACCCGGATCTTATTGGCTGCTGGTGACTGAGGTGCGTTCGCCATCGCGTTAGAATGTTAAGTTGTTCGTCTTCTTCCCGAGAACGACAGACAGGAATTATATCAAGACTCGGGGAAAAGGCAAACCAGTAAACACCGTTCATCAACCAGCGTGCTTTGTCGCACTAATCAGGCCGATGGGCCGAGGGTAGCTACAACTACTTTAGCGAGCTGTTGATAACAGGACTGCCAACAAGTCAGCTGGCCTTACTTGACTATTTTAGTGATCGCTCCGGCGCCGATGGTGTGACCGCCTTCCCGAATGGCGAAGCGCAGTCCCTCGTTGAGCGCCACCGGCACGATCAGCTTAGCGTGCATCTTGGCGTTGTCGCCAGGCATGACCATCTCCACGCCATCAGGCAGTTGGATCTCCCCGGTGACGTCAGTCGTCCTGATGTAGAACTGGGGACGGTAACCCGAGAAAAATGGCTTGTGGCGACCGCCCTCTTCCTTGGTCAGGATATAGACCTCGGCTTCGAACTCGGTGTGCGGGGTGGCGGTGCCGGGCTTCGCCAGCACCTGACCGCGCTCGACATCGTCCTTGCCGATGCCGCGCAATAGAATACCGACGTTGTCACCCGCCTGGCCTTCATCGAGCAGCTTGCGGAACATCTCCACGCCGGTGACTACCGTTTTCTGGGCATCGCGCAAACCAACTATCTCGATCTCGTCGTTGACGTTGACCTTGCCGTTCTCGATCCGGCCAGTCACTACCGTCCCCCTGCCTTTGATCGAGAAAACGTCCTCGATCGGCATCAGGAACGGCTTGTCCAGTTCGCGGACAGGATCGGGCACGTACTCATCGACAGCCTTGATCAGTTCCATCACTTGGTCCTGGGCCTCGTCATCCCCTTCCAGGGCCTTGAGCGCGCTCACTCGGTGGATCGGTGCCTTGTCGCCCGGGTAGCCATACTTGGTGAGCAGTTCGCGGATCTCCATCTCCACCAAATCAAGCAGCTCGGCGTCGTCAACCATGTCAACTTTGTTGAGCGCCACCACGATTTGAGGCACGTTGACCTGCTTGGCCAGCAGGATGTGCTCTCGTGTTTGGGGCATCGGCCCATCGGTAGCGGCCACTACTAAGATCGCCCCGTCCATCTGGGCTGCGCCGGTAATCATGTTCTTGATGTAGTCGGCGTGGCCCGGCGCGTCGATGTGAGCGTAGTGACGTTTCTGAGTTTCGTACTCCAAGTGGGTGATGTTGATCGTTACCCCTCGGGCCGCTTCTTCGGGAGCGTTGTCGATGTCGGCGTAAGCCATAGCCTGGTTAGTGTCGCTGGGCAACTTTTTAGCCAGGGTAGTGGTGATAGCCGCCGTCAAAGTGGTCTTGCCGTGGTCAACATGACCAATGGTGCCAATGTTGAGGTGAGGCTTGTTGCGAACAAATTTGCCTGCCATATGTCTCCTTTTTATACTATATTTTTGTGCTTACTACTGGCGCAAACTCAAGTACTTCTCCCCTGCCCTCGCTCGGCGATGATTTGCTGAGCGATGTTTTGGGGAACTTCCTGGTATGTATGGGGCAACATCACGCTGGTGGCGCGCCCCTGAGTCATGCTCCTCAAGATTGTAACATATCCCTGCATCTCGGCCAACGGCACTACCGCTGTAATAATCACCGCTGTACCGCGATTTTTTGTTCCTTGGATTTGGCCCCGGCGAGCGCTGAGGTCACCGATGACGTCGCCCATGAACTCTTCGGGGGTAGTCACTTCAACTATCATGATCGGCTCCAGCAGTACCGGCTTGGCCTGCGACACTCCGTGGCGCATCCCCAAACTGCCGGCCATTTTGAACGCCAGTTCGCTCGAGTCAACTTCGTGGAACGAGCCGTCGTACAGGGCCACGCGCAGATCGCTCATCGGGTAGCCAGCCAAGAAACCGCGGTCCAGAAACTCCTGAATGCCTTTATTGGTCGGCTCGATGTACTCCCGCGGCACGGCGGCGCCAGTGATCTCGTTGACAAACTCATAGCCACTGCCGCGCTCCAGCGGCTCGAGGCGCAGCAAGACGTGGCCGTACTGGCCGCGGCCACCGGTCTGCTTGATGTACTTACCCTCTCCCTGACTGGCCTGGGTGATCGTCTCTCGGTAGGCTACCTGCGGCGCGCCCACCTTAGCGTCAACCTTGAACTCACGCTTCATCCGGTCGACGATCACTTCCAGGTGGAGCTCTCCCATCCCGCCAATAATGGTTTGGCCGGTATCAGGGTCTGACTTGATAGTGAAGGTGGGGTCTTCCTCGCTCAGCTTGTTGAGGGCCAAGCCCATCTTCTCTTGATCGGACTTGGTGTTAGGCTCGATAGCCAGCGAGATAACCGGCTCGGCAAAGGTGATGCCCTCCAGCACGATCGGCGCCGTTTCGTCGCTAAGGGTGTGACCGGTCTTGGTGTGCTTGAGACCGACGATGGCCACGATCTCTCCGGCCCGGGCCTCGGAGGTCTCTTCGCGCTGGTTGGCGTGCATCAGCAGCAACCGGCCCACCCGCTCTTTTTTGTTGACGGTTGAGTTGAAAACATAGCTGCCCGACTCAAGTACGCCGGAGTAAATTCTCAAGAATGTTAGTTTGCCTACATGGGGATCGGTCTGGATCTTGAACGCCAAACCGGCAAACTTCTCTTCCGGCGACAGCCGGCGCTGGTCGTTTTGGTTAGTCTTGGGGTTGGTACCCTCCACGTGATCAATGTCCACCGGCGAGGGCAGGTACTCCACCACCGCGTCGAGCAAAGGTTGAACGCCGGTGTTCTTGAGGGACGAGCCCGCGTAGATGGGTACCAATTGGTACTTAATGACTGCCGAGCGCAGGGCAGCTTTCAGCTCAGCGGTGGTAATGTCCTGCTCGGCGAAAAACTTTTCAAGCAAGGCGTCGTTGGTCTCGGCGACTGCCTCGATCAGCTGGCCGCGAAGTTGCCGAGCCTGGTCCTGATACTCGGCCGGCACTTCTCTGACCTCGGGCTCAGTATCGGCAGCGGTGTCTTGCCAAAAATAGGCCCGTTGGGTGACGACGTCGATCACACCCTCAAACTCGTTCTCGGCTCCCATCGGCAAGACCATCACCACCGGTTTGACGCCAAACTTGTCGCGGATGTCGTCCACGGTAGCGGTAAAGTCCGCCCCCACCTTGTCCATCTTGTTGACAAAACAGATTCGGGGCACGTTGTACTTGTCTGCCTGGCGCCAGACTGTTTCTGACTGGGACTGGACGCCTTCGCTGGCATCAAGCACGGTGATGCCGCCATCGAGCACCCGCAAACTGCGCTCCACCTCGGCAGTAAAGTCCACGTGGCCCGGGGTGTCGATGATGTTAAAGCGATAGCGCTCTTTAGGCAAGTGGGTATCGAAGTACGGCGTCCAAAAGGTTGTGGTGGCGGCCGAGACGATAGTTATGCCCCGCTCCTGCTCCTGCTCCATCCAGTCCATAGTGGCCTCGCCCTCATGGACCTCGCCGATCTTGTAGGTCCGGCCGGTGTAGTACAGGATCCGCTCAGTGGTAGTAGTTTTACCGGCGTCAATATGGGCAATGATGCCGATGTTGCGGATTCGGTTGAGCGGTAAGTTGCGGTCAGTCGGGGCGGTCTGGGCCATACTGGGTAGTGCTGATCAAAGTGTTACTACGGCTGTCCCTCGAGCAGTTGCCCACAGGGACACGGCGTCAAAATGACGCGAAGGGAGCATTATACTCGGCAGGCGCTCGCTCGCCAAGCGGCTACCAACGACTACCAGCGGAAGTGGGAGAAAGCCTTGTTGGCTTCGGCCATCCGGTGTGAAGTGTTGCGCTTGTCAATCGCTCCGCCCTGCTCGCGCAAAATGTCAAGCATCTCGGCGGCCAGCTTGTCGGCAAAGCTGTGGTACTGTCGGCTGGGGCGCTTATTGGCTTCGAGTACCAGCCAGCGAACAGCCAGCGAGAAACCCCGGTGACCGCGAATTGGCATTGGTACCTGATAGGAAGCGCCGCCTACTCGGCGGGAACGAACCTCCATTTGGGGAGTAATGATCTCGATCACTCTGTCTAACAGCTGGAGAGGTGGTTGATTAGCCTGGTCGGCGGCTTGCTCCAGAGCAGCGTAGACTTGCTTTTGGGCAGCCGTTTTTTTGCCGGAGCGCATTACTCCGTTAATCAACCGGGCTACTTTGGTAGAACCGTACTTTGGGTCAGTAGCAATGTCTCGAAGTTTGGCCCGCTTAGAACGCATGTCGGAAAAAAATTGTTACTCTGAAACTAAGCGGCGTCGGCTTTGACACCATACTTACTACGGCTGGTTTTGCGGCCTTTGACGCCTTCGGCATCGAACACACCACGGACCACGTGGTACTTCACACCGGGTAAGTCTTTTACCCGGCCGCCCCTGACCAGCACTACGCTGTGCTCTGCTAAGTTATGACCTTCACCAGGAATGTAGGCCGTGACTTCCATTTTGTTGGACAGTCTGACACGGGCAACTTTCCGCAAGGCCGAGTTAGGCTTTTTGGGCGTCATGGTCTTGACCAGCGTACAGACGCCGCGTTTCTGCGGGTTAGTGGTCCTGACCTGCCGATTGGTGTTACTGTTCCAGCTGCGGCGCAAGGCCGTTGCTTTGATTTTATTCGGTTTACTGCGGCGACCGCCTTTGCGGATCAGTTGGTTAATGGTTGGCATATCATCTCGAGATACTTTACGTCAAGCATTGTATCACGGCTCCAGATTTAAGAGGCTGTGAGCCGGTTGGCAGTGGCGTCCACAGCCGCGGCAATAGTAGTGGCAGTGACGGTGGCGCCTATGGGTTTGGCGGCCGTGGCCGTTACTTCCTCCGCCCCTGGTTGCTCCCCTGTCTCCACACCGTCGTCCTCGATAGAAGCGGTTTCAGGGCTGGTCGGGATTAACCTGCCGATAATCACGTTCTCCTTCAAACCCTCTAGGTAATCAATGGCGCCTGAAGAAGCGGCGTCGGTCAGCACGTTCTTAGTGTGCTGGAACGAAGCGGCCGACAGCCAAGAGCTGGTGAACAGCGACGACCGAGTAATGCCCAACATCATTACTTTGGCAGTGGCCGGCTCACCGCCGGCAGCCATCACCGCGTCGTTTTCCGAGATGAACTTGTTTCGTTCGATGATCTCGCCAGTCAGGAAATCGCTGTCGCCGGGGCTCTCTATCTGGATCTTGTCACCCATCTTGCGCAGGATAACCTCAAAGTGCTTGTCGTGGATGGGAATGCCTTGAGACTCGTAGACATTCTGGACCTGGTCGAGCAAGTACTGCTGGGTAAGCAGTAAACCTTTGATCTGGAGCAGTTCGCGCGGATCAATCGAGCCGGAGGTCAGTTGCAGGCCCATGTGGACCAAGTCACCGTCGTCGACCAGCAACTGGGAACCGGGCTGGAGTTTGTAGCTGCGTTCCTCGACAGGCTTAGTGGTTGTCTTGATCGTCATCGATATCGGGCCGTTGTCGCCGTACTCTATCTGGACCTTGCCGGCTATGTCGGACACTACTGCCTGGTTTTTGGGAGTGCGCGCCTCAAACAGCTCCTCTACCCGCGGCAGTCCCTGAGTGACATCCAGACCAACGATACCGCCCGAGTGCTTGACGCGCATCGTCAGCTGGGTGCCCGGTTCACCGATGGACTGGGCGGCGATCACTCCTACCGGCACCCCAATCTCCACCGGAGTTCGCGTCGAGAAGTCCCAGCCATAGCACAGTCGGCACAACCCGGCCGGTGCTTGGCAGGTGAGCGGCGAGCGGATCTTAACGCCGTTGATACCGGCGACGGCGATCACCTCGGCCAGTTCTTCGGTGATAATATTGCCTTTCTTAACCAGCACTTTTTTACTGCCGCTTGGCTTGATGTCGGCGGCAGCGAACCGACCGGTAATTCGTTTGGCGAACGACTCCGTTCTAGTGCCGCGGGGAATCTCGATGAACTGCTCGGTTTCGCAGTCGTTAAGCCTGATGATGACGTCGTGAGAGACGTCGACCAGCCGCCGCGTTAAGTAACCGGCGTCAGCGGTCTTCAGCGCCGAGTCGGTCAAACCTTTGCGACTGCCTCGGGCGGAAGTGACGTACTCAAAAATACTCAGGCCCTGGCGGAAGTTCGACTTGGTAGGCATCTCGACAATGTTGCCCAGCGGATCGACCACCAGTCCTCGTATGGCGGCCAGCTGTTTGACCTGGTCGCGCGAGGCCCTCGTCCCACCCGAGTTGATCATCATTTTGACGGCGTTGGTGTCCGGATAGACGTCCCAAGTCCGGTTGGCTACATCCTCAGTGGTCTCCATCCACAGGTCAAAGCTTAAGCGACGGCGCTCTTCATCGGTCAGCAAGCCCTGTTGGTAGTTTTCCTGGATCTGCTCGGCCTTTTTGTTGGCGACGGCGATGGCGTCGTCCTTTTCGTCGAGCATGATGCAGTCGGTCACCGATACCGACAGACCGGAAATGGTAGCGGCGTTAAATCCCAAGTCCTTGATGTCGTCGATCAGCGCCGCCACCCGCTGATCGCTCTCTTCGCCGATGGCGTTAGTGACGATCAGCTTGATTTTCTGGGCAGTCACTGGCTCGTTGACGAACTCTAAAGTGGTGGGCAAGATGTCGTTGAACTGTAACCGGCCGACGGTCGTTTCCACCATCCCCGCCATCCCTCGCTCGTTGAGCCGCACCATGACGCGCTGGCGCAAGTCCAGGTAGCCGGCTTGGTGAGCGTGGTAAGCCTCGTTCTTGTTGGCAAAAATACCGGTCGCCGCCTCCAGCTGTTGGTTTATAGTGGTGTGGTAAAACACCCCCATCGCCATTTCCTTGTTGGGTACGGTGATCGGCTCGCCGTTAGCCGGTTTGAGCAAGTTGCTGGCAGACAGCATCAGCGACCTGGCCTCTGCCTGGGCCAGCTTGGTCAACGGCAAATGGACCGCCATTTGGTCACCGTCAAAGTCAGCGTTGTAACCGGCGCACACACAGGGGTGGAGGCGGATAGCATTACCCTCCACCAGCTGGGGAAAGAACGACTGAATGCCCAGTTTGTGCAGGGTCGGTGCCCGGTTGAGGATCACTGGGTGGTCTTTGGTGACCTGCTCTAAGATGTCGTAAACGGTTGGCTCGCGGCGGTCGAGCATGTGGCGGGCGGTCTTGACGTTGGGGCTGACGCCCTGAACGATCATTTCCCGCAGGACGTACGGCTTGAACATCTCCAGAGCCATGTCTTTGGGCAGACCGCACTCGTGAAGCTTGAGCTCCGGCCCTACCACGATGACGCTCCGGCCTGAGTAATCAACCCGCTTACCTAGTAAGTTCTGACGGAAGCGGCCCTGCTTGCCGCGCAGCATTTCCGTTAGAGAGCGCAGGGGGCGGCGGTTGGTCCGGCGGCGCGACTGTCGAGCCTGAGAACTGTCGATCAGCGAGTCGATGGCTTCCTGGAGCATCCGTTTTTCGTTGCGCAAGATGATCTCGGGAGCGCCTAAGTTAATCAAGTGCTTGAGGCGGTTGTTGCGGTTAATGACGCGCCGGTACAAGTCGTTGAGGTCTGAGGTGGCGAACCGGCCGCCTGACAGCTGGACCATCGGCCGCAGGTCAGGTGGGATGACCGGCAAGGTAGACAGGAACATCCACGCTGGGTCGATGCCGGCTTTGCGCAAGCCCTCCACTACCCGCAGGCGTTTCACCGCCTTGAGGCGTTTGGCGCCCTTGCTCTCGTCCATCTCGGTGCGCAACCGCTCGACCAGGGTATCGAGGTCGATCTCTTTGACCAGCTCCATGATGCTCTCGGCACCCATGCCCACTCGGAAGTGGCTGACGGCCTCGTACTCATCGAGCTTGAGGTACTCGTCTTCGCTGAGGATAGTGCCTTTGCGGATTTTTTTGACCATGCCCTTGATGGTCTTGTAGATCTCTTCGGTCTCTGCCAACTGGTCTGAGAGCTGTTCTTTGGCGGTCGTGACCTGCTGTTTGGCCTTGAGCTCCACCTCTTCCAGTTTGAGCTCCAGCGTCTCGGGGTTGCTGACTTTTTTCTTGAGGCTAGCCCGATCTTTGCCTAGTTGGTCAGTGAGCTGTTTAACTCGGTCTTTAGCAGTTTCTTTGAGCTGGTCCTGGGCGACTATCAGGCTCTCGTCGAGATGGCTTAAGACCTGGACTTTGGCGTTGCCGTCGATCTCCAGCACCACGTACTGGGAGAAGTAAATGATCGAGTTGAGGTTGCGGGGACTGATGTCGAGCAACAGCGACAGCTTGGACGGCGCGCCCTTGAAATACCAGATGTGGGCCACCGGTGCCGCCAGGCTAATGTGGCCCATCCTTTCCCGCCGGACACGCGCCTGGGTCACCTCCACCCCGCATTTGTCACAGGTCACGCCTTTGTAGCGGATGCCTTTGTACTTGCCGCAGTAGCACTCGTAGTCCTTGACCGGGCCGAAGATCTTTTCGTCGAACAGACCGTCTTTTTCCGACTTGAGCGAGCGGTAGTTGATGGTTTCCGGTTTCTTGACCTCGCCGTGCGACCAGGACATGATCGTTTCCGGGGAGGCGATCTTAATTTGGAGCGCCGAAAAATCTACCAGGTGGCGCATGGTCTTGGGCTGATTGTCCTGAGGAGCGGGAGTAGGCATCATAGAGGTTAACTTGCTTCCTGCTTGTTGGTACCGGCGGCGGCGAGTTGGTCTGAGCCATCATTGGCCTCGGTGACCTCAGTGGCCTGTTGGTCGGTTGGCTGGCCATCTACCTGTTGTTTGACCGTCGGCTGGTCGGTTGGCTGTTGGTCGGTGGTCTGGCTCTCCGCGGCCGCTTTTTCACCCTCTTTACCTTCCTCGCTTCCATCGCCTTCCTCAATCTCCTCCACCTCTTGGGCCTCATGGGCGATCACTTCTAACCCCAGTGAGTTGAGCTCGCGCATCAGCACCTTGAAAGACTCGGGTACGGTCGCGGCAGGAATGTCCGTCCCTTTGACGACTGCTTCGAAAGCTTTGGCCCGGCCCATCACGTCGTCAGACTTGATCGTCAACATCTCCTGGAGGGTGTGAGCGGCCCGATGCGCCTCCAGGGCCCAGACTTCCATCTCGCCTAACCGTTGACCGCCCATCTGGGCCTTGCCGCCCAGCGGCTGCTGAGTAACCAGCGAGTACGGTCCAGTGGAGCGGGCGTGAACCTTGTCCTCAACCATGTGGACCAGCTTGAGAATGTAAGACACCCCAACTACCGTGTCTTCGCTGAACTGCTGGCCGGTCCGGCCGTCCACCAGCCTGATCTTACCGGACACCGGCAAGCCAGCCTTGCCCAGTTCTGACCAAATTTTGCTCTCGTCAATCGGTTCGAACGCCGGTACCGACACCTTGTAGCCCAGCTGTTGGGCCGCCCAGCCCAGGTGGGCCTCCAGCAGCTGGCCCATGTTCATCCGGGCCAGCACCGACAGCGGTGAAATAATGATGTCCACCGGCGTGCCGTCGGGCAAGTGCGGCATGTCGGCCACCGGCACAATCTTGGAGATCACCCCTTTGTTACCGTGCCGACCAGCCACTTTGTCACCCACTGTGATCTTGCGCGTCTGGGCCACTTTGACCACCACTTCCTGCAAAGTGCCCGGGTCCAGCTCATCGCCTTTGTCGCGGTCAAGTACCTGAACGTCAATGACGGTGCCGCCTTCGCCGTGGGGCAAGTGCAGTGAGGTGTCTCGGACCTCGCGGGACTTCTCTCCAAAAATAGCGCGCAGCAGCCGCTCCTCCGGTGTCAGCTCGGTCTCACCCTTTGGAGCAATCTTGCCTACTAGGATGTCGCCCGAGTTGGCCGAACTACCCACCCGGATGATGCCGTCCATTCCCAAGTTGCTCAGGAAAGTTTCGGAAACATTGGGGATGTCATTAGTCAGTTCTTCAGGCCCCAGTTTAGTGTCCATCACCTGGGCGCGGTGCTCGCTGATGTGGATCGAGGTAAGCAGGTCCTGGCGAACTACCCGGTCAGAAATGACGATGGCGTCTTCATAGCCCAAGCCCTCGAACAAAGCGTAAGCGATCAGCAAGTTCGATCCCAGCGCCAGCTCGCCCATATCCGAGGCAGGCCCGTCGATGATGATTTGGCCTGCCTTGACACTGTCACCAATTTTGACCACCGGCCGCTGAGTGTAGGCGGTGCTCTGCGACGTTCTGACAAACTTATCCACCCGGTAGATCTCCCGGTCATCTTCGATGGTAATGTGCTCGATCTCGTCGTGCTTGGCCAGTTCTTGGGCTTTGTGGAGCTGGTTTTTGTTGAGCTTGACGATAACCTGGCGGCTGTCAACGCTCTCCACGGTGCCGTCGTGCCTGGCCAAGACGCTGCGCTGCATGGCAGTAGCCACCGCTTGTTCCATGCCGGTACCGACCACCGGCGCTTCCGGCCGGATTAGCGGCACAGCCTGGCACTGCATGTGGGTACCCATCAACGCCCGGTTGGCTTCGTCGTGGGCAATGAACGGGATCAGTGACGCCGAGGTACCGATCACCTGGCGCGGCACCACGTCGATGTACTCCACTGTTTCGACCGGCCCTTCGATGAACTTGTTGAGGTAGCGCATCGGCACCCACTCCTGGACGATCCGGCCTTGGTCATCGATCCTGACGCCGGCGTGAGTAACACGGTGGTCCTCTTCCTCGTCAGCCGATAGGTACACCAACTCGTCAGTTACCTTGACTTCGCCGTGTTGGTGCTTGACCCTAAGGTACGGCGCCTCCAAGAAACCGTGGTCGTTTACTTGAGCATATAACGCCAGGTAAGTCACTAAACCGATGTTGGGCCCTTCGGGTGAACGTACGGCGTCAATCCTGGAGTACTGAGAAGCGTTGATGTCACGCATCGAGAACGACGCTCTCTCCCTGGTCACACCGCCCGAGCCCATCACCGACAGCCGCCGCAGGTTATCGATCTCGGAGAGCGGGTTAATCTGGTCCAGGATCGTCGACAGGCGATTGCGCCGGAAAAACTCGGACATAGTGGCGATCAGCGGCCGAGCATTGACTAGCGCCGCCGGCGACAAGGCCTCGTCAGTCTTGGTCAGGGACATCTTCTCGCGGATCGAGCGCTCCAGCCTGATCAGTCCAATCCGGAAGGCGTTGGCCTGGACCAGTTCGCCGATCCGGCGAACCCGGCGGTTGCTCAAGTGATCGATGTCGTCTACCTTGCCCTGGCCATTCTGAAGAAGGATCAAGTACTTGATGGCGGCCACCACGTCCTCGGGGGAAAGGACCGTCAGGTCCTCCGGCATCTTAACTTGCAAGCGACGGTTAAGCTTGTAGCGGCCCACTTGGCCCAGATCGTAGCGTCGCGGGTCAAAAAAGAGCTGTTTTAAAAACTCTCTGGCAGTGTCAAGGACGGCCGGTTCGCCCGGCCGCATTTTTTCGTAAAGCTCGATCAAGGCTTCGTTTTGGGAAGCGGTGGTGTCTTTCTCCAGGGTTTGAGCGATCAGGTCGTGTTCGTCGAGCTTGGTCACGTCGGCAAACAAGGCTTTAATGTCGTCGGTTTCCGAGTAGCCCATCGCCCTGAGCAAAACGGTGATCGGCATCTTGCGCCGTCGGTCTATCTTGACCGTAATCACGTCTCGGCGGGTGATCGCGAACTCCAGCCAGGAACCGCGCAGCGGCCGCAGCTCCGCCTGATGGAGCACCCGTCCGCTGGAGGCGTCCCGATCACCGGAATAAAAAATTCCCGGCGAGCGGACCAGCTGGGTGACCACTGCCCGTTCAATGCCGTTGATAATGAACGTGCCGACCGGCGTCACCTTGGGAATGTCTCCCAAGAAAACTTCCTGGACGTTTTGGTCGCCGGTCCTTTTGTTGGTTAAAGTAGCTTCTACGTACAGCGGCCGATCGTAGCTGGCCGCTTTAGCTTTAGCTTCGGATATCAAGTGCTTGGGCTGGCCAAAACGGTACTTGCCAAACGAGATGACCCAGTTCTTGCCGGTAAAGTCTTCGATGCCGTGCTGGCCGTTTACTTCGTCCAAGGATTCGCGAATGCCGTGCTCCAAAAAGTCCTGGTAGCTATCTATCTGCAGTTTCACTAAGTCCAGCTTAGGTAATCGAGAGTAGTGGTGTCCCCAGTTTTGCCGCTTAGAGTGTGACATAAAAGCTATTTCAGACCTTGATTAAACGGCCGTACCTACCGTTTCTGAATGAAAAAGCGCCGGAGTGGCGTTTTCGTGAAATCAAATGCCGAGTATGATACCAAACAATAAACATCATCGCAAGTAGTTGCGGATGTTCTCCTGGTGTCTGGCGAAATTAATCGCGTAATGGATGGTACCACGATCGTCGTGAAGGTAAAAGAGGTACTCAGTCTCGGCAGGATCAAGCACCGCGGTGATGGCCGCCAAGCCCGGGTTGGCGATCGGCTGGGGCGGCAGTCCGGGGTGTAAGTAAGTATTGAACGGTGAGTCGAGCTGGCGGTCGGCGTTGGTGGGCGGCTGCCACCAACTGTTTTGGGCCTGATCGTACCCGGAGGCATACTGAAGAGTAGCGTCAACCTGAAGCGGCATGCCCAGTTCCAGCCGGTTGAACAGGATACCGGCTACTTGGCGCAGTTGCTGGTCACCACGGCCTTCGCGTTCGACCAGCGACGCCATGATCAACACCGTTTCCAGGTCATGAGGGGAAGCGGCCAGTTCCGCCGCCAGCTGGGTGGTAACTTTGCGTTCAAAAGTGTCGGTCAGCAGCCGATGAATGTCCCGAGCAGTGCTTTCTTTTGGCACTAAGTAAGTGTCCGGAAACAGCCGGCCTTCGTCATCTCGAGAAAGCTGGAGAAACTCGAAACTGTCGAACTCTTCAAGCTGTAGGCCATCGAGGTGCTGAGCAATCTCTTCGCGCCGCCAACCCTCCAGCACAGTCACCCAAATATCAGTGGGGTTGGCCAACGAAGTCAGCGCTTCGGCCAGCGCCGGCAGTGACATGCTGGCCGATAACTGAAACGAGCCGGCCTGCAGTTGACTGTCCAGTCCGGTCAGCTTCAACCACGCCCTCAGTGCCAGCGGGTGCCTGATCAGGTGCTGATCCGCCAACCGTTCGGCCACTCGGCCGACTGGCTGGTTTTTAGGCACGATGAAAGTCACAGGGGCGGGGGCGGTGGGATCGACCGACCGCAACAACTCCCAACCGAGACCCGCCGACAACGCCAACAGCCCAACCAGTCCAACAATAGCTGCCCACCACCAGCGGACCGAGATGGAGGTCCGGCCGGCCAGCGCGGCAGTAATGGCATTCTTCACAGCTGGCACCTATCCAATCCGTTCGATGCCGAAGGTAGTTATCTGCATATGGCGATGATTTTCTTTAATGACCTGATCGATAAGTACTGTGCCCGGGCCGGCACCTCACCGGCCCTGCCCGTCCATCCAGTCTTGGAGGAACTCGGCTGCGGCCAAGTGGTCCACGTGCCGCAGGCGGCGACCGGCCTGTCTTAATTTGCGGCGGGCCTGATTAGTCGACAGCGTCTCATCGACGCCGGTGACCGGCAGCTTAAGTTCTTTGGCCAGCTGCTCCCGAAACCGGTTAGCCTCGGTCGCGCTTGGTCCCTCGGAGACACCCACCACGATCTGGGCGATGTTTTCCTGCCGACAAATGGCCCTGAGGCGCGGCAGCAAAGCCTGGTCGTTGGCCAGTATCTCCAACGGTTCTGCCAATCCGGCCCGCGACACCGCCAGGCCCATCCGTCGGCGCCCGTAGTCGATTGCCAATATCGGCGGCAGAAAAGTGCTACTCATCGGTTGGTCGCGCTCAATTTTACCTTACTTTGGTCACGACCACATAGCGGCGACAAAAAGCGGCGGCAAAAGTGAAGTTTGGTGAGTGCTATGTCTCCCGGACCAAGTTGGCCACCACCACTCCCCGACGCAAGTAGGTGCCCTCGGGTACACAGGTGACCAGCTTGAGCTGTTCCTGATCGTAGTTTTGGGTCAAGATAAAGACGTCCTCAGGTTGGACCTCAAACTTGTCGACAACTTGGTAGCGGTACGTCACGCCATCCTTGGTAACCTTAATTTCCGCTCCGTTGTCAAGCGTCATGATAGTGCTAAAGACCGAGATATAGCGCTGAGGGTTCGAGCGATCGGGGTTGTAAAACTGGCGCAAGGTGGAGTGACCGAAAATGACCGGCGCCCCTGACTGACCGGGGTCGGCGGTGCCGGGATACTGGATCAAGCTGTTATTTAAGTCGGTACCGCCGACTACTACCTCGGCCCGGTTAATGTCCAGGTCAGGGATTTCCAGGACGTAGGTTTGAGAGGCCGCGTCCGGCTGATCACTGGCCAGCTCCGGCAGCTCTAACCCCCCAAACCAGTTAGCCAAGTTAGTGTAGTCCAGGTCCTGAGTGATCACCTCCGGGCCGGTCGATTGGCCCGCGGGCTCGGTTTGGCTGGCGGCGGGCCGGCTACTCGAAATGGTCTGGCCCAGCACTAGCCGGTTGCCGGTTTGCAGGGCGCTGCGAGGGACCGGCAAAGTTAGCTGGGACGGGCCGGTCACCGCTTGCCGCCAGTAGGAGCGGCCGATCGGCAGGGCGGCATTGCCCACTAACAGCAGACCCAGCCCGATAAAACCGACCGGCAGGACCAAGGCCCCATACCGTACCGACTTTGGCAAGCGGTCCTGAAGCCGTTTAATGGTAACCTGGTCGTGGTGCCGCTCAACGCGTTGGGTGACATCATTTCTTTCCAGCAGCCGCTCTAACTTGGCTTCAACCCTGTCGAGCGGAGCGTTCATCGCCAATGCCTGGCGAAACAGTAAAATCAGTTGCCGTTTATCAGGCTGGCTGGGATTACGGGGCGGGGCAGGCATGGGATGGCTTAGGTCGAACTGTCCGACTCTGTTGTGGCTGTCCGGGTGACGTCAATGATAACAGTTATTCCCTCGGCCGCCGGCAGTCGCGGTGACCATTGGTGCGCCCAAAAAGGAGTTAGTCTGATGGTAACGGCGCTAACCCCGGGCCGTTGTCGGATAACCGAATCGGCCTCGCCCACGGTCAGGCCGGCGATCTCGGTAGCCAACCGCTCGGCATCGACACTGGGCAGGGCCGGCGCCGACAGGCTAGCGGTCAGCGCCACCAAGCCGCCTCCTGCCGGCTGTTGGTCGGCCGGCCGAGACAGTATCTGGGTGGCGGACTCGTCCAGCCGGAAACCGGCGGGTACTTGGTCAGCTAAGACAGCCATCGCCAGCGGCGTCAGGTCTGAAGTGGCGTACCGCAACCCTTCGGCATCGGCACCGAGGCTCAGGTTAAGCTGGTCGGACTCATCGTTTTCCTGCCGGTCAAAGTCACGATCGGTAATGGTCAGCTGGCCGGTGGGCACCAGGTAGGTACCTTGACCCGATTGCTGCTCGAACTCAGC
>PFDK01000011.1:0-10116 GCA_002772645.1 Candidatus Pacebacteria bacterium CG10_big_fil_rev_8_21_14_0_10_56_10 | reverse complement strand
GCCTGGAGTTCATCCCGGTCCTGGGCGGTTACCACACGGACTTCCCGGCTGGCCCCGCCGGTCAGGCCGTCGCTCACCTGGGCTTCAATACTGGCTGGGGAAAACGATGCTACCCGCAACTGGGTACCCTCCGGCAAATTACTGTCGGCGCCGACCTGGCTGGCGGTCACCCGAGCTGCTGCCTGGCCAAACGTCCTGGTCTCGGACGTGTCGCTGGTGGTAACGCTGGCCGAAGCTACTTGGACCTCTTCGTCGAGCGTGAACTCCAAATCGTCTTTGGTCAGAACAGTGCCGGCCTCAAAACTCCGTTCTTGGTCGGTTTTGTTGAAAATATTGACTTGACCGGCGGCCGGTTCACCGACAACCTTGGCACCGGTACTCAACGCCGTTCCGGCAGTACTGACACTGACAGTGGTCAGCTCAGCTTTGAGCACCAGCTCTTCGGGATCTGATCTGTCCGCAGTGGGGTCAAGGCGAATTGTCACCTCTTGGCTGAGCACCAGCGGCTCAAGCTCTGCCGTTACCCTAGCCGTTTTGCCCCAAATTGTAAACAGCACACCGACCCCCAGTAAGACTAACAGTCCCAGCCCAAACCCGGCCAGGCCAAACCAGCGATGGTGGTACCACCACTTTCCCAAATGGCGAGCATCGTCGGCTAGTAATCGCTTGAGCCCGCCTCCCCGACCGTCTGGGCCAGCAGCCGGCAGCCGGCCAAGACCATCACCGCCATCACCGCCATCACCGCCATCACCGCCGCCATCGCTGATGCTGTCGCCCGCCGGGGGGCGGGACAGTGTCGGCTGCTGGGGGAATGGAGGACGAAGGGTGGACGGCGGCTGAGACAGTCCAGTCAACTGAGACTGGCTGATCGGTACCCCAAAGCTTGACTGGCTGTCTGCCTCAGCCTGCTGGGGTTGAGCTGGCTGGTCGGCAGTCGGTGGCTGTTCTGACGGTACCTCCTCGGCCGGAGCCTGGTGGGCCGGTGTTTCCTCGGCCGGCGTCTGGTGGGCTACTGCCTGGTCGGTTGGGCCGGCGCTGATCATGGCCGCCCCGCCGTGCTTAACGATCGCCTCGGTGACTTTCTGCGAGGTGACGATCTCTACCACCGGCTGGTGGATGAACGGCTGGCCAGCTTGCCACTTTTCGTCAAGAAGCTGATCTTGGCTGCGAACTAATATTTCTTCGTTAACCAAGCCGGCGGCCAACACCACCTTGGCGGGCAGCCGCCTGCCCAGACCGCTGTCCCTATTGCCGTCCTGGCCGCTATCCTGGTCGCCATCCTGGCTGCTGTCCCGAGCCGGCCGGAACCTGGCCAACGCCTCGGTTAAATCAGACGCCACATCGTCAGACCGGCCAACGCGTTCCTGCCGGATCAGCGATCCCTTCTCGATCAAGCTGACGCTGGTGACGTGATCGGTCAACACCACTAATAGCAGTGACGCACCGGCCTGTACCGCCAGCTCATGAAGAAGCGCTTCCTGGATGACCGCGTAGCCGGCTGCCTGGAGCGAAAGTCTGGTGGTCAACTCCCGCAGAAACCTCTTGTGACCGGCAGTGATCCCGCCCTCGTCTACCCAGCCGCTCTCCAGCCCAAACATCACTCGGGAAATATCTTCGGCGTCCGGCCCCAGGTCTTGCAGGGCCGTGTCGGCTTTTTCGATGCCGTTCTGATCAGAGGAGTAGTCGTAAATCTGAGAAATAGCCTTGAGCCGCGGCTGACCCTGTTCCAGCTGCCACCAGGCAGACTGGACGGCAGTGTCGGTCAGCACCAACACTAGGTGTGCTGACGAAAGGTCCAGCCGGTGGTCAGTATCAACGGCTGACCGCTTAAACAGTTTGGTCAACGCCATACCATCATTATAGGCAATGCTTCAGGTCAATTCCATGTAGAGACGGCGAATGCCCGCTCCGGCCGACTGCTCCTTGGTGATGGCTAGCCGACCAATTCGGCCAGTTGTCTCGACGTGCGGACCGCCGCACAGCTCTTTAGAGACCCAGGGACGATCAGTTCGGCTGTCGGTCCATCCAGCTCCAATAGTGTAGACGCTGACGGTTGGCGGATAAGCATCGCCAAAAAAAGCCAGCGCTCCCTCGTCGATAGCCTGCCGGTAGGGTTGTTCCTGCCTGGTGACGGCCAGGTTGGCCTCGATCCAGTCGTTGAGTTGCTGCTCTACCCGCCGGAGCTGCTGTTCGGTCAGCGGCTGGGGGTGGCTAAAGTCAAAGCGCAGTCGCCGGTCGGTAATGTTGGAGCCGTGCTGGCGGACGTGGTCGCCCAACACATCCCGGAGCGCCGCGTGCAGTAAGTGAGTGGCGGTGTGGTACTTGACCGTAGTGCTGTTTTGGTCGGCCAAGCCGCCCTTGAACTTGCCGGCGGAGGCGGTCCGGCTGGCATCGGCGTGAGCCTGGCGGAGTACCTGAAACTCGTCGATGTCGATCTGCTGGCCGCGCTCTTGGGCAATCTCCTGGGTCAGCTCCACCGGAAAGCCGTGCGACTCGAACAGCTTGAAGGCGGTCGAAGCATCCAGCCGGTCTAGTCGGTCGATCAGCCGTAAGCCCTTGTCCAGCGCCTGCCGGAACTTAGCTTCTTCTTCAGACAGCTCGGCCACGATCTGGTCGGACCGATCCTCCAAGTCCGGTCGTAGAGAGCTGTACATCGAGACTATCACCGGCACCAGCCGGTCAAACATGTCGCCTTTCACCCCAATCATTCTGGCGTGACGGATTGCTCGGCGGACTAACCGACGGGAGAAGTACGACTGTTCTTTACTGCCCGGGAACACGCCGTCTCCGGCCAGCATCACGGCGGCCCGGACGTGATCGGCCATCACCCGGAACGAAGCGGTGTGGTGATACTCAGTGGAGTGGTGGTCGGCGGGCTGATGGCGGGCCGGCTGGGCGCGGTACTTCTGGCCGCTCAAGTTTTCCAGTTCGGTGATGATCGGCCAAAAAAAATCGGTGGCGAAAACGTCCGGGTCGTCGTCGATAACCGCGGCCAGTCGCTCCAGGCCACCGCCAAAATCAACGTTGCGCTGGGGCAGTTCGCCAATCGAGCCGTCGGCCTGTTTGCGGTACTCCATGAAAACCGAGTTGCCGATCTCCAGGAACCGTCCGCAGTCACAGTTGGGGTGGCACGGCTGGTCGGCGAACGACGATCGCTGGTGAAAGCCGCGTTCTTCACCAAAATCAAAGAAAACTTCACTATCGGGGCCGCCCGGCTCACCCACCGGCATCAGGTCAGGCCCGCCCGCTCTTGACCACCAGTTTTTAGTCTGATCGTAGTAAAAGATCCGTCCCTGTCCTAGTCCGGTCTGCTCGGCATCTTCCACTGTCGGCGCCTCGATGCCGCGCCGACTGAACTGTTCTTGCCAGATTTGGACTGACTCGTCGTCGCGGGGTACGCCCAGCCGCCGGTTGCCGGCAAACACGGTCACGTACAGCCGGTCGGGCTTTAGGCCCAGTTCATCGGCCAGCAGCTCCATCAACCAGCTCAGCTGTTCGCGCTTGAAGTAGTCGCTCAGCGACCAGTTGCCCAGCATCTCAAAAAATGTGGTGTGACGATTGTCGCCCACCTCGTCGATGTCCTGGGCGCGAAAACAGCGCTGGGAGTTGACGATCCGCGAGCCGGCCGGATGGGGCTGGCCCAGCAAGTAAGGCAGCATGGGCTGCATGCCGGATCCGGTAAACAGGGTAGTCGGGTCGTTCTCGGGCACCAGCGACACCGACGGCACCACAGCGTGACCGCGCTGGCCGAAGAACTCCAAGTACTGCTGGCGGAGGTGGTCACGGGTCACCATGGGCTTAGATTGTAGCAAAGCTAGTTGCCGCCCTGTCTAGAAAATCCGATCGGTCTCGTCGGCGACCGTCGGCCCGGTTGACCGGCGCTGCCACCAGCTTCGGACTGCCTCGGTAGCTTTCAGCCCGGCTTTGACGCCGGCGGTGACGTCGGCAGCGTGCTTGAGCGGCCGGGCCACTTGGGCAAGTTGGTGCCGGACCGAACTGACGGTGGAACGAGTGGTGCGCAGCATCCGGCTAACTTCCCACAACACGCGGACCATCAGCACGGCTACCACGATCAAGATCAAGATCAGCACAATCATCAGTCCGGTCAGGATGCTAGGCAGGGCGGTGGTGATGTCCATGGGCAGTCTTCAGGCTTAAGGATTAAGGAGCGCGGCCCTACTTTAAGGCCGATGGCTACAACCAGCCTATTATGACAGTGCGGGGGCGGCGGCGCAAACCGACCATTGCTACTAGAACAAGTTTCATAGCACTCCGGCATAGCCGAAGTTTGGCGGTGGTAAAAGCGGTGGTAAAATTTGTAACGAGCGTCACAAATTTAATTGCTATGTATGACCAATAAAATAACTTGTCCGTACTGCAACAAATCATTTGAGCCAACTGATGCTTACAAGCATGAACTGGAAGAGAAATTACTTCGTGAATCTCAAGAAAAACATAATGAGGAACTAGGAAAACTAAGGCGAGAAAAGAAAGACCTCGAAGATGCTAAGGAGAAAGAGATTGTTGAAGTCAAAAAGCAAGCGATTGAAAAAGCAACACTAGCGGCTCAAGAACGTGTGGCCAAACAGCTCAAGGACAAAGAAGATCAAGCTTTGGAGTACAAAAAGCGTGCTGAGCATGCCGAGGAACTAGAGCTTCAGATCAGGAAAAAAATGCGCGAGCTGGAAGAATCTAAGCGCAAGTTTGAGTTAGAAAAACAACGTCAGCTTGATGAGGAGAGAGAAAAAATTAGGACTGATGCAAGAAAAGAGGCCCAAGAAGGTATGTCTCTCAACCTGGCTCAAGAAAAAAAGAAGAATGATGATGCTCAAAAACAGATTTTGGAACTTCAGCGAAAGCTACAGCAGGGATCGCAACAGGCCCAAGGCGAGGTGATGGAGCTTGAGCTGGAAGAGCTACTTAAGCGAGAGTTCCCTTTAGATAAAGTTGTTGAGGTCCAAAAAGGGCAACGTGGAGCAGATGTGGTCCAAGAGGTAATTGATAAAAAAGGGAGAAACTGTGGAGTGATTTTGTGGGAATCCAAAAATGCAAAGTGGCAAAACACGTGGATAGCTACTCTCAAAGAAAACCAAAGACAAGCAAAGGCACAAATCGCCGTTCTTGTAGTTAACAATCCACCACCAGAAATCGAATCCTTTGTGTATAAACAAGGCGTTTGGATAGCAAGTAGAAAAATGGCATTACCTTTGGCATTGGCTCTAAGGTACGACTTGGCTCGAGTTACTTTTGAAAAGATGGCTAACATCAACAAATCTGAAAAAGCGGAAATTTTATATCAGTACATAACCAGTACTGAATTTAAACACCGCATTGAAGCAATAGCTGAAACATTTACAGACATGCAAAGAACAATGGAAACAGAAAAACGTTGGTTTACTTCTAAATGGGCTAAGCAGGAGAAGCAAATTAGGCGTGTGGTTGATAACACCATTGGCATGAGGTCTGACTTGGAAGAGCTGGTAGGGAATGCGCTACCCTCTGTTGACCATCTTGAGTTGCCAAATTCTATAGAGGAAGGAGAAACTAAATAATAAACAGGTTTTCTGCATTCTGACAGAACCAGAGCCACCTCAAAAAAATTGTCGTCATGAGCCATTGATTCACGGGTTAAGTTTTCGAGCCTCATTTAGAACCGGACCGTGACGGTCCGCTGGACAAGGTTGGTCTTTCCCCGCCGGTCACTGGCCTCGACGGTGATAGTGGTCAGTCCCTCCCTGGACACAAACACTTCGGTCTGAAAACTGCCGTCAGGCTGGATGGCCACCGGTTGGGCGTTGACCAGTACCGTGGCTTCCGGTTCTGTCCGGCCGGCCACCTTGATTTGGGCCGCCACCAGTTGATTGTCAGCCGGAGCAGACAGCTCTAGCTGGGGCGGCTGGTTGAGGCTGTGCCACTGGAACCCGACGTAGCCCAACAAGGTAACAAACAAACTAGCCACCACCAGCACTACCAGCGTAACCGGGCCCCAAACCAGCCGACGGCGCAGCACCGGTTTGAGAAACTCCCGAGGAACCAGTCTACCCTTGGCGCTTTGTTTGTAGTCGCGGCGCAGGACAGCCACCAGCGGCTGGGGGTCAAAGCCGAACAGCTTGGCGTAAGCTTTGATGTAGCCCTTGACGAAAGCCGCGGCCGGCAGACGCCGGAAGTCGTTGCTCTCCAACGCCGTCAAGTACTCTTGCCTAATCCTGGTCCGCCGAGCTACCTCCGAGAGCGTCATCCGGTACCGTTGCCGCTCTTCTTTGAGAATCTCCCCGACGGTTTTGGTGGTCATGGCAGTCGATATCTTAACCCAGTTTGGCTTTCACCAGCCGGGCCACTTTGGCGCCGTCGGCCCGACCAGCCGCCTGAGCCATAACCTGGCCTATCACTTGGCCCATCCTTGGTTGGTTGGAGTTGGCAATGACTTCATCGACCACTCGGTCAAGCTCTTGGTCGCTCAACTGGTCAGGCAAGTACTCCTCCAGCACCTTGATCTTCTCTTGTTCCGCTGACACGATGTCGCGGCGGCCGGCTCGCTGAAACTCGGTCAGCGCGTCCTTTAGCTGTTTAACCATCTTGGCCAGGACTTGCTGAACGCCGGCGTCGTCCAGCTCTCCCGAGTCGATCTCGACGTTCTTTACTTGAGAGATTGCCAGCCGGATGCTGCTCAGCCTGGTTTTTTCACCCGCCTTGAGCGCTTGCTTCATGTCGGCCATTAGTTGGTCTTTGAGTGTCATGGTAGTCCTTTCCTGACCGTCGCTCTACCGAGCGCGTTGTGTCCTGCTCCACGAAGTAGCAGCCTTGAGTTGTCTAGAGTGTTAGCATACAGTACTAGACTTGTATATGGTCAAACCTAGTCCCCGACAGTGGACGCCGTACGAACAGACCCAGCTGGCTCGTTATGGCCGCCGGCCAGAAGTAATAGTCACTGCCGATATCCCCGTGGAGTACGTCACCGGAATAGCCGAGTTTGCCGGTCGGCCGTTCCTGGTCACGCCGGCCACCCTCATCCCCAGGATCGAAACCGAACAGCTCGTCGAGCTAGTGGTCAACGACATCAGCTCCAGCTACCCAACAGCCGAGCGACTGAGCATTATCGAAGTGGGAACCGGCTGCGGGGCAATTGGAGTAACGCTCAGCTGGGAACTGCGGCGGCGGGGCTGGGCCCATCGGCTAGTGGTCAGTGACGTCTCAACTAAAGCGTTGGCAGTCGCCCGCCTCAATTTTGGTCGGCTGGCCGCCACCGCGCCGGTCACCTTTGTCGTCAGCGACTTGCTCGGCACAATAAAGGCGGACCTTCAGGCAGACGTGATCGTCGCTAACTTGCCGTACATCCCCACCGCCAGGCTTGCCAGTCTGTCTTCCAGCGTTACTGGGTACGAACCGGCACAAGCCCTTGACGGCGGCTCTGACGGCGCTCGGCTTATCCGGCGGCTAGTGGCCCAAGCGCCATCTCACCTCAAACCGAAGGGCCGCGTCTGGTTGGAAATTGACCACACCCATCGCCCAGCAGATCTCAGAACAAACCGCGGTGACTATCAACTCGATATTTTCGAGGACAGCGCCAATCTGCCCCGTTTTGCCCGCCTTCAGCCTACACGGCCAAGGTGTTGAGGTCGAAGAACTGAAGTAGTAGCAAGGATAGCCGCTGGAACTCGCCCAAGATCATCAGGATCCCGGCCAGAATGATGAAAGCACCGGAAGCGTAGCTGATGTAGCTCGTCACTCGAGCGTGTTTCTTGAGGAAGGGAACGATTTTTTCGAAACCAAGCGCCACCAGCAGGAAGGGAATGCCCAGGCCGACGCCGTACGAAATCAGCAGCAACACGGCCCTGAGCATCGAGTCGGACTGGGCCGCCCAGAACAAGATCACTGCCAGCACTGGGCCGATGCACGGCGTCCAGGCAAAGCCGAAACCCACCCCGGTAGCCAGTGCGTGGGTGGTCTGGTTTTTTTGGAACCAGCCGTGCACCTCCAGCCGCCGCTCCTGCATAAACCAACGGTGCTTAAAGACGCCCAGCATGAAGAAGCCCAGCACGATGAACAGCACCCCGGCCAGCTTCTCGATCACTAGCCGGACCACTGCCACTCGGGCAGCCAGCTGGTTGAGCGTCAGCCCCAGAATAACAAAGGTGGTGATGAAGCCGATCACAAAAAACAAGGCTACCCGGAAAATTCGCCAGCGCTGCTGGCCGGCTTCATCGCTGTTGAGCGCCACTCCGGACAAGTAGCCCAAGTAGGTCGGGATCAGCGGTAAGAGACAAGAGGCAAAAAAAGTAATGAACCCGGCCACGAAGGCGATCAACAGGTTGACGGAGGAGCCGTCCAGGTACTGAGCAAATAGTCCGACTTCACCGTGGTTCATACGGGGCGTTTCCTAAACGTGGTACTCCATTTATTATACGAGTTGGTCTGCGGGCCGGTCTTTGAGTTGTCAGCTCCGCTCACCCGAGTTAGGGTAGTAGGTCAAGTATAGTGTCGCCGCGGCGACCAGCGGTCAGCTAGCCGACCAGCTTTAAACGTTCGCTGGCGATCCTGCCGGCCGCGGGAAAGCTGATGCTCTAGAGATAGCGTTCTATCACCTGTTGGACTTGGGGGTATGGCAGTGCCCCGGGAATGAGTTCCTGCGGCTCGCCATCGACCACCACGATGGTGCCAGGGGTACCGCTGACGCCGGCTTGAGAGCCGCCGTTGAAGTGAGTGTCCACTAACTGTTGGTGTTCGGCTGTATCCAGGCACGACTGAAAAGCCGAGCCGTCGACGCCCACTCTGCCGGCCGCTTCAGCCAAGTACTCGTCCGAGATACCGCCGGCACTGCGAGTTTCCTCAAACAACTCGTTACCGTACTCCCAAAACGCATCTTCACCGCCCAGTTGAGCTACGCACTCGCTGGCCAGGGCCGCGTCCCGGGCGTTCGAGTGGATTGACAACGGGAAGTGGCGGTAGACCCACGACACTTGATCACCGTACTCGTCCATTACTTGCTGCAAAGTGGGGTGGAAACGGGCGCAGAACGGACACTCAAAGTCTGAGTACTCTACCAACACCACTTTACTGTCGATCGCGCCCAAGACGTGATCGCTGTCGGTCAGTTCCGGCATGCTGCCTACCGCGGCGGACGGCGCCGAGCCTCCGTGACCGCCGGCAGGAGCCCCGGCGGGGGCGGCGCTGGGCGCTTGAGCCACTTGCCTGGAGCCACCACTTCCCCCAGCTAACAACTGGTTCTCCTGCCAAATAGCGCCAATGAAGAAGCCGCTGATAAAAAAGCCACCAATTAGCGCCAACAGCGCGAAGTGGCTGTTCATGAACCGAACCATGCTTCGGAAAGAGTAGGGGCTGTCAGACTGAGTTGAGCTGGGCATAAACCGAGGGGACGTTACTGGCTACTACAAGCGTTCAGCATAGCATGGCTCCACATTTTCTACTACGAACGGGTTGGCTAAAGTGTCGGCAAGCCGACGGTGGCGGGTTGTTATTCGTTATCCCTATCTTTTATCGACTTTTGTTGCGGCTCGCTAGATTTTGCTTTAAGCTGATCGCGCTTTCCAAAAAGATCGTTAAACATATCTTTAGGCGTGTTGAAACGTGAGGCTACTGTGTTCCAGTCAAGAGCTATATCTTCGGTTGACAAGTCTTGGCTGTCATTCAGGTAGAACTGGTATATGTCATCTAGGTACTCGAAAGTATCTTTTGGCTCACATTGTCTCAGGAGCACCAGCGCTGCCCGCTGTCGAGTAGCCCTGCGGAGTTTGTTATTCATTAAAATTTCTGCCACTTTTGGCACAAACTTTGGGCCTGGTAAGGGAAAAGAATGTGCGTTCAATGAACGAAGCGTCATCACCTCCAACCATTGCCAACGTCCCAAAACGACTAGTAGCTCAAGGGTAGGTCCGGGATACTCACTAAATAGACGGCGGTACAATTCAGGGAAAATTAGTTCTGCCAGTTCTTCTTCGAGCTTGTGTTTAGCTTCAAATGTAAATGTTGTCTCCGTCTTTTTGACATATTTTTCGAAAAAATCGTAGACGGTATCTCTTATTAAACCCACTGTGCTACGTAGTAATTCATCGATTTGGTATCGTGTGCAGGAGTCTCCTTGTTTTGGCAACTTGCTAA
>PFDK01000022.1 GCA_002772645.1 Candidatus Pacebacteria bacterium CG10_big_fil_rev_8_21_14_0_10_56_10 | reverse complement strand
CCGGCCCCAGAGGAACAGAACTGCTTCTTGTTCTTTTGTTGGTAGCTACTTGGGCCTTGAGCCGGTGCGACAGCGCTCAGCTAATCTGCTCAACAAAACGCTCAGCCAAAGGGCTCAGCCATCTTGAAACCCAGCCGCGTTCACGGTATGGTAGAGGTGCTTTCGTCAGCCCTGACTGGGCGTGCCCAGCCGCCCCGCCCGAGACGTCCTGGGCCGGAGCCGTACATACTTTAAGAAATTTATAAGAAAGGACCACATGTTTGAACTGCCTCAACTTGAGTACGACTACGACGCGCTCGAACCGCACATCGACGCTCAGACCATGGAGATCCACCACTCCAAGCACCATCAGGGGTATGTCAACAAGCTCAACACCGCGCTCGAGGATCAGCCGGAACTGCTCGACCGATCCATCGAGGAGCTGTTGGCCGAGCTGTCGTCCGTGCCGGAAGCTGTCCGGACAGCGGTCCGCAACCACGGCGGCGGTCACGCCAACCACTCGCTGTTTTGGCAAGTGCTCTCGCCGAACGGCGGCGGTCAACCTGAGGGAGAGCTGGCCACCGCCATTGACGGCAGCTTTGGCTCGTTCGACGATTTCCGGACCGAGTTTTCTAGCACTGCCGGCGCCCAGTTTGGCTCAGGCTGGGGCTGGCTGGTCGTCAACCAAACGGGCGAACTGGAAGTGACCTCGACGCCTAACCAAGACTCGCCGCTGAGTGCCGGCACCACCCCGATCATAGGAGTTGACGTTTGGGAGCACGCCTACTACCTTAAGTATCAAAACAAGCGTCCTGAGTACTTAGAGGCTATCTGGAACGTGATCGACTGGCCGACGGTGTCCAACCTCTTTACAGCCGCTATCCGTTCAGCCAGCTAACCAACGCCGAACAGCCAGTTTCGACAAACTTAGGAACGGCGCTACAACTCTAATGCCATGGCGCAAGTTATTCTTGATGTTGAGACCAAAAAGACCTTTGACGAGGTAGGCGGCTACTTTCCCGAGCGGCTGGGGATTTCTTTTGTGGGCGTGTGCAGGCGTTCCGGCCGGTCGGGACCGGGCGAGATGCTGAGTTTTTTTGAGGAAGACTTAGACCAGTTATTTCCGGTGCTGGAGCGGGCCGAGATCATTATCGGCTACAACTTGGACGGCTTTGATTTGCCGGCTTTTGCCCCGTACTATCAAGGTGAGCTGACGGCCCTGCCCAGTTTGGATCTGCTGGCGCGAATCAAGGCCAGCGCCGGTCACCGGATCGGCCTGGACGCGGTGGCTAAAGAGACGCTCAACGTTGGCAAGAGCGGGGACGGCCTGGACGCTATCCATTACTACCGGACCGGCCAGCTCGACAAACTGCGCCAATACTGCCTCCAGGACGTGGCGGTAACGCGTGACTTGTTTGACCATGGACTAGCCCGCGGTCACGTTAAGTTCCGCAATAAATGGAACCGGTTGGTTAAGTGTAACGTCGATTTTTCGTACCAGCTCCGCCGCCACGCCGGCGTTCAGATGAGCTTGGTGTGACGGTGCTTGGCCCCCGGGCCCGAGCAGACCAGATTTGGCAGCTTGATCTTGATCCGCCTGCCCGGGTTTGTCTCACCGCCAGCGGGGCGCTGGTCCACCGCGGCAAGATTCTGCTGATGTTCCATCCTAAGCTGCGGCTGTGGATTCCCCCCGGCGGCCACCTCGAACCTGGTGAGACGCCGCACCAGGCGGTACTGCGCGAGTTCAAAGAGGAGACCGGCCTGGACGTCCGGCTTACCAAGCACGGCTTTTTTCCGTCGGCAGCCCGCTCGACCTATCTGCCGGTACCGCTGGTGATTTCACTGCACTGGGTGTGCCGCCCCAACTATTTTGCCCGCCGGGCAGATCCTGACAACTACCAGCCGTCTGCGTTGTGGAGCAAAGGCTGTGAACAGCACCTGGACATGCATTTTTTAGTGGAGCTGGCTGAGCTGGCTGAACTGACTGAACCAGCCGCCGATCACCCCCAGCCGACCACCGCTGAAGGCCACCAGCTGGCTTGGGTGAGTCGGGATGAAGTAGACGGCCTCGAGACCGAGCCTGAGTTACGGGCCGAGATCCGCCACGCTTTTGAGGCGGCAACTCAACAACTCAACAACTCAACAACTTAGGGTCCGCTGCCCGACGGTCGTCCGCTGCCGGATAGTTTCTACCCTCCAGTCACGATTTTATTGCCTCGGCCTGACAGTCTTAGCCTTCACCGGTATAATTCCCCACGTGTCCCTACAGATCTCGCACCTTCGGGCCAAGGTGGAAGATACGCCCATTATTCGCGACGTTTCGCTGACGATCCAGCCCGGTGAGCTCCACGCGCTGATGGGGCCCAACGGCTCTGGTAAGTCCAGCTTGGCGTTGACGCTGGCCGGCCACCCCGCCTATCAGCTGGCGGAGCCCAATTCAACCGCCGGTCAACCGCCCACCCGTCTGCGGCTGGACGGCCACGACCTGCTCAAACTTTCCCCGGACGAGCGCGGCCGGCTGGGCCTGTTCTTGGCCTTTCAGTACCCGGCCGAGATCCCGGGCGTGACAGTCCAGAACTTTTTGTGGCAAGCTTTTCAAGCCAGGTTCGGCGCCGACCAGGCGCGCCGCCACTTTGACAAGGTCATCAAGTTTCGAGACCATCTACAGCAAAAGGCCGAGCAGATGGGCGTTAACCCGCTTCTGCTCAAGCGCGGTCTCAACGAAAACTTCAGCGGCGGTGAGAAAAAACGGCTGGAGATGCTCCAGCTGGCCGTCCTCGAGCCCAAGTATGCTATCCTGGATGAGACCGATTCCGGCCTGGACATCGATGCTCTTCAGGCAGTGGCGGCTGGGATCAACCAAGTGCTAGCGGACCAGCGGCCCGGCATGCTGATCATCACCCACTACCGACGGATCTTAGACCACCTGAAGCCCAACGCCGTCCACGTCATGATTGACGGCCGAATCGCTCGCAGCGGCGGGGCAGAGCTGGTGGCAGAGCTGGAGCGCCAAGGGTACCGATCGGACCACAGCAAGCAAGACGATGGCTGAAACTAGCACATTAGCAGACCAAGGTTTTGAGAAACTTGTAACGCAGTTAGTTGCAACTCAGCGACTGCATAGTGACGCTGAGGCTGAACATGGAAAGCTAAATTTAGTCCGAGATCAGCTTGAACAAAATGGCAGAGAGCTCGACGACTACACCAAGCACAAACTAAGGAGAAAGATAATCGAAGTGACTCAGAAGCTGATAGACAGAATGCCTCAAAACCGAGCTTTGGGATTAGGTATAATTTTCGCCCAGTGGCGAGCTAAAGAAAAAATTCAAACAGCTCTCTCTTCTCAAGACGATCTGTTCAATATTTACTAAGCTTTGAATACCGACTCTCAAGTCTTGAAAGCCACCCAAGCCACTACCACCTAACCTCCCATGTCCCGATTTGCGCGCAAGCAGGTGAGCAGCCATCCTTCACTTGTCAGCGATACCTACCAGCACGGCTTTGCCTTTCCCACCGACGACTACGCGACGGTGTTCGAGCCCGGTCTGGACGAAAATACCGTCAAGGACATCTCTCACCTCAAGGAAGAGCCGGCCTGGATGCTCGAGTACCGTCTCAGGGCGTACTACCAGTTCCTGGCTAAGACTATGCCCACTTGGGGTGGTGACTTGTCGGCTATCAACTTCGACGCTATTCGCTACTACTTGCGGCCAGCCGACAGCCAGGTTGACTCGTGGGACAAAGTGCCCTCGGATGTGAAGACCACCTTTGAGCGGCTGGGTATTCCCCAGGCGGAGCGGGCAGCGCTGGCCGGTGTCAAGGCTCAGTACGACAGCGAGGTAGTGTACGGATCGCTCCACCAGTCGCTGGCCAAAGACGGAGTGGTGTTTTTGTCAATGGACGAGGGTCTGCGCCGCCACCCCGAGCTGGTCAAGGAGTACTTTGGCCGCATTATTCCGGCCGGGGACAATAAGTTTGCCGCGCTCAACACAGCGGTCTGGTCAGGCGGTTCGTTCATTTACGTACCGCCCGGCGTCGAGGTCAAGCTGCCGCTCCAGACGTACTTCCGGATCAACGCCGAGAATGCCGGCCAGTTTGAGAGAACGCTGATCATCGTTGACGAAGGGGCCAAAGTTCACTATTTGGAGGGTTGTTCCGCCCCAAACTTCTCTTCCGGCTCCCTTCACGCGGCGGTAGTAGAGATCGTGGTCAAACGGGGCGCCCGCTGCCAATACACCACCATCCAAAACTGGTACAAAAACGTCTACAACTTGGTGACCAAGCGGGCCTTGGTAGAGGCCGAGGCGGAAATGGTCTGGACGGACTTCAACATGGGTTCCAGGCTCACCATGAAGTACCCTTCGCTCATCTTGGCCGGTCGGGGTGCTCGGGGTGAGACGCTGTCGATGGCCCTGGCCGGCGCTGGCCAGCACCAGGACACCGGTTCTAAGGCTGTCCACTTGGCGCCGCACACCAGCTCGACTATCATCTCCAAGTCGATCTCCAAGGGCGGCGGCCGGACTAGCTATCGCGGGCTGGTTAACGTTGGTCCTAAGGCCCACCACAGCCGCAACACGGTGATCTGCGACGCTTTGTTACTTGATGACCAGTCGCGCTCCGACACCTATCCCACCGACAAAATTTTTAACTCCCAAGTCCAGGTCCAGCACGAGGCCACCGTCTCCAAGATCGGCGACGACCAGTTGTTTTACTTGATGAGCCGGGGTATTTCTGAAGAAGATGGGCGGAAAATGATCGTCAATGGCTTCATCGGCGACTTGGTCAAGAAACTGCCGTTGGAGTACGCGGTAGAGATGAACCGGCTGATTGATCACGAGATGGAAGGCAGTATTGGTTAGGCGATGTCAAGGCGGCGGCGTACCTTTCAAGTTACCGGTCAGCAGCCCCGCCGGATCACCCTGGACGGGCCTGGCGAGTACTTGATCGAGCTGAGCGAACCCGGCAGTCAGGTGGAGGTCCGCGGCGCTTTTACGGCCGCCGACAGCGATCAACTGGAGGTGGTGGTGACCGTTCACCACCAGGCCGCTCATACTCGGGCTAACACCACCCTTCACGGCATTGGTCAGGACCGCGGCCGGCTGGTGCTCAAAGGCCGGATCGTCATCGACGCCGACTGCGGTGACTCCAACTCGTTCCTGACCGAGCGCGTCCTGCTGCTGTCGGACACGGCCAGTGCCGAGACGGTGCCCGACCTCGAAATCCTGAGCGAGGACGTCAAGTGTTCCCACGCCGCCAGCATCAGCAACATTCCTGAGGACCAGCTATTTTACTTGATGAGCCGGGGTATTCCTCGGGACAGCGCCGCAGCTGCTATCGCGGCAGGCTTTCTCAACGCCGCCCGGTTTGAGGAAGACCGGACTGAGGGGCCGGTTACTTGACAGGCTAGGTCGGGCTGCCGGTTGTTTGACACCTGACTTTCGCGCTTTTTGATTTTTTACGTTTCTATCCAGGTTAAGGGCAAGCCAGTGTGGTCGCTAAAGATGTTTTTTTCAGTTGGCAATTTGGCAATGGCAATATTTTCTTGGCATATCTAAAAAACTCACTTAAAGCGCGTGGGCCAAAACGGCCCACTTTCGGCCCACTAATGGCCCACTAATGGCCCACGGAAAATGCGTGCCAAAAAAACACCCTCAAAGAAATTATTCCCTAGGGGAGGGGACAGTCAGCAACCTAAGTGGTTACTAATTCGCGAAAGTCGGGAGACTGGGCCGCAGTACAGAATCAAGTCTTCAACTTCCTGACGAACTGGAGGCGGTGGTAACTGCACAGCCCCTGTTTGTAGATCCCCGAGCGGTGCTCGTTGGTGCCGTATCCCTTGTTGCGTTCCCAGCCGTAGGCGGGAAAGCGCGGCGCCAGCTTGACCATCAGCGAATCGCGATACACCTTGGCCACGATACTGGCCGCCGCGATCGAGTAAACTTGCTGATCGCCCTTGATGATGAACTTGTGCGGGACGGGATAGACGTGGCGGAACTCGGGTTGTTGGGGACCGTCGATCAGGATCTGGTCAACGTCGCCGAGCTGGAATAGGGCCGCTTTGATGGCTCGCTGGGTAGCCGCGGTGATGCCGTGCTTGTTGATGACGCTAACGCTGGCTTGGCCGATGGCAACCTCCCGGGCGCTGGCCCGAACAGCCGTGTCCAGCCTGGCGCGCTGGAACGGCGTCAGCTTTTTTGAGTCGTTGATGCCGGTTAGCGGTTGATGGTCCCAGGGAAAAATGACCGCCGCCGCTACCACCGGCCCGGCCAGACAACCACGACCAACTTCGTCTATTCCAACTACGGAGCGTTTGCCACTTTGCCACAGCTGGTGTTCAAGTGACAAACTAGGACAGCGACGCTTTCTCACTCTGTGCTGATAGAATACCATATGGCGTTTTCAGCTCGAGACATCAGAGCGGATTTTCCAATCCTGGACCGGAGGGTACACAACCAGCCGTTGGTGTACCTGGACAGTGCCGCTACCTCCCAAAAACCGCGCCAAGTGATCGAAGCCATCAACAACTACTACGTCCATCACAACGCCAACGTCCACCGCGGCGTTCACGTCTTATCGGACGAAAGTACTCAAGCGTGGCAGGACAGCCGCCAGATCATTGCCGGTTTCTTCAGCGCCGATCCCAGCCAGCTAATCCTGACCCGCAACGCTACCGAAAGCCTGAACGGGGTGGCGTACGGCTGGGCAGACCACAATCTGGAACCTGAAGACGTCATCGCCGTCACTCACATGGAGCACCACGCCAACTTCGTAGTTTGGCAGCAGGCTGCTAAGCGGAACAATGCCCGACTGCACGTTTTAGACATCGATGAACAGGGCCGGCTTGACCTGGAGAAAGCGGCGGCCCAGTTGGCACACTGGGGCCAGCGGCTGAAGCTGGTGGCCTTGACCCATGTCTCGAACACCACCGGCGTGGTCAACCCGGTGGAGGAAGTCATCGCCGTTTGCCGCCGGCTGGAAAAAAAGGCCGGTCAGCCGATCAGAGTAGTCGTGGACGGCGCTCAGTCGGCGCCTCATCTGCCGGTTGATTTCCAGTCGCTTGATGTCGACTTTTTTGTGTTCAGCGGTCATAAAATGTTAGGGCCGATGGGGGTGGGCGGCCTGTTGGTCAAGCACGACTTGCTGACCAGCGGCCAGCTGCGGCCGTGGCTGTTTGGCGGCGGCATGATTTCGGCGGTGTTTACCGACCGGACCGATTTTCACCCCCAGCCCGACGAGCGTTTTACCGCCGGCACTCCGGACGTGGCCAGCGCGGCGGGCTTGGCGGCGGCCTGTCGCTACCTGCAAGCCCTGGGGATGGACCAGGTAGAGGCTTGGGACCGTCAGCTGGTTAGTTACGCGCTGGAGCGGCTCGGGGAACTGCCGGAGATCGAGCTGATCGGACCGACTCAGGCCAGGCCGGGTGCCGTTCAACTGGACCGGGTTGGCTCGGTGGCGTTCCTGTACCGCGGTGTCCACGCCCACGACGTGGCCCAGGTCCTTGACTCCGAAGGAGTTGAGGTGCGCTCCGGTCACCACTGCACCATGCCGCTGCACCTCAAGTTTGGTTGGCAGGCCACTACTCGGGCCAGCTTCCAGGTGTACAGCACTAAGCAGGACATCGACCGCTTGCTGGACGGTTTGTCAAAAGTTAAGCAAATTTTTGTCGGTCCCCGGCCGGCAGTCGCGCCATGAGCCTTGATCTCTACCAACAGAACATACTAGAGGAGCTGCGCCGACCTCGGCACAAAGGCGTGCTGGAGCCGGCTGATTACGTGGTTGACAGGCTCAATCTTTCTTGTGGCGATGGTATCAAGGTGTACTTGAAAACCGACCCAAACACCAAAACGATCGTCGAACTGGCCTGGCAGGGTGAAGGTTGTGCTATCAGCCAAGCCGCGATGAGCTTACTTTCAGACGAAGTCATCGGCCGGACGTTGGCCGAACTGGACCGGTTCGGTCAGGTCGAGCTGGAACAACTGCTAGGTTTGGAGGACATTACTCCCGGCCGGGTACCTTGTCTGATGTTAGGACTGGAAGCGCTGCAAAGTATCGAGGTGTAACTATGCAGGATGTAACACGAATTTTTGTCGGTTCCGACAACCCTGTCAAGGTCAACGGCGTGGTCAACGCCGCCAGTGAGACTTGGCCTGAGGTAGTGGTGACCGGTCTAAGCGTAGACAGCGGCGTCCCGGCCCAGCCAAGGAGCGACGAAGACACTTTTCAAGGCGCGCTTAACCGGGCCCGAGCAGCTCTTGAAGAGGGTTGGCGTTTACAGCCGGTCAATGACGACGGTCAGGTGGCGCTGGGTGTTGGGCTGGAGGGCGGCGTGTATCGGCGCGGCGACGAACTGTGGTCAACGGTCTGGGTGGCGGTTCTTGACCAGACAGGGTACAGTACGGCCGCCAACGGCGCTCGGTTCAAAGTGCCCCAGCCGGTAGCCGACCAGATCGAGGCTGGCGGGGAGATGGGCCCGATCATGGCTCAGTTAGTCGGGGAGCGCGACGTCCGTCGCAAACAAGGTATGATTGGGGTGATTACTCAAGGTTTTGTCGACCGGACCGAAGAGTACGCCAGTATTGCTAAAATGGCACTGGGGTTGTGGTATGGTCGGGGTTGGGATAACGGGCTGGTGTCGGCCGGTGGCTCAGCAACTTCGAAAACCCCAAGCCCTTCAAACCCCGCCGCCCACACGCCATGACAACACGCTCCCAACCGCAAGCCTACACCGCTAAGTTGGAGGACAAACTGGTTTTCAACCAGCGTTTTTTTCAGGCTAGTTTTGAGCTGGTCAGCCCGCCGCGCTTGGAGTTTAAGGCCGGCCAGTACGTTTCGGTCCAAGTCAGCGACCAGGGCCACCGCCGGCCCTACTCTATCTGCAGCTCGCCTGACATCACCCATGGTTTTGAGATCTTGGTGGACACCGGTCCCGGTGGGGTGGGCAGTAGGTTCCTGCAAAACCTGGAGTTCGGCCAGCAGGTTTCACTACTGGCGCCGTTAGGTGACTTTGTGATCAACGCCTCCTCAGCCGAAGCGGTGGTGCTGGTGGGCAACGGCTCGGGCATCTCGCCGCTGCGCGGGATGGTGCTTGATCTCCTTCAAGTCAGGCACGACCAACGGCCGATCACCCTCCACTGGGGTATGCGCCGGGTAGACGAGCTGTTCTGGGAAAACGAGTTTCAGCAGCTCAGCCAGGACTTCGAAAACTTCTACTTTCATCCGGTCATTTCCCAAGCCGCGCCGGACTGGACACTGTGCCGTGGCCGGGTGACTGATTGCTTAGCGGTCCACGGCTTTCCTCAGCAAGCCGAGTACTATCTGTGCGGCAGTACGGACATGATCGACCAGTCCAAACAGGTCTTGGCCCAAGGCGGCGTGGCGGCTGCCCAGATCCATCACGAAAAGTTTTATTGACCTTAAAGTAATTGATACACTTTTCGCCGCTATGACAACGTCCTCTCAGCCTGACCAGCCTGACCAGCCCGACCGGCCTGACCAGCCCGACCGGCCTGACCAGCCCGAGCAACAAACCCAGCCCGACCAGCCCAGCACCGCCCGGATAGGCAAGTACCTGGTGGAGGTGATCGCTCCCAAGTGTATCGGGGCGGCCAGCTGCGTGGCCATCGCTCCTCACACCTTCCGGCTTAACGAAGACGACATCGCCGAGGTGATTGCCCAGCATGGCGACGACGACCCAACGATCTTGCTGGCTGCCCAAAGCTGTCCGACCGCCGCCATCGTGGTCACGGACACCGAGACCGGTAAACAAGTTTGGCCGGTGTCGGTCAATCCTCCGGATTCTTCTGCCTAGCGCCGGCCAACCTCCCAGCTTAGCGCCGGGCCGGTCACAGAGTGGGTTATAATCAACTTTTATGAAAAACACCCCCCTGCTGATTGGTACTATTTTGGCTACGGTGGTGCTGGCCGTAGTGGTGGCCTTGACGTTTTCCAACTCCACCGACCAGAATGGCCAGCCAGCCGATGGCGGCCATGGCGCCCCCACTGGCCCCCAAGCCCAAGTCAGCCCGGATACCTTGATCGCCGACGCTCGGCACTCGAAGGGCGCGCCGGTTGACCAGGCTGTGGTCACCATCGTCGAGTTCAGCGACTTTCAGTGCCCGTTCTGTCGAGACGCTTACCAGGCACTCAACCAGCTTGTTAACGACAACCCTGACCAAGTTAGGTTGGTGTATCGGCACTTTCCCCTGAGGACCATTCACCCGTTCGCCCAACTGGCCGCCCAGGCTTCGGAAGCGGCCGCCCAGCAAGGCAAGTTCTGGCAGTACCACGATGCTTTGTTTGAACAGCAGGATGACTGGTCGCGGTTGGGCTCGCTGGGTGATGCTCGAGAGTTCTTCGCCGATCTGGCTGTCGAATTAGAGATTGACAAAGATGATTTTCTAGAGAGAATAGACTCAGACCAGGTCACTGAAGCGATCACAACTGATCTAGATCTGGTCAACCAGCTGGGCGTCAACAGCACTCCCACGCTGTACGTTAACGGTCAAAGAACTGCCCTGCAACAACTACCTGATGTTGTTGCATCTCAAGCTCGCTAGCGGCGAATAAAAGTACTAGGGAGTTAACAACTCGGTGTTTACACCACCCTAAAGGGCAGTATGAAGCGTATCCTTCCGTTCATTTTTCCGATAATTGCGTTAATTATCGTTATTTTCCTGGCTTTTCGTTGGTACTCTACTCAAACTCAGCGTGACGGCGAGATCCCCGAGTTTGCCGAAGACACCGAGATCGAGAGCCTGAGCGAGAGCGAGATCAACCGGGTTATTGCTGGGGTGGGTGACTTTGAGACGCTGATGTTGGAGAGCACCAGCCCAGATGTTATCGGCCAGGTCCGCTTTGAGGTTGCCCAGGATCGGCTGACGTTCAGCGTCCAAGCCGCCTTGCCTGACCTGGACCGCGGACTGTACCAAGTGTGGCTCAAGGCTACCGACTCGGCCGCTCTGCGCAAAGCTTTTCAGCTGGAAAACATCAAAGGCGGCTGGACCGGCAGCGCCGCTGTCTCGGCGGACATTTTGCCGTTTGAGGTGCTGGTTTCCCGGGAGATTAGCGACGACGACAGACTCGAGGACGTGATCCTGCGAGGAACGCTCGAGCGACCGACAGATGACGATCAAGGGCCAGCCGAAGGATCACCAGAGTAGACTCGAGGTTTGCTACTTGATGTCTTTCTCGAGTGTGCTACGCTTAAAAAACAACTAGTAGTAAAAAACATTCGCAACTTAAGCGAGAAAAAGGAGATTTATGGCTGACCAAGCATACAGCTACACTAACTCCAAAGGCCAAACATACCACCTGCACACCCGTGAGGTAACTCTCAAGAACGGGCGCGTCCAACGGATTTACTTCTTTGCCCGAGACGTCCGCGACGGGGCGGTAGCTACCCTGCCAGCCGGCTACCAGGTAGTCGAGACAAAGCGGACTGGCATGCCGGTTTTGAAGAAATCAGCCTAAGCCTTTATCGGTATCGAATTTGGGACCCCCGCTCGGTGAGTGGGGGTTTTGGCGGCACTGACCATTTCTAAGGAACCTACTACCGTTAAGAACAATGGCTTCATCTTCACTGGCCCATCCTGACCGATCGCGGTCCGCGGGAACCAACCCCGACCAAACCTCACCTACCCCACTCAGCCAACCGGTCACAGTTGAGGCGGTGTACGACTGCCTGCGCCGGGTGATTGATCCCGAGCTCAACATCGATGTGGTTAGTTTAGGTCTGATCTATGAAGTCAAGGTTGGTCTCAAGAGCGGGCCTGACAGTACCAGTCACCAGGTCAGGATCGTGATGACGCTGACTACGCCAGGTTGTCCCTTGGCTGGCGTGTTTGACAGTTTGGTCAAGGACCAGCTCCAGCCGCTGGCCGGTCTCGATCCTGACCGGGACGTGACGATTGAGCTGACGTTTGACCCGCCTTGGGTAGCTGATATGATTTCTGCAGAGGCGCGGGCAGAGCTTGGCCTGTAGACTAAAACAGATGACATCCTGATGACGATTTACCTGGGCACTGACCACGGCGGCTTCCGGCTTAAAGAAGAGGTCCGTCGCCAGCTGGAGGACCACGGCTACCAGTTGCGCGACTGTGGTGCCTTTGAGCTTGACCCAGCCGATGACTATCCCGACTTCGCTTTGCCGCTGGCCAAACTGGTAGCCGGTGACACCGACGGCCGTGGCCTGCTGTTGTGCCGCTCTGGAGGCGGAATGGTGATCGCGGCCAACAAAGTGGTCGGGATCCGGGCCGTGCTGGTCTCGAGCCCTGATGAGGCCCGTCACGCCCGCCAACACAACAACGCCAACATTATCTCGATCGCGGCAGACTGGGTGGACCGGTCAGAGCTGGCTGAGATCATCAACGTGTTTGTGGAGACACCCTTCAGCCAAGCCGAACGCCATGCTCGCCGCTTGGCCAAAATTGCCCAGTACGAGCAGTCCCACCATGAATGATCCTGCCTCAAGCGGCCGCCCGGCGCGGCAGGGGAAGCGGCGGTTGGGCCTCTATCCTAGCGTGTTGACGGAGTCGATGAAACAGGCCAGTTACCAGCTGGCCGTGGCCGACGGCCACCCTGACCTGCGAACCGTCCAGCTAGACATCATCGATGGCTACTTTGCCGACAACGTCACCCTGACGCCGGCCGATTTTTCCGACTGCAGTTTTGGCCACCTGACCGCCGATATTCACCTGATGGTCGAAGAGCCGCTGGACTACTTGGGCGAGTGTGTAGTTAACAGGACTGCTTTGCCGATCAGGACGGTGTTGGGGCAGATCGAGAAAATGAGCTCGATCGATGACTTCATTGAAGCTGTGAGCCAGCAGGGCTGGGGAGCGGGCTTGTCACTCGATCTCTACACACCGCTCGAGGAAGTCAGCGATGATCAGCTTAGAGAGCTGACTGCCCTCCAGTTAATGGGCATCGAGGCCGGCTTCCAAGGCCAGACGCTTCACCCCGGGGTGGTGTACAAGATAGAACAACTGGCCGGGCGGTGCCGAGACTGCGGCCATCGGCTGGAGATTATTATTGATGGCGGTGTTAAACTGGACAATGTTGAGCAACTGATCGATAACGGTGTCCACGGAGTAGTGGTGGGCAGTGAGATCTGGCAGGCGAACCAACCCGACCAGGTTATTGACGCTTACCTGCGGCTGGAACTGTCGGACCGGCCGTTAATTTAAGCTAAATATTACCCAACTTGATGCGAACTCAGATTGCTATCCCTCAGCCCAAACAGCACTGCCGGATCAACCGGATCGCCATTTTTGGCAGTGCCGACGTTGACGAGCAGCACCCGTTGTACCAGGAGACGTTCAAGCTGGCTCGCTACTTGGCGTATCATCACAAAGTGATCGTTGACGGCGGCGGTCCCGGCACCATGCTGGCGGCTACCCGCGGCGCCCAGTCGGTCGGCGGCCAGACGGTGACCGTCACTTTTGACCCCCATGGGATGAGCGAGTTTGAAGGCCAGTACGCCTACAACAAACCAAGCAAAGAGATCAGAACCGCCAACTACGTAGAGCGAATGTTCGGCCTGCTGTCCGAAGCTGACGCTTACATCTGCATGCGCGGCGGCACCGGCACCTTGTCCGAGTGGTCAACTGCTTGGCTGTTGGCCCATCTCTACTACGGCAACCATAAACCACTAATCCTGTATGGAGAGTTTTGGCAGGACTTGATGACGGTGGTGATCGACCGTTTCCTGATCGGTGACAAAGAACAGCGTGTCTACCGGATCGTCAAGGACGAGGCCGAGATGATCGTGGCCCTCAACGAGCTGGAAGTGGAGCTGCGCGACCGCTGTGGTTTGCCTGAGACCGATCAACTGGCTGCAGACACCACCGACAGCGCAGACACCACCGACACCACCGACAGTACCTCCACCGTATGAAGCCGGACCAAAAAGTGTCATAATGGGGCCATGAAAGTAGCTAGCGTTGGCTCGGCTTTGGTGGACGTGTTTGTCCACTCCAGCAGTTTTACCGTGGAGGAGGACAACGTCAGTACCTTAACGTGTACTGCGCAGGGTGGTAAACTGCCGCTCGACCATCTTCAGATCAAGACCGGCGGTGGCGGCACTAACACGGCTGTTGGATTTAAGCGGCTAGGCTTTGACGCGACGGTGGTGGCTGAGCTGGGCAGTGACGACTTGGCAGAACTGGTGGTGAAAGACTTGCGGCGGGAGCTGGTGACTATCGACCAGCTGGTGCTCGAAAAAAAAGAGCAGACCGGTGGGGCCGTCATTTTTGTTTGCCAGGACGGGTCGCGGATGGTGCTGGTCCACCGAGGGGCGGCCACTCAACTGGAGCCCAGGGACATCGACACCGCGGTGTTAGGCCAAGCTAACTGGGCCCACCTTAGTAGCCTGTCCGGTCAGCTAGCTACTATCGAACACGTCATCAACTGTGTAGCCAAGCACGATCAGGGCATGTCCTGGAACCCGGGCAGTGACGATCTGGAACTGCTGGCCGGCGATCAGCTCGACCTCGAAGTAATTCCTTGCCAGGTCTTGATTCTCAACCTCCAGGAGTGGAGTTCGATCTCGTCTCATCACTCTCGGTTGAGGGCGGTAGTTCCCGAAATTGTGGTCACCGATGGCCGGCGCGGCGGCATCGTCTACGCTCGCGGCCACCAGCCGCTGGCTTACCAAGCGAAGTCTGTCCAATCAAGTGACGACACCGGCGCCGGGGACGCTTTCGGCGTAGGCTACATCGGTGCCAAGCTGCACGGCAAAAGCTTGCTAGAGCGGATCCAGTGGGGCGTGGAGAACGCTGCCGCGGTGGTCCAACAAGTGGGGGCCAAACCCGGACTGCTGCGCCGCGTCCAACTGGAACGGCTGGTGTAACGGCCCGACCAGTGTAATGGCTCGACCAGCGGTGGTAATGTGGAAATATCGACCACCAGAACAGTGAATAGTTATGTATGTCAAGTCCTGCCCAGTCTAGTCCTGCCAGCGATACTACCAACCTGCTCGATCAGGAAATCGCCGACCTGCGGCGGCGGGTAGAGCAAGCCCACATCCCGCCGGACCTGCGCCTCAAAGTAGCAAAGGACATCACCGCGTTAGAGAGATCTGTCGAGTTTGGCGCCTACGACCAGAAGTCCGAGAAAGTCCAGCGGTACGTCAACTGGGTGCTGAGAGTGCCGTGGTTTGCCGAGGTCGATGACCAGCTCGACATCGAGCACGCCAAGCGTGTTTTCGACGAGCATCACTACGGCATGCACGACGTTAAAGAGCGGTTCTTGGAGTACATCGCTGTCCTCAGACTGCGCCGCGATCAACTGCCGGACAGTCAGTTCAGCGCCCCGATCCTGATGCTGGTGGGGTTGGTGGGCACGGGCAAGACCACTTTTGCTTACTCGCTGGCGGAGGCGCTCAGCCGGCCGCTGGTCAGGATCCCGTTCGGCGGCATGGGCTCGGCGCGGGAACTGCGGGGCCGTTCTCGGCTGTTCCTGGAGTCTGAACCGGGCAGAGTGGTCAAAGGCATGGCAGATGTGGGGGTGCGAAACCCGGTGATCTTGCTTGATGAGATCGACCGAGTGGCCGGTGAGGCGCGCAGCGACATCATGGGCGTGTTGGTCGAACTGCTCGATCCGGCCCAGAACCACGCTTTTGTCGATAACTACCTGGACTACCCCGTTGACCTGTCCAAAGCCATTTTCCTGGCAACTGCCAACAACACTACCGACATCGCCACCGCTGTGATGGATCGGATTGAAAAAATCAGTATGCCTTCCTACACCGACCACCAGAAGATCGTCATTGGCAAGAACTACATCCTGCCCAAACTTCTCGAGAGTGCCGGCTTGCGGGCCGACCAGTTGAGCATCGAGGAAGACCTCTGGCCACAAATGGTCCGGCCGCTGGGCTTTGATGCCGGTATCCGTACTCTGCAGCGCACCCTGGAGGGAGTGGTTCGCAAAGCGGCCCGGATCTTGGTTGAGAAGAACTTCCCGGAAGTGGTGATCACTCGGCAGAACCAAAAGATCTTTCTGCCCCAGTACTAGCTCGGGGTTTCTCTGCGCGGCTTAGCCGGACAGGGTGCTGTGTTGGTACAATAGGGGCTATGGACAAGGCAGACCGTTTGGCCCGGCTCTATCAGCAGCTGGAGGACGCCGCCGCCAACCTGCCGCTTTCTTCCCAAGCCAGCGACATCGTACCGGGCGAGGGCAACGCTGACGCTGGGGTGATGCTGATTGGAGAAGCGCCGGGGTACCACGAACACGTCCAGCGGCGCCCGTTCGTGGGTAAGTCGGGCCAGTTTCTGCGGCAGACTTTGGAAGAGGTGGGCTACCCGCCGGCCAGCGTCTACATCTCTAACATCGTCAAAGCCAGACCGCCCGGTAACCGCGATCCCGCGCCAGCCGAGATAGAAGCCTACAAGCCGTTCCTGGACCGCGAGATAGAGACCATCAAGCCGCTGTTAATCGTCACCTTAGGTAGGTATAGTATGGCCAAATTTTTATCTGATGTGAAAATTTCTCAAGTTCATGGTAGGTTACATAAAGTTGTTTGGAAAGACGACATCAGGTTTGTGTTGCCGATGTTCCATCCGGCGGCTGGGTTGCGCAGTTCCCAAGTTAAGGACCAGTTCACGACCGACTTTCGGCGGCTAGGAGAGATCGTTGGCTGGATTGAGCAGAACAAAGACCGCTATCAACTACACCAGCACATCGAGAACGTTCTACTGTGACAGTTGTTTTATTTATCATACCGGTGTTGGCGATGGTGGGCGCCCTGGTACTGTACCGCCACAACGGCAAACGCGAGCTGTTGTCCTTTGACGTGGTCCAGTTTTTTTACGCCTTTATCATCTCGCCCCTGTTGTTCGTTTGGGCCAAGAGCTTTTTGTTCTTTTTGCTGACCAGCGAACTGCGCTTGCCGCTGTCTACCCGGCAGCTGTTCCTGATCGACAGTTTGTTCAGCGTGGGATTTCTGTACATTTTCGCTTTCGCGGTGATCCATTCTTTGACTAAGTCGTTCAACCTCAAGAAGTCGCGCGACCCGTTGATAGACCTGTTCGAACACTCCGAGTACCTTCACTTATGGCTGAGTCACCTGGTGATTTACATTGGTGGGATGGTAGTGATAACGTTCTTGGCACTGACCAATATCTTTTTCCCCATCGACGTGCCGGTGGCCAAACCGGTTTTTTACGGCATTAACCTGGCGGGAGTGCTGGCCGGCGCCGGGGCTTACGCCGGAGTAATGTTGTCCGATCCTGAGCAAGGCCACTTTATGTTGATCATGAAGACAGTGGCCGGTTTGTTGTCCACGGTGTTTATCGCGGTCTACTTTGTGCTGCGGCCCAGCTTTAGCGCCGAGTACGGCCTGTTTTGGTTCAGTATGATGACGTTCTTGACAGGCAGTGTGCTGGCGCTGTTTACCGAGCGGTCCGGCCGGACCCAGTCACTGCTTGACAAGTTTAAGCACCGCCGTTGGGAGTTTAAGTTAACAACATTACTGGAGTGAGGCACTAGAAAGGAACTTATTCGTTATGTCGGAACTTCACATCGTCCCGTTGGGCGGGATGGGCAAAGTCACCCAAAACATGTACCTGTATGAGTTTGGGGAGGAGATACTGCTGGTAGACTGCGGTATCGGCTTCCCTGATGAGTACATGCCCGGGGTAGATATCTTGATCCCCGACACCCGCCACTTGCACCGACAGCTCAAGGCCGGCAAGCGGATAGTCGGTATGATCTTGTCCCACGGCCATGACGACCACATCGCAGCCACCCCGTATATTTTGCCCGAACTTCCGGACTTTCCTGTCTATGGTTCGGCGCTGACGGCCGGTTTTGCCGAGAACCGAATGTCCGAGTCCAGCGCGCCGCGGCCGGTCAGGACCGTCAAAGACCGGCGCTGGTTTGAACTGGGCAAGCACTTCGCGGCCCTGCCGATCGCCGTGCCCCACTCGGTGCCCGATACTCGCCACTACGCTATTCGCACGCCGATCGGAGTGGTGTACCACGGCACCGACTTCAAGCTGGATCGCCAGCCGATCGACGGCGTTAAAGTGGATGAGCAGACCATTAGGCAACTGGGCGACGACGGCGTCCGCCTCATGTTGGTGGACTGCTTGCGGGTGGAGCGCAGAGAGTGGGTGCCGTCGGAGTCTACTACCGGCCCGGCCATTGAGTCGGCTATGGCTGCCACCAAAGGCAAGTGGATCGTCACCCTGATGAGTTCCCACATTCACCGGATCCAGCAGACGATTGACGCGGCCGTCAAGCATCATCGGCGGGTGGCCTTGGTAGGCCGGTCGGTGGAGCAGAACGTGGAAGTGGCCGTCCGGTTAAACAAGCTGCGCCTGCCGGCCAACGTCCAGGTGGACAAGCGTGATCTGGACCAACTGCCCGACCGCCAGCTGTGCGTCATCATTGCCGGCAGTCAGGGCCAGGAGGGCTCGTCACTGGTCAGGGCAGTGTTTGGCGAGCACCCGGTGGTCCACATCAAGCCTGATGACAAAGTTTTGTTCTCTGCCGATGCCATTCCCGGCAATGAAGTTCAGTACTACCACGCCATCGACGAGCTGTCGCGCAACCGGATCGAAGTGCTGTACCCGGAGATAACACCTAACATCCACCAGTCCGGCCACGCCAGCGCTCCCGAGCAGCGCCAGCTGGTAGAGTGGTTGCGGCCGGACTTGATCATGCCGATCGGCGGCGCCGACCGCCATCGGGTCAAGTTTATCGAGTTCGTAGCCGGCCCGGCCGGCTATCGGCCCGACCAGGTCCTGGTCCCCGACAGCGGAGAGGTGGTGTCGGTCAAGGCTAACACCGTCGCCATCACCGACCGCGTCCCGATTACCCCCCGGGCTGTTGACGGGCTAGGGATCGGCGACGTCGGTCCTCAGGTCTTAAACGACCGCCGAGCTTTGGCCGAGGCGGGCATGATCGTGGTGATCATCCCTCGTGACAAAGAAGGTTTCCAGCTTCGCCAGCTGGAGGTGCTGTCGCGTGGCTTCGTGTTCATGAAGGAGGCCCAGGATGTGATTAGCTTCATCAAGGAGGTGGTCATCGAAGAGCTCAAGGCCAACCGCGGCCAGCGGTCTAAGCTGACCGAGCTGGAGAACAAGCTAGAACGCCGCTTGGGCCGGAAGCTGTACAAAGTTATTCAGCGTCAGCCGATCATCATGGTGAAGGTTTTGTCGATGTGATCGCTCGGGGACTCTCCGGGGACCGGCGGTGATAATTAACGGTGTAGTTGACGGGTGGTAGCGACCGGCCAGCGCCAACCGCGTTGACAAGCGGCCTAAAGAGTGTTAATAATATCCTATAATATTATAATTATCAGCAGTGAGGCCTTAGGCCCCCTGTCTAAAGTTGTTTGTGAAACTATTTAAACGTAAACGCCGCCGCCGGCGCAAAAACCCGCTCAGCTTGTCTATCAAGACCGAGACGCTCTACTCGGTGGCGGCAGTGGTGCTGGTGGTGATCGGGGTGCTGGTGATCGTCTCGTTTACTGGTCAGGGCCAGATGCTGCAGCTGATCAACTCTTGGTTGGTCCGGACTATCGGCATCGGCGTCTTTTTCGTGCCGTTCGTGTTTATCGCCGCCGGCCTGGTGATGATGCGGACTAAGTGGCCGTGGACCCAGCCCAACGTCTTGTTGGGCGCCGTGCTGGTGATGACCGGCGTGGTGGGCGTCAGCCGGTCAGGCCAACTCGGCCGGCAAACTTTTGACAACTTGGCGGTGTTGTTGTCGCCGGCCGGGACGGTGGTGTTGTTTGCGGCGGTACTGGTAGTCGGTCTGCTGATTTTGAGCGAAGTTACCCTGCGGCAAATTTTAGAAGGGGCGGCGGCGGTTGTTCCTAAGCCCGGTCAAGGTGATAAGGATGGCGACCAGGAGGGTGACAAGCGCGGCTTCGGTATTCCCAGGCTGAGGCTGGGCCGCAAGCCATCGGGCTTCACGGTCAACGAGAACGTGCCTCTGCCGGCCGACGCCCAGGGTGAGGGTGGCGACACGGCTATCGAAGGAGCGTCGGTCGCGGCAACTGCCGCCGCCGCTTCGGCAGCCGGCGCCGCGGCCGAGGACGGCTTGAGCGACACTACCCTGACCGCTAACACAGCACCCATGATTTGGGAGTATCCGCCGCTGTCACTGCTGTCTAGCTCCACTATTGGAGAGGCTGACCGCGGTGACATCAAGACCAACGCCGACACCATCGAGACCACCCTGGACTCATTCGGCATCTCAGCCCAGATTGCCGAGGTCAACTACGGGCCGTCGGTCACCCAGTACGCGCTGAAGATCACTCGCGGCACTAAACTATCGAGAATAACCGGCTTGTCAACCGACTTGGCGTTGGCGCTGGCCGCGCCGACCGGTCAGATCAGGATCGAAGCGCCGATCGCCGGCCGCTCCCTAGTGGGTATCGAGGTACCCAATCGCTCTGCCCAGTATGTGACCCTGCGTCAGATGCTGTCCTCGTCAGAGATGAAAAAACACCAGTCCAAGCTGGCGGTAGCCTTGGGGATTGACGTGGCCGGCAAACCGGTCATCACCAACTTGGCAGCCATGCCGCACATTCTGCTGGCCGGCGCCACCGGTTCGGGCAAGTCGGTCAGCATCAACACTTTCTTGTGCTCGATGTTGTTCCGGGCCAGTCCGGCCGAAGTTAAGTTTATCCTGGTGGACCCTAAGCGCGTCGAGCTGACCATCTACAACGACATCCCCCACTTGCTCACGCCGGTAATTGTTGAGCCATCCAAAGTGGTGTCGGCCCTGAAGTGGGCCGGCAAGGAAATGGAGAACCGCTACAAAAAGCTGGCCGAGGTTGGCGTCAAGAACATTGAGGCCTACAACGAACTGGCCGGGTTCGCGGCCATGCCGCACATCGTGATCGTCGTCGATGAGCTGGCCGACGTGATGCTGTTCGCGCCGGGCGAAGTGGAAGAAGCGGTCACCCGGATTGCCCAGATGGCCAGGGCGGTCGGTATCCACTTGGTGTTGGCTACCCAGCGGCCGTCGGTCGATGTCATCACCGGTCTGATCAAGGCTAACGTGCCGGCCCGGATCTCTTTTAACGTCTCGTCGATGATGGACTCGCGGGTGATCTTGGACATGCCGGGTGCCGAAAAACTGCTGGGCCGCGGCGACATGCTGTTCATTCCGCCCGACCGGGCCAAGCCCACCCGAGTCCAGGGCACGCTAGTTACCGAAAAAGAAACCCGCTCACTAATCGACTACCTCAAGTCGCAAGGGCAGCAGCCCGAGTACGAGGATGACATCACTACTAAGTACAAAGCGGCCACCATCAGCGGCGGCTCGGGCGGCGACGGCGGCTTGGACCGGGACCACAAGTTTGACGAGGCGGTGCGGCTGGTCTCCCAATACGACAAGGCCTCGAGCTCGATGCTGCAGCGCCGCCTGTCGGTGGGCTATGCCCGCGCCGCTCGGATCCTTGACCAGTTGTACGAGGCTGGTTTGGTCGGACCGCCCGACGGCAGTAAGCCGCGCGACGTCAACATGAAGAACATCAGCGAGTACATGGCTAGTGTGGACCGAGTTGAGGGGTGAGCGGTTTTTAGAAACTGGTCCTCAAGTTTGCGGCAGGGTAAGCTTGACCGCTAAGCTCATCTGTTCCAAGATTCTCTCAAGCCGTTCTCCCTTTATGCGAGTACGAATTCCCGCCGGCAACTGATTACTAACAATCGTTGCCAGTTTTGAAAGTACTCTTGAACCGCGGTTATGTGTAGCATTCATCAGACAATTTACAACTTCGCTAACGTTGTGTTTCATAACTGGGTCATCCGCTGTTAGATCAGCAACGAAGTCATTAAGCTGTGATTCTATATTCCTTTCGTCCGTTCTCTCTCGATCATCCGCTCTTAGGCGATCAACCAATTTTACTAACCATGACTCTATAGCAGCTAGAGTAGTATCAAATCTATCATCATCCATTTCTGGTTGAGCTACCGGCGAGCGATCGGGACCTAGTTCCGATTTAGATGGAGACATATGGTAAGGAGATACCTGTTACCTATTGGCGTTATATAACCACACTGGAGCCATATTATCAAGGACTCATTATAGAGATATCACCAAACTATAGCTCAAAACTGGTTCTAAGTTCGGAGTTTGCAATGGGCCGCTACATTTTCTCGGTGGCCACGGTCGTTAAAAACTGTTCAATTTCCTGATTTGACACGGGTTGGACAACATACTCAATCGATTCGCTATAGTTGACATCCCTAAAATACGCGAGTTGCTGTTTTAAGAGCTTGGCATTGAAAGAGCCCTCGTAAATGTGTTCTGCCTGTTGGGTTATTTGGTCGAGACTAAAGTGGTTCCGAACTAGAAAGTACATATCAACATAGTCTTTCCACTTTGCCCTTTTTCCCAACGCAAATGCTTTCATTGCTCGAAAATAACATCAATCTTAGTGCCGCTTTTTTCAAACTCTTTTTGTAGGGGAAGTAATTAGTCCGCTTTTGAGATTGGTGAAAGTAAAAAATATCAGCTACTTTTTCGGTACCAAGGATATCAAACAGTTTTCTGACACTGTTGAGGTCGCCGAAGTTCAGGATTGTCTCAACCACGGAGTTTTCGTTTAAGTTCCTCAAGTTTTCTTCACCAACACTCCAGAAAAGGAGCCTATTTTCTTTAACTAATCGATAGAGGGACGGCTGCATGTGAAGATTTTTTGGCAATCAGTCTATTGTAAGGAATTATGGTTACGTTTTCCACATAACACACTTGAGGCAAGTTCGAAACGGGTGGACCCCCTGACGAGAATCAGTTGAAAGAAGTATCCCAGTTGTGGAGATGAGGGGGAGCGACCCCCTGTCCGCAAGGAACATCTTAGCCATCATCTACAGACATAGTCTGGGTTTTAAGATTAAGGACGAGATGTTGAACCCGGACGAACCTACTTGTCCTCTCGCGCCTTGATCTTGGGTGCCCGGCGGCGCGCCCTCCGGGAACTGTCACGCTGACTGGATTTTCACCCAAGGCCGCCATCAGCGAGAACGACGCTTGAATGCCAGCTTACGCTATTAGCGCGGCTGGAGCGGGAGCGCTACCGAACACGGCGTCTGCCAAAGCATCGACCGATCCGGAAATTGTGCGCTTCGCTTTGCTGAGAATTGAATCAGCAGTTAAAGTTTTGACCCTGTTTAGCGTCGGTGGTCACGACGGTCTGCCGATGGTAAAGAGCGCTCACGTCGATTCAATACATCCCCGTGATCAATCCCATCAAGGGATTAGAGCCGGATTATACAACTGTTATCGGCCGTGAGCTAGGGTCAAACCGAAGACGCGACGGTAGCCAGCGTTCTTGAGGAGACGGGCGCACTCGTTGAGAGTGGTGCCGGTGGTGACGATGTCGTCGACCAGCAGAACTGAAGAGTCGGTAGACGGCTTGGTTGGTACCCTTGGTTGTTCAGACTCCGTCGGTTTAGCCGGCACCACTGATCGGTCGGTGTTCAGTGCAAAGCTGTGCCGGAGATGTTTTAAGCGAGCGGCTCGGGACACTGCTTTGGCTTGAGGCGCGGTGGCGATGGTTTTGCGCAGTAACGGTTGGTAAGGGATTCTTAAGTGGGTGCCGAGCGCTTTAGCAACCAGCTCTGCCTGGTTGAAGCCGCGCCGGCGCTGTTTTGACGGATGCATCGGGACGGCGGTGATGATGTCCGCGGTTGGGATAGCGGTTGTCCAGTACAGCAAGTGGGCCAAGTCGGCGGCAACTGCCTTCACTTGGCCATACTTCATGCGGATGACCATTGACTTAATCGGGCCGGCGTACTTGGCCATCGCTATCACCTGGCTGAGATGGAGTGGGTCGAGAGCCAGCCTGACGGGTAGCGGTTCAAATGTGGTGAGTTGATAGCAGTTAGCGCACAAGAAGCGGCCGTAGGTGCCGCAGTGACAGCAGGTGGCAGGGAACAGCCAGTCGCGGAGGGCGGGAAAGATAGATCTGTCGAAAAGATGGCGGCTGGGAACGCGGATGTCACTGGTGGCGGAACTAAACGGCGACACGCCCCGACTATACCTCAGCCAGCTGACGCTAAGCTTGCGCGATCCCAGAAGGTGAAGCAAAGAACCTGACTTACGCGCATTTTGATTTTTTACGTTTCTTTTCAGTTGGCAATATTTTCTTGGCGTATCTAAAAAACACCCCCAAAGAAATTATTCCCTAGGGGACAGTCAACAAATTAAGTGGTTACTAATTCGCGAAAGTCGGGTGGAACGAGTGGTCGCACCAGGACTTGAACCTGGGACCTTTCGAATGTGAATCGAACGCTCTGGCCAACTGAGCTATGCGACCTAAAAACTAACCTCTCCCCTGGAAGGGGAGAGGTTATTGTATCACTGCCGCCCATCACTCTGGTGAGCGACTATCCGGTGAGAACTCGCTACGGCGATCGCAGGGAATGAGTTAACTCCAACAGCTGTTGTCGAAGGTGGCGTCGGGCCCAGGGCTCGATCTGGTAGTTGAACGGCCTCAGCAGTTGTCGGACCACTCCCAGGAAACGGCGGCGGTCGCGCTGGTGCTGGGCCTGTTCGGCAAGGTTGGCCAGGAACTTGAGAGTACCGGCCATCCGTTGTCGCTTGATGCCGTGTTGGTCGAGCATGGTGTCTATTTCCTGGCGGAAGCTGTCGAACGTTACCGTCGGTTGCTGAGGCCCCGGCTCTGGACTGGGCATCGGTTCCGGCCCTGGTTCAGGACCGGGATCAGCCAGTGCCGGCTCCAGACTGATCGGTACCAATTTAGGTTCCGGGCCCAGCTCGAGCTGTTGATCAGCCGAGGAGCGCTGGCCATCAGCGGTGTGTGTGATTACGGTGATTGTATGCAGCTGTGACTGGGGTGCCGTCAGCTGGACGTCAAGCTGATTTTTGTCCGGTCGGGGCAGTTCAAAGACAGTGACTAGTGGTGACAGCGTGGCGCTGTCGATAGCCTCGATGCTGTGGAGCGTCGAGGTTCCTTGGCCGACCTGCTCACCGGCCGACTCGATCACCACCCCGCCCGAGACCAGTACCTCCACGTAACTCAAGTCAGTCAAGCTTGGCTGGAACACTCGGACCGACTTGAGGCCGGTGGTCACTTTACTAAACCGGTCTCGCCACGGGTAGCCGGGATCTTTGAGGATTAAGTCGTTGCCGTCGGCCGTCACCCCGTCGGCTACCAGGAAGTGGGAACCACCGTTAAAGCCGCCTACCTCCATGATGACCGGCCGTCCAGCCAGGATTTCGGTAGCGGCAGTCTGGAAGATGTTGGCGGTAACTTTCTGCTGTTCAAACTTAGGCGTACCACGCTCGGCGTGGGTAGCGGCAGTCAGGTCGGCGATGATACTAGGAATGATCAGGCCGGTCCTCCGGTAGTAACCGCCGTTATCGATGTACCACTGGTTGAGCGACAGCGGCGTCAACGGCTGGCCGCCCGGGAGCTGGTCAAGGCCGTGGTAGCGCAGGATCATGGTTTGCGACATTAAGTTGCACGCCCAGTGAAAAAAAGTGCCGGACTGGCCGCCCACGCTTTGGTACCAGCTCAGCGCCGTGTCGTACTCGGCCTCGGCCCACTCTCCCCGAGTCTGAATTAAGTGCTCCACTCCCAGTTCCACATTCTGAGTTACAGCCAGCCGCCGGACAGTAATGTCATCGAAGAAGGAACTGGAGTGCTGAACAGCGCCGCTACTGGCCTGTAGGGCAATGGTCCGTGGGCCCTCGATAAAAGGGGCGGTGTCGGCGGACTCCAGTACCTGATTACCGTCGATAAACAACCGGGTCAGGCCAGGTTTAACTTCGATGGCGACTTGATAATTACGGTCAGCCACAAACGGAAACCTTGTCTGGTCGTTGGCCACTGGCAGGGCTTTGCCGTCGACAACTTTTTGTAGCAAGATCCGCTGACCGAACAGTTTGTAGCCGTACCAGTTGTCGCTGTCCTGCCAAGCAAAAGCGATGTTGCGGTCCATCTCGATTGAGTCGGACAACTGCCAGACGAACTCCAGCCGATAGGCCGGCGCTTGAGAAAGGTCGAGCCCGTCGGGCGTGATCTCGGTCACACAGCCTGGCCCGTTGATCTCGATACCGAAAGCGTCGTTCAGTAATTGCCACTTAGCCGGTTGATCGCCGGCTTGACAGACGCGGTCGGGGTGGCTCCACTGCCGATTGCGGACCACTTGCCAGTCGCTGACGTCACCATCGTCGAAATCATCGCTGAACAGCAGCTGACCGTCATTTTGGTCGGCAGGCTGACTGGCAGACTGATTGGTAGGACCGTCTGCAGTTTGGGCCAGCGCCGCCGCCGGCTGCCACCACCAAGATATAACTGCGACGCTGAGGGCTGCTGCCAATACTAACGGCTGGGGATGTTTCATGCTGTCTCCTTTCTTCGTCCTGGGAGGGAAACGTAAGGTACAATGCGGTTGGTAGCAGTAGTTGTACTGGCCCTACCTTGCATTGAGCTTGCGTCAAACAAGATTGCCAGTTGGCGCTAGACGTAATGTCTAGACATTGATGAAAGTCATCCACCTTGCTCCCTGGTATCTGCCGCGAATAGGCGGAGTGGAGACGCACGTTCACTCCATCGCTCAGGAGATGAAGAAAGACGGCCACCGCGTTCAGGTGGTTACCGGCCAGCACCAGCCCGGCCACCGGCTTGAGCACACCGAGCAGGGTATCGAAGTGAGGCGGGTGCCGTACCAGCTGTTTCGCACCGGCAGCAGTATTGGCGAGAAAAGCCGCTTTAAGCTGGGGTTGTGGCAGTGGATACTAGACCATCGCCACCTCTTTGCCCAGGCCGACGTTGTCCACGTCCACGACGTTTTTTGGTGGCTGCTGCCCATCTTTCCTCAGATTGCGAGTCGGACATTTGTTACCTTCCACGGTTGGGAAGGGGTGTACCCGGTGCCTGCCAGCAACAAGTTGGTCCGGTGGGCCGCCGCCCAGCTGGCGCGCCGCAGTATTCATGTAGGTGACTGGATCAGCGAGTTTTACTGGGACCGGCCTGACGCCGTGACGTACGGAGCGCCGACCATCGACCGCCAGCCGTATGGAGTCTCTACTCGCCTGGGCCAGTACGTATTCGTCGGCAGACTGGTCAAGGAGAACGAGCTTGAACTGTACTTGAAGTTGATGACGTCGATCAAAAAAGACCGTCCTGGGGTGAGCGTAACCTGGGTAGGCGATGGGCCGTTCCGCCCAGAGTGCGAGCGGCTGGGGTCAGTTACCGGTTGGAGCGACGACATTGCCCCCCAGCTGGCTAGAGCAGAGGTAGTGCTGGCCAGCTCGTACTTGTCTATCTGGCAGGCGCTCAAACTGGGCAAGCCGGTAGTCAGTTTGTACAGCCAGCCGTTGAAGCGCCGCTACCTAGAGACTTTTCCCGGTTATCGATACTTGGTTACCGGTAGCCGCGTTGCCGACGTTCGTCAACAACTGTCGCGCTTGCAGATCAACTCGGCGACGATCAAGGCCTTCACTCGCGGTTTTAGCTGGCGCCAGGTTGCCGAGACGTACTACCAGTTGTGGGGGTGGTGAGCCGTGGCCAAAAATCAAGTTGCGCCTCGGTCTGGATTTGTGTCTCGACCGCAAGCTGTGTCCCGGTCTGGATTTGTGTCCCGGCTGGCGTACTTTGGACAAACGCTGGGTTTGGGCGGGGCCGAGACGTTCTTGAGCGACTTACTGGGCGAGCTGGGGCGGCGCGGCATCGGCATGACTGCTTACACTAATCATCAGCTGTTCGGGCGGTTGTTAGCAGACAACCAAGTCCCTACCCGGCACATTCCTTGGGTGTTGGACGTGGTGGGCAACTGGAGGGGTTTGCTCAAAGCGGCAGTGGCGGCGCCGTTTGCTTTTGGTTGGTACTGGCAAGCACTGCGGCGCGAAAAGGAAGCCGAAGTGGTGCTGGTGTCGGGCTTTGCCGAAAAACTAATCTTGAGTTGGTGGTGCCGGCTGCAGGGCAAGCCGGTGGTGTGGATCGAGTTCGCGCCTCTAGAAACGCTGTTTAGTAAGTTTTGGGGACTGCCCGGCTGGTGGTACCGATGGTCGGCCCGGTTGCCGGAGCTGGTGATCGTGCCGACCGCCTACACATTGGGGCCGCTGATCGAACAGACCGGCATCCCTGCCGACAAAATCAGAGTAGTGCCGTGCGGGCGTAACTTGACTAAGGAGGAGCTGAGGTTTCGGCAGCGAGCTCGCCAGACATGGGGAAGGGGAGGGGCCGCCAAGAAATGGAGTGCCGAGGGACGGGTTGCCGAAACGGCCAAGACCAAAACAGATACATTGGTCTGCGTGTCCCGACTGGAACGGGGTAAAGGACAGGACCTGTTGATCGGGGCGATGCCGATCGTCCTCAAGCACTATCCCGATACTCGGCTGAGAATTGTGGGCGAAGGCGATTTTGGCGCCGAGCTGGAACGGTTGGTGGTCGAGCTGGGCCTGACTGACCAAGTGACGCTGACCGGCCGGGTGCCGGACGCGCTGGCCGAACTGAAGGCCGCTACCGTCTGTGTCTTTCCCTCGGTCTGGGCGCTAGAGGGATTTGGGATGGTCACCATCGAAGCGATGGCGCTTGGCAAACCAATCGTGGCGTTCAACACCGGCCCCACGCCGTACCTTGTCGAGCACCGGCGGACTGCATTGCTGGCCCAGCCAGCCAGTGTTGACGACTTGGCGGTCCAAGTACTTAGGTTGCTCGGTGACGCGTCACTGCGCGACGAGTTGGGGCGGCGCGCCCGGCGGCGCTTTCAACAGCACTACCGGATCGGTCCGGTGGCTGATCAGTACCTGGAAGTATTGGCAGAAGCTCGGCGGCTGTTTGAGGGACGGCAGCGGGCAGAGGTGTGGACCAAGAAGCGGGCAAAAGTGCAGGCAGAGGTGTGGATCAAGAAGCGGGCAGAAACAAAGAACTAAAGTATAGCCATGCCGGAAAACGTCTCGCTGGTCGTCACTGTTCTCAACGAAGCCGCTACCATCAACTCTTTGTTGACCAGCGTGGCAAAGCAGTCACGCCTCCCGGAAGAAGTTGTTATGGTAGACGGCGGCTCGAGTGACGGCACGGTCCGGCTGGTTCGTCGGTTCGCGGCTGACCACCCCCAACTTAACCTCAAGCTGATCGAACAGCCAGGCAATCGCAGCGTGGGCCGCAACGCCGGCATTACCGCGGCCAGCCACGACTGGATAGCCATCACCGACGCCGGTTGCACCCTTCACCAGCACTGGCTGGCGGAGCTGATGGCCGCCGCCGCTCGCCACCACGCTGAAGTAGTAGCCGGCTACTACCAAGGCGACGCTCACACCCCGTTCGAACAAGCGGTAGTGCCGTACGCGCTGGTTATGCCCGACCGGCTCGATCCAGCGTCTTTTTTGCCTGCCACCCGCTCGATGCTGATCGATCGCTCAATCTGGCGACGACTGGGCAAGTTTGACGAACGGCTCAGCGATAACGAAGACTACTCGTTTGCCCTCCTGGTCAAGGCTGCCGGTATCAAGCTGGCAGTGGCCCGCCAGGCGGTGGTCAGCTGGCGGCCTCGCTCGGACCTGGTCAGTTTTTGGTGGATGATCTTTCGGTTTGCCGCCGGCGACGTGGCCGCTGGCATCGTTCGTCCCAAGGTGCTGCTGGTGTTTGGCCGTTACCTGTTGGCGTTGGCGGTACTGGTGGCGTTTGGTAGCTTGGCAGTTGGTTGGTTGTTGATGGTTTTGGTTGCCTACGCAGGGTGGTCAATCGCCAAAAATTACCGTCACGCTCCGCAAGGGTGGTACTGGTTGCCAGTGCTCCAGCTGGCCGCCGACAGCGCGGTGCTGGTGGGAAGTACCGCGGGCTTGGTGAGGGGGAAGAGATTCTAAGTTAGCTCCCAAGTTCTATCTAATCACGGAAGATAACCAGTACTTCGACGAGTGAGCCTAGTTGGTTCGTGGCGGAAGGTGAGGGATTCGAACCCTCGCAGCCTGTAAGGCTCCGGTTTTCGAGACCGGTGCAATTGTCCACTCTGCCAACCTTCCTGACATCCCGCCATCTGCATCGGTTTTGGTTATCACCAATCCCGTGCGGTGTCGGAGCCTCGCCCGCAGTAAGCACTGTGTCAATGTGGTGCGCCCAAGAGGACTCGAACCTCTGGCCTTCAGTTCCGCAAACTGACGCTCTATCCGCCTGAGCTATGGGCGCGGTGGGAACTATTCTATCCTCGAGGAGGTCTGGAGTAAAGTTAAGTCGAAGCGGTGTAAGTCGAAGCGGTGTCTGGGGCTGGTGGTCGAAACCGGCGGCGGAAGTGATGGTCGAAGCTAGACGGAAGTGACGACCAGCAGTTCTCATGAATGATGACGGCGAGCTGCTGGGAGTGATGACGGCCAAGTTTGGCAACACTGTTTACTGCTCTAAGCAACGCGGAGCCTGACCACAGTCCAACTGCTAAGCTTTTCACTCGTCTAGTTTTCACTCATTCGGTTTTTCACCCATCCAGCGGCACTTTTTGCTGGAGCCAGTTGGCCGCTTTGTCTACGAAGGTGTCCTTAGGTTTTTCCTGAAGCAGCACTTCTGACAGTACGGCAGTCACCAGTTCTTCTGTTTGGTCGCCCAGCAGCACCGTCACTCGGTGAGGGAAACGGATTACCTCGAGCTTGATCAGTTTAGAGTCGTATTTTTCCTCGAACCAATACCGACCCAGTTCTTCCCAATAATAGATGTCATTGTCGGAACGGATGCCGTAGGTGGTGATTTTATTGGTGATGGTGTTGGGCGGCACACTTGACAGGACATATGCCAGGAAGGCCACGGCAATTACTACCGCGATCGGCAAGAACTGACCGGCGAAAAATAAGATTAGCACAATCAGAAACACGATTAGGCCGACAGTCGAGTAGTAGCGACTGTCGCGCTGCTTGAACGGGCGGCTGGGTGCTTGCCACTCCAACACCGTTTGTTCGGGCTGAGGTTTGGGGGTGCCCGCGAATGACTTTTCGTCCGGCGGAGGCTTGGGAATGTCGATGACCGGGCTGGGTGACAATCTCTGTTGACCGGCCGTAGGTCTGGATACGCGCTGACCACTTTGCCGGTTGTTTTGCTGATTATTTTGGCTTGTCTGATCGCTAGCCGCTACTTTTCCGATCAAGGCCGACGAAATCATCGAATCGGCCCGACTGCTTCGGCTTTGGGGCGTGTCCTGCCTGGTGGCTTGTTTCTGTTCTCTCAAGTTGAGCTGATTTGGTTGACGGCCTGGGCTGGCTGGGCTGGCTTGGGCTGGCCGATTTGACCGTGCAGACTGGTCGGGTTGGGCAGATTGACCGGGCCAGGTGGACTGGTTGAGCTGGGTAGGTTGATCGGACTGGTTGGGCTGATCGGGCATACGTGCCTCTACTATACATCGATTCCCGTTGCCTGGTCGAGTGATACAATAAATGTCAACTCACTCTGGAGGGTTGGCAGAGCGGACAAATGCGCTGGTCTTGAAAACCAGAG